>JAFGGB010000102.1 GCA_016930775.1 Deltaproteobacteria bacterium
CCGCTATATGCCTGGGCGACCATGTCGTAGGCGGGACGCGCAGCATATTGTGGGAGAGAATCGTGGCCGAAGCCGCAGATGGAGCAGTAAATAACCTGGGGATTGATCTTCTGAATGTCGGGCCAGTCGAAGCCGAGTTTTTTCATAGTCGTGGGACGAAAATTCTCCAGCACCACGTCCGAGACCTTGATAAGTCCCCGAAGAATCTCCCGGCCTTTTTCCTGCTTCAGATCAAGGACCATGCTTTTCTTATTGCGGTTTAGACTGATGAAATAAGCGCTCAGATTCTTGTCGCGCTTGCTGCCTACGTAGGGTCCAAACTCCCGGGCGTCGTCGCCGTGGGCCGGTTCGACATGGATCACCTCCGCGCCGAGATCGGCGAGAAACATCGAACACGTCGGGGCCGCTAAAACGTGGCTCAAATCGATAACCCGTATGCCTTCCAAGGATCTGCTCATAATTGATTCCTCCAGAGTTTTTTTAATGACTGTTCCCCGATACCGATTAATCTGCTCCGTTGCAGACCCATACCAAGGGGAAAAGGCGCCCGTCATGGGAGTACGACGGGCGCCTCGATAAATGGTTTGTTTTAAGATCTGGCTTTGCCGTCGCCGAACACGAGATCAAGATGCTCCTTAGGGGGCGCCTTGGTCTGCGTCATTTTACTGATGATCATATAGGCAACGAAGGCCAGGATGAACGCCGGGAAAATCTCGTGAATGTTTTTCAACGCCGCGATCTTTGTCCTGAAGAGTTCGCGATAGACAGTGCAGCTGACTATTCCGATGAGCATTGACCAGAAAGCGGCATGGCCGGTGCCCCATCGGAGATACAATCCTCCAAAGATGGCGGGGAAGAAGCTCGCGGCGAAGACCGCGCCTGCAAAGGCGGTCAGTTCTACGATGCCGGCTGGCGGCTTAATTGTCACGAGGAAGACTATTATGCAATACAGCCAGATTGCAGTTTTGGTCCGGGGAACTATTTTTTCTTTGGGCATAGGTTTCCAAACGTTCCACATGTCGCCTATGAGCGCGGTTCCGACAATCAGCATGACTGACGCAAGGGAGGACATGCCCGCAGCAAAAAGACCCGCCATGCAGATGCCGCTTATAAGAGGGTTGTTAAACTTGGCCAGCATAAAACCGACGACCTGGTCCGTGTGCTTGACAAGAAAGGCCGCTTCTTCGGTTGAGGTCATTCCATGCACCAGGGCGCCCAGACCCATGACGCAGACCATGGAGATTCCGAGAAAAACAGGAGTCCAGATCATGGCGAATTTCATGCTTTTCGCGTTGTCGATGGAATAGAATCGGATAAGGCACCGCGGCTCGGCTATCTGTTTCATGCCAACCGAAAAACCGATGCCGAGGATGTAAGCAAAGGAAACCAGGGCGCAGAATGTCACAAGTCCGTCGCCCATGGGTTTACCCGATTTTGTTACGTGATCCACCATGGCGATTTTCGTCATCAGATCGCCGTAGCTGCCCACATAGATAAAGGGGATAAGAACCATGATAATGGCCACGGCGAACATCATAATGCCCTGAACGGCATCGGTCCAGAGGACGCTGTACATGCCGCCCCATACGGTATATGCACAGGTTACAAAGATGATGAGGAACACTCCCCATATATATGGAACGCCGAGTACCGATTTAAGCAAATGGGCGCAGCCTTTGGCAATTCCCGCCATATAAAAAATCGTGGCGAAAATAATGACAAAGGCCGATAGAATCCGGATCGATTTTGAGAGAGAACTCTTGTATCGGAAATCAAAATAATCCGGTATCGTGACGGACTTTAGATAAGCCGTCTGGTTGCGCATGCGGGGGCCGAGGACGAGCCAGGTCATCATGCAGAAGCCCGTCCAGAAAACGCCCACCCAGGCCCAGCAGAGACCGGCGCTGAAGGCCGTTCCCGCTTGGCCTATATACGTATTGGTGCTGATAAAGGTCGAAAAAAAGGCAAGCGATACGACCCAGCCCGGTATATCGCGTTTTGCGATGTAATATTCCTTGACTCCGCGCTGTGCCTTTAATTTGAAAAACCATCCAATTCCCAAGCATATACCGACGTAAACTATTATGAGCGCAAGAATGATCCAATTTTTCGCAATGTATTCCATGTTCAAACCTCCTCGTTGACTAAAAGGTAAAAATCTTTGAAGATAGAATAGTTCTTACGCGCCAGGACTGGGTTGTCCGGCAGATCATGTCGCCTCTTTTTAAGGCTCTTTGTTCAATCTTCTCCTTCCTGATGGATCACTACATCAGATCTCTTTACGAGAATGGCGTTGATGACTACCAACAGGATAATGCCCCAGTAGGCCATGCCAGTTAAAAAATCCATACAACGAACCTCCCTTTCGAATTTGAGGGATGGAAGCATCCCACGTGTTTACCGTACATAACCGTAAAGAATAAGCTACACCAAATTTGATTCATTAAAATACCACTATAAAGTGGGATTGCATGAAGACGCAGCGGGTGGAAAGACGGTCATGGACATAGAGAGCATATTGCAACGGAGCAGGATATTGCTATTGGAACCAGGTTGGGAAATGAAGTGCTTCTTACTGCATTATGTAAAGTCTGTGAATCAATAAATTAAGACATATTAATGATTTGAAAAATATATGCCGAGAATGAGGAGCAACAAGCCTGATGCGGTTCTACGACTACAATGAATGTGGAAAATCTTTAGGTTCAAATATATGGTTTAATATCTAACACCATCAAATTCCCATATAATCACCAGTTGTTTTTGATGCTTCTTCACAATTGGGCGACTTGCATTATTAAGTTCGCTAAGCATCCAGCAGAAGGCGACTGGTAGTCTCTGCCTTCAGTAGAGGTATTTCTTTTGTCGATTCCCCCGCATGACTCGACGCCAACTCGAGGAGACGCGCTCTCAGGGTGATCTTCGTATTTGTAAGGCCGAGCTTGCGGCGAATACTCTCACGATAGAATTCAACGGTACGGAGTGAGACATTTAGAATATTGCATATTTCTTTGTTCGTTTTTCCCTCACGAATCAAATTGGCAACGAGGATTTCTTTAGGATTCAGATTGAAGTATTTTGATGAAAGTCTACAGGAAAAAGAAGAAACGATTTCATTCAGGTTTGTCTCGATAATTGAGAGGTAGGCCTGTTGTTTTGAAGTCATTTGTGTGATTTTCAGCTTATCAATATAGGGAACGACTAATTCCTTGACATTGAAGAGAACTTTTTCCTCCAGTTCGATTCGCACATCGTCCTTATGAGCCAGAAGAACTTTCAATGCTATATTTGCTTCTTCGAGATTTTTGGATTTTATTTGAAGTTCCTGTTCCCGATCAAGGAGAGCTTTTTCCGACCTTTTCGCTTCCGTTACTTCTTTAACTATGTGAACGGCGCCTATGATATTTCCATCGGCATCCGTTAAGGGAGTAGAGGTTATTTCATAGATATCGTCTGGTTGATTTCCTTTGATTTCGTTCCTGATCGGTTTTCCGCTAATAAAATGCTGGTAGGGTGCAAAGGGGAGTTTACGGATCTCGGAGTTGCCGTACATAAGAAAAGAAAAGGACTGTCCTACGGCATATTCGGCTTTTATATTTCTTAGATTGACGGCCGCCCTGTTCATACGAAGAATTTTATTTTCATTGTCCACAATGAATATGGAGTCTGAAACGGAATTGAAGGTACGTTCCCAATCGGCGGCGTAACTCTTCAACGATACCAAAGTGGAGTCAAGCTTCATACAAAGATCTTTAAAAGTATGAGCAAGCTCGCCTATTTCATCTGAACTCGATATCGAATCAAGTTCATTTATGCAATCCGACCGATTGCCTGAAACGAGCGAATCGGCGCTATTAATGGAACCAAGAATTATTGCAGCTTTTCGAAGTTTTACAAGTGGACGTACAATGCTGCGTATTGCTATTGAAACAAAAATGATGGACGCGATAACGGAAGAAAGGATTATGATAATAAAATGCTGGCGAAGCGTCATAATAGGCGCGAATGCTTCATCGATCGGACGTTGAGCTCCAATAATCCAGTTTGAATTAGGAACTTGCTTCAAGGCGATCAGCATGGGAATTCCAAGGGAATTGACTGTTTCTCCGACCCCTTCGAACCCTTTGATAGCCGCATCGAAGAGTTTGTTCCTGCCTTCCGAGATCATAGATAGGATTCTTTCATTTTCGGGGTGAAGAATCATTGTTCTGGACTTGTTGAAAATGTAAATGTATCCATTTTTTCCGATTCTTGTTTGCTGGATGCCTTGAAGGGCCTGCGGTGAATTCAGTTGAACCGAACATCCTATGAGACCTATGATGTTGTTGGCGTCATTCCAAATTGGCTCTGTGAAGGTCAGCACGGGCAAACCGGTGCGCACGGATCGATACGGCTCTCCCATGACCCCCTTCTTGATCTTCATGGTTTCCTTGTAATATTGGCGGAAGGACAGATCGACTCCACGAATTTCTTCATGGGGTGGATAGTCTACCCAGAGATGTCCATCCGCATCCAGGACAAACATGCCGTTTTGGAATTTTGGGAATATTGCCACCATTTGATGAAGCTGGTTTTCAATTTTTTCAACATGTTTGTTCGTTATTGCACTTCTATCGAGAGAGATTACAATTGCTTTTATTTCCTGTCTGGTATCCTGAAGAAAACGTGAAACAGCTTGAGATCCCGCTTCGGAGATGCTTTCAAGACCAGAATATGCGGAGTTGCGTAACGAGGTTTCGAGGTAATAAAGATACAGCATCCCCGTACAACCGAGCATCAGGGTAATCAGCGATGCAACTATTATGGCTGTCTTGTTCTGCAAAGTCATAACGCGATTCCCCCTTTCTATCGGCCGCCTGCGAGTGGCTTTCATGCACGAGGAAGTGTTGTTGCAACGTCAACGACCTTCTTGAACTGGCGGCGACAATAGCGGAATTTGAAAAATTCTCAGATGATGAATATCAACTCTTCGGTCCGGTTCAGATGTCATGAATCTTTTCACTGGCAATTTTTGCCGCGATATCTATAACGCCAGGAACGGATCTCACGGCGTCAAGAAGGCGATCCTGCGATTCCAGGGGATTCATGACTCCCGTGAGTGTTACGTGGCCGTCGTCTGTTACTGAAACCTGCACGTTTTTAGGGACCAGCAGGGTTTTCTTCACGACTGCTTCGATCCTTTTTTCGAGACTATAGCGTTTCATCGTCTCGAGGGCGGTTAGGCTGCAGGAATTGATAATATCGGACGAAGCCACGGCGATAATCATTTCGGCTGCCGTTTCATATCCCAGCTTATCTGTATTGACGATGAGATCATAGAGCCCAGGGTCGTCCCAGCTAATATTGAAGGCATATTCCATGAACCCTCTCCGGTCGCTGTCGCTTTTCCGAATAGCTTTTTGGGCGTTGATTTCATCGATTTTCCATTCCTGCGCAATCCGCTTGACTCTTTGAGTTTCCGATGAATAAATTCTGACATGGAGAGCGCACCCGAAATCCTGAAGAAGAAAGGGAGAACCATGGCCGATAATGACGCCCTCGCCGCGCTGAGCCACGCGATAGACCACGGACTCTAGAAGTTCTTGGTAAGATTTCGGTTTCAGATCCAGAAGCCTGTTGAAAAAACCGGGGGCCTTTTCATCGAGGCTTTCGATATCCTTCAATGAAAGACCCATGTCAAGAAATTCCTGCTGGAGTCTGTCATCGTCATAAAGTCTGACGGAAAGACGGTTCGCTATATGTTGCGCTATGAGGAGGGATTCCGATCCGATGCCGGCGGTAATTGTTAGTAAAGCCATAGGGCAACCTCCTTTGAAATATTACGATGATTAATGAAAGACAGTACATTATTAACTCATAAGTCGCGTTCTGTCTAAACAATTTATAGAGACTCTTCAAAGAAAGGAAGCCTTCGGTCTCGTAGGTCTTGTTTTTCGGGGCAATAGAGAATAATGGAAGCTGTTTATTGTTGACGACCTTTGATTGTCTGGTAAGATAATTTCTCAGACGGGAGATTGCGCGACATGATCGGCAAGGGCATTCATGAGCATTTACAGAAGCAGAATGGCGAAACCATCGATCAATTCGCAAACGGAGCTGTTAAAATCCTACAAAAGAAAACTGGATATCGATTTTCTCTCGATGCCGTGCTTCTGGCTTCCTTTGTGCGGATTGCGGGAGATGAACGACTCATCGATATCGGAACAGGAAGCGGAGTTATAGCGCTTATCCTTGCAAGACGATTCCCAGGCATCGAGATAACGGGGATTGAAATTCAGGAGCAGATGGCTGCAATGGCCGCCAGAAACGCAGCTATAAATGATCTTTCGAAACGGATCAACATTCTGTGCGGCGATGCCCGGGAGCTTGGTTCGTTGTTTGGCCCATCGACTTTCGATGCCGTCATTTTCAACCCTCCTTACCGCAAAATTTCGTCGGGTCGGTTGAATGCTGTAAGAGAAAAAGCCATGGCGCGTCATGAAGTCAGCGGCTCCCTTCGAATCTTTCTCGATTCTGCGCGTTCAATTCTGACGGATGGTGGAAAGGTCTTTTGTATTTATCCCGCCCGCCGAGGCGTAGAACTGCTTACGTCCATGCGTTCCTTCTCGATAGAACCCAAACGAATGCGGATTGTTTATTCACATTGCGACGGCGACGGAGAATTTATGTTGGTCGAAGGAACCAGGGGAGGGGGGGAAGAATTAAAAATCTTGTATCCCCTCGTTATATACCGGTCGGCGAACTGCTATACCGATGAAATGCAGGGAATCTTCAAGAACCTTGTCCTTCCTGTTTCAAACGGCGATTCAAAATTTCAAGGGTCATCACGCGTCTAAGAATTTCCTTGAGTTCGTCGTCCGATAGACCATCAAGACTCCGCTCAATCAGTTCCCGGTCTCGTTGTTTCATTTTACCGGCTGTTGACAGGGGAGATGACGCCCCCTTCGAATCTTTCGGCTTCTTCCCGATTGCAAAATGAATATCTCTGATGATTAACCCAGTAAAATGTGAATTGACTTTATCGATGATTTCCTGTTTCATAAACATCAATTGGTGAAGCCACATCGATGAGGTTACGTGAACAAAAAGGGTGTCATTACGGCGAACATTAGGGTGCGTATTGGCTGCAATGAGAGGCCCGACGGCTTCGTTCCATGTCTTCGTCAATTCAGTATCGGGTAATGTCAGGGGCAATCCCCGGCGTTTGCAGATCTGGGAGAGCACATCGCCGAGCCGTTCCAGTTTACTCCGTCGTCTCTTGATCATGACGTAGTCATGGCATAGTCATGACGCACAGTCAAGGGAGGCGATTGACAGAAAGGATTTCAAGGGCTATGAGAAATATTACGCAACTATTGCAGCAGGTTAAAAGTCATGAAAACTACCATGCCGTAGGCATGATACTGTGCCATAACGGAGTGGTGAGAAAAACATCGAGAAACGGAAGATTGATTAAAGAGATTACTGTAACTGCCGACTGGACTCGCCTCGATGAAACCATCCGGAAGGCGAAGAAACGTCCTGGAATTGTCGAAGTTCTCGCAGACATACGGGAAGGACGGCTTTTTGCCGGTGAGGACATCATGTACGTTGTAGTGGCCGGAGACATCCGGGAGAATGTCTTTGCGGTCCTCATGGATACCGTCAATGAGATTAAAGCCGAAGTGACAAAAAAGGAGGAAGTCTATGATGAATGCTGACTTGTTGGAAGAAAAACTCCGAACTGACGCTCGCATGATTTTCGATGAAGGACTGAGGGCTGCCGATCCCGGCGTTGCGGTCAGACGATTCGTCCGCCTGGCGCCAAACGGAGATATCACAGCAGGAAGCAGTCAATACAGAATTCAGGACATTGGAAGAATTTTCATTGTGGGCGCAGGAAAAGCTGCGGCGCCCATGACCAAGGCATTGGAAGAGCTTTTAGGCGACGCTCTTACGGGGGGAGTAGTGACAACAAAGTACGGTCACGGAATGCCTCTCGATCGTGTCAGGCTTCGCGAGGCGGGTCACCCCGTGCCGGACGAAGAGGGACTCAAGGGCGCCAGGGAAATAATGGATCTGCTGTCCGAGGCTCGCGAAGGGGATCTAATCTTTTGTCTGGTTTCGGGAGGAGGTTCTGCGCTTATGCCCATGCCTGTTGAGGGCATTACCTTGAAAGACAAGCAGAGCGCCACTGGAGCGCTTCTGGCATGCGGCGCGACTATTCACGAGATCAACGCTATTCGAAAGCACATATCGGCCGTAAAAGGAGGCAAACTCGCCCGGGCCGCGCACCCGGCGAAACTTATTTCCCTCATCCTTTCGGATGTTGTGGGCGACGATCTTGATGTCATAGCCTCCGGCCCCACCGTTCCAGACAGGAGTACCTTTGCCGATTGCATCGAAATCCTTGCCAAGTATGCTATCCTGGATGTCGTCCCGCCGTCCGTCCGATCATATCTGGAAGCCGGAGTACGCGGCGAAAGCCCGGAGACGGTCAAAGCAGGAGATAAGGTTTTCGATCATGAAGAACACTTCATAATCGGCAGCGCAAGCATATCGCTTGCCGCAGCGAAACAAAAGGCCGAATCATTAGGATATCATGCCGCTATCCTCTCGTCCTGTATCGAGGGGGAAACACGCGAGGTAGCCAAAGCGCTGGCCGCCATGGCAAAGGAGGAACTGTTGTCGTCTAACCCGCTGCAAAGGCCTGCCTGTCTCATCTCTGGAGGAGAAACGACAGTTACTATTACAGGCAGCGGCCTCGGGGGTAGAAATATGGAGTTCGTTCTTTCCGCAGCGATGGAACTGAGCGGCTGGAGTCCTGTCTGCATGCTGAGCGGAGGTACCGATGGCACCGACGGCCCAACAGATGCCGCAGGCGCCGTGGCCGACGGCAGAACAATCTCCAGGGCCATGGAAAAGGGGTTGCGGGCCCCCGATTTCCTAAAAGGGAACGATTCCTATCATTTTTTTGAAAGTCTCGGCGATCTCCTTATAACGGGGCCTACGATGACGAACGTGATGGATCTTCGGATTATCCTGGCGGGTTGAGGTCTCAGACCTTTCGGAACCGCACCATCTCCCGGTCCGTTACCTCTTTGATCTCGTTAAGGATCTTGGGGAGCTTCATGATAATTCGATCCCACGACACGGTCTGGGGAATTTCGAAAAGCTGGCTTTGATTTTCCTTCTGGTACGCGAGAAGATCATCGGTTAATCCCGTGTTAAGGTATTTATGGAACCGTTTATCGCTCACGAGGACTCTCAGCAGACGGTCATACAGGCTGAACGGCGAAATGAGATAATCGCCTGCACTGAGAATGGCGTTCTTGAAGACATTGTGCACGACAGCCTCCTCGGCATTACGGTCGTAGAGCAGTTCGCTGAAGGAAGCGTTATCGGCGTATTTTTTTATCAGTTCATCGGCCACATTCAGATACGTAGCTGTGATATCGTGAGTAAAATAATCTGTAATTTCCAAACCTTCTTCGACCATCAAGGTGGCAAGGATCGTCGTAACGATATCGATTGCCATTTTATTGAGACCCTTGTCCGGTTCATCCGCCGAAACCGCCTGGTGTTTGTGGTCAAAAGAAAGCCGCGAAAACTGAACTTGCGCAATGTTGTTCGCTTTTCGGTACACTTCAATGAGTGTGAAAATCTCAACGCCCCAGTTGGTGGCGAAATGCATCCGTTTCAAAAGGCTTGTGTCGAAGACAACCTCTCCTGATAGTTGGTAATTGAAGGCAAGCAGGAAATCTACGAGTCTTAAAAATTTATCCTCGCCTGTCTCGGAAAATTTTCGTTTGAGGGCCAAGAGCAGAGGGTCGAGCAACAATCGCTTCACCCGGCCGAACATGCGACCTTCGGCGACGCGGGCGTAAAAAGCTTTTGAGAACTCGTAATCAAGGGCCAGAACGGGATAGAATAAACGGTCCAATTGCCGACGGTGAAAAGTCCTGATATCGGCGTCGAGTACGCCGATGCATTGGGCGCCCACGGATTGAGCAACGCCAAAGGACATAAACATATTTCGACCCTTGCCAGGCCTGTCGTTTTGAAATCCTGCCTCGCCGAGGCGCGTATAAAGATGACTGAAGCCCTCGCCGTTGTTATGCTGGATTATGTAGTTCTTTATGCCGCACCCCTTTACGAGGCGTGCTAGTTCAAGGGCCTCCTCGTCCGTTGCTGCATCGAGACCGAAAATTATCCGCGAAAGATAGGTGACTTTTGAAAGCTGCTTCAAAATATTAACAAAAACAGGCAGG
Source organism: Deltaproteobacteria bacterium (assembly GCA_016930775.1). Lineage (GTDB taxonomy): Bacteria > Desulfobacterota > Syntrophia > Syntrophales > UBA2210 > JAFGGB01. Next base: position 10,251 of record JAFGGB010000102.1, read on the forward strand.
TTTTCCTCTGTGGTGAATTCAGTGGCCAGTGTAGGAATTACCAAAACAGGACGCTTGCGACGAAGGTTCGTTCGAAGCTTCGGGCTCAAATCCTCTATTTTTCGACCGAGGATGTAGAATGTTGTTATCTTTGCATGTTTTTGTGAAAAATTGAACATCGCCGCTATCCTCCTTTGCTTCTGGACAGAAAGTTCTCGTTAGTGCCGGAATTTTAAGACAAGTTACGGTAATGGAAGATTTACAATATTGCCTTGAGGGCTCCCTCGACCTCGTTACGGATAAGCCCAAGATTATGCATGTCCGAAGCCTCAAAACGCAATACCAAGACAGGTTGGGTGTTCGAAGCGCGGACAAGGCCCCAGCCTTTGGTGAATTGAATTCTGACTCCGTCTATATCTATAATGGGATACTTTTCTCTGAAATGATCAGTCATTTTTTTTACAACACTGAATTTTACGGAATCAGGACAGTCGATCCTGATTTCGGGTGTACTGAAAGTTTCAGGCAGATCGCTCAACAGGTCGCTGATGCTGCAATTTTCTCTAGAGAGAATCTCCAGGAGCCTCAAGGCGGCATAAATCGCATCGTCATAACCGAAATAACGGTCGGCAAAAAAGATGTGTCCGCTCATTTCACCGGCCAGAAAGGCTTTTTCCTCCTTCATCTTTCCCTTGATCAGAGAATGGCCGGCTTTCCACATGATGGGACGGCCGCCGTGACGCGCGATATCATCATAGAGTCTTTGTGAGCACTTCACTTCGCCGATAATCGTCGCATTTTTATTCAACGCCAGTATTGCTCTTGAAAAGAGAATGAGCAGTTCATCGCCCCAGAGAATCCGGCCCTTGTCTGTCACAATGCCTAATCGGTCTGCATCTCCATCAAAAGCAACGCCGACGTCTACCGTGTTCTCTCTCATAAGAGATATGAGATCTTCAAGATTTGCCGGGACCGTTGGATCAGGAAAATGGTTTGGGAAATGACCGTCCATCTCGCAATAGAGGGGTATGACGGTGCAACCGCAACGTTCAAAGAGCGGAACAGCAACGGCGCCTCCAACACCATTGCCGCCGTCGACAGCTACGGTTAAGCCATGCCGAACTGTTACGTTGTTTAAGAGATATTCCTGGTAGTCGGAGGTCACTGAGTATTGCGAGCAGTCGCCCTCGCCGGCGGCATAGCATCCCGATTCCACAATGTGATGGAGTTCTTTAATGTCGCTTCCATAAATAGTATCCGGGCCGATGCATATTTTGAATCCATTGAAATCAGGAGGATTATGGCTTCCCGTCACCATAACGCCGCCGCCCGCCTTAAGGCGCCGTATAGAAAAGTAAAGGACGGGAGTGGGACAAACGCCGACGTCAATCACATTGATGCCTGAAGACCGTAGGCCATCGATGATAGCTTCTGCGTATTCCGATGAAGAGAGGCGGCAGTCTCGTCCCACTGTCATCATTTCCACGCCGCGCATACTTCCGAAGGTTCCGATTGCTTTGCCGAGTTTCGTGACAATGGAGGAATCAAGGTCCTTGCCAACAAGACCTCGAACATCATATTCGCGAAAGATTTCCCTATTCATTCCCTTCCTGTTCCTAGAGAGATATTACGGCATCCTATAGCACAACTTGCACTGTTAGACAAGGAAGGGTGGCAACTATCTCATTGGAAAGATTTTATAATATTGACAGATCAAGGGGGGCGTGATATTTTTCAAACCCCAATGACACAAAAGAAAAGCGAGGTGTATATGACATGGAAAGGAAGCGGCGGAGATCCTTGGAGCGCGGATCGCCCGCCTGACTTTAAAGAGGCATTCGACAAGATTAGAAAATCCTTCAAGATACCATCCTCTTTTTCTTTTTCCCCACGAGGCGGGCTTATACCCTTTATTGTCATTGCGGCAGTGGTCGTGTGGCTTGCTTCAGGAATTTACTTTGTAGCGCCGGACGAGTTGGGAGTTATTAAACGCTTTGGAAAAGCGGTAAGGGTGACCGAAGCTGGTCCCCACTATCATTTGCCGACGCCCATCGAAACTGTTTTAAAACCGAAGGTTACTCAAGTCAGGAGAGTTGAGGTTGGCTTTCGTACACTGGGCGACCGCCAGATAGGACCCAATAAAGTCATCCCAAGCGAAAGTCTTATGCTCACGAAGTCTGAAAACATCATTAATCTATCCTTCATCGTTCAGTATAAAATAAACGATGCAATGAAATATCTCTTCAACGTCAAGGATCAGGAGAAAACCATCAAAGATGCCGCTGAAGCGGCAATGCGTGAAACGGTTGGAGAAAACGAGATCGACGATACATTGACAACGGGGAAATTTAAGGTCCAGCAGGACACGAAGGACCGTCTTCAGTCCATACTGGACGGGTATCAATCAGGCATTTTCATCGTTGCCGTACAGCTTCAGGACGTTCATCCGCCCGATCAGGTTATGACGGCCTTCAAGGACGTGGCCAGCGCCAAGGAAGATAAATCCCGAATGATTAACGAAGCCTATGGATACAGTAACGAAATTATACCCAAAGCTAAAGGCATGGCAGCCAAGATCCTGAATGAAGCTCTGGCCTACCGGGAAGCAAAGATTATTAGAGCGCAGGGCGATGCAAGCAGATTCAATCAAATCCTTGCCGAGTATAGCCGGGCCAAGGACATTACCAAGAAGCGTTTGTATATAGAAACGATGGAAGAGGTTCTTCCTTCAGCCACCAAAATTATTATCGACGAACGTGCCGGCCGCAACATTCTCCCTTATTTACCGCTTGGAGAAAGAACGCCGGAAATCCGCACGAAGGAAGAAACCAAGCGCTAAGGAGGTTAGCCATGAAGAGTAAAATTAGCATTGTAATCCTGGTTCTCGTCATAGCGGCGGCTTCCTTTTCCATTTTTATCGTCGATCAGACGGAACAGGCCATTTTGATTCAATTAGGTAAACCCTTGGCAGGAATAACTGTGCCGGGGATCCACTTCAAGATACCATTCATACAGGAGGTAGTGTACTTCGAGAAGAGAATCCTCGATTATGATGCACAACCCACTGAAGTTCTCACACGGGACAAAAAGAATCTCGTTGTCGATAACTATGCCAAGTGGAAGATTACGGATCCATTGACATATTATAAAAATGTGAGAAATCAAATAGGCGCCAACGCACGGCTTGACGACATAATTTATGCGCAACTGAGGGTGGAATTGGGACAACACGACCTGACGGACGTAGTTTCAAAAACGAGAAGTCAAATCATGGCAAGGGTTACGGAGGAAGTAACCAAGCGTGCCAAGGGATTCGGCATAGAGATTATAGACGTTCGAATCAAACGCGCCGATCTTCCTGAACAAAATGAAAAACACGTCTTCGATCGGATGAAGGCTGAAAGGGAACGCCAGGCGAAGCAGTATCGCTCCGAAGGCGCCGAAGAATCGCAAAAGATAATGACAAAGTCGGATATGGAAAGAGAAATTATCCTTGCTAAAGCTTACCGCGAGGCTGAGGAAACAAAGGGTACGGGAGATGCCGAATCGGTAAAGATATACGCCGATGCTTACAGGAAGGATTCTGATTTTTTTGAATACTTGCGGAATCTGGAAGCTTACAAAAAGGCATTTAAAGATAAAACGACCTTTGTCGTGTCGCCAGATCTTAAATTTTTGAAGGATCTGAAATAAAGAGTGAAAAAATTGTTGACAATGTAAAACAATATCCGATATATAGTTAGACACTATCATGGAAGGTTCATGAGATCGGCAATGTGCGGCAATAAGGCGACCGGATTTTTTAGCTTTTTCTTTTATTTTGAAGAGGTCTGCCTGCCGAGCTCATGACCCGTTGAAACAGTCGGAATGAGAGCCGTGGGCGGACCGAGAAGCCCACGGCTCTTTTTGTTTCAAGAGCAAGGGTATCGCAACCGGATCCGTCCCACAGACTAATTGGAGGAGGTACACATGAAGCGTAGTTTGATGTATTTATGTGTCATGGTGGGCTGTATCGCAGGTCTTGCGGCGACAGCATCGGCAAAAACGGTAAAAATCGGGGCTGCCATGAATCTTACAGGACCAGCCTCGACCTGGGGGCAGTACCATGCAAAGGGTCACCAGGACTATTTCGCTTATGTAAATGATGTTAAAGGAGGAGCGGCGGGAAACCATTTGGAGCTTATCCTGGTGGACACCATGTACAAGGTTCCCGAGGCGGTGGCGACGGTCAGAAAATTTGCAATGAACGACAAGGTTGACATGATCGCAACGTGGAGCGCCGGTGAAGGCATTGCTGCAAAACCGATCGTACAGCGATACAAGATACCGACGATTAACTATTCCACCAGCTGGGAAATTCTCCAGACGCCCTTAGATTACATGTATCTGCCCTTTGGCAGTTACGAACTGGATTGCTATGCCGTTCTTGAGTATATAAAGAGCATTCACGAGGGTGAGGCGCCGCCCAAGGTTGGACTCCTCACGTATAACAACGCTTACGGCCGATCAATCCACAAGCCGACTCAGGAGTACGCGCAAAAAAATAAAATTGAAATTGTCGGCATAGAAGAATTCCCGGCAAAAACAGTTGACTTGACAACGGAACTCCTGAGACTCAGAAAGGCTGGAGCGGATTATGTGTTCATGCAGATGCTTCCCTCGGCGATAATTACGGCCATGAAGTGTGCTGATCGCATTAAATACGAACCCAAATTTTTCGGAACCTGGACATCAACCGATCCTTCCTTTTTCGAGATGGGGAAGGGCATTATTCGCGATCGTCTGAGGATACAGTTTCCCGGCTGTCTGCCGGTGGATGATGTGGAAGGAATGAAGCTGCTCAAGGAGCTGTGGCAACGTTATCAGACAGTCAAAGGGTTCGATGCCTCCTATTGGGAAGGAGTAGCCGTGGCGATGATAATGGAACGTTCAATAATCAGAGCTTCGGAGAAGTACGGTGCTGTGACATCTGAAACCATTAACAAAGCTATGGAATCATTTCAAAACGAGGATTTTGGAGGACTCATTCCGGCTGTCAGCTTCTCTCCGGATAATCACCAGGGTTCTTTCACGGCGCGGATCGTTCAGGTCTATGAGGATGGTCGTTTCATACCTTTGACGAATTTTTTTGTTCCCGGCAAGGATGAGTTGAAAGTTATCGGAAACAAATGAAGGCATTTCGAGGACAGCCCAGCATTTTCGCCGAACGAGGCGAAAACAGCCAAGCCGATTTGACCGTGAAAGATCTGACGCTTCGATTCGGTGGCGTCGTAGCCCTCCGCAATGTCAGCATTGAAGTGCGGACGGGAGAACTGTTGGCGCTCATCGGACCAAACGGCGCCGGCAAGACTAGCCTCCTGAACTGTCTCACAGGCTATTACCAGCCGCAGGAGGGTGCAATCTTCTTTAATGGCGAGGACATTACAACCTTGCCGACCCACGAACTGGTGGGCAGAGGTATCGGCAGAACTTTTCAAAACATAGAACTATTCCCGGGCATGTCGGTCCTCTCCAACATGCTTATGGCCCGGCATGTCCATAGCAATTACGGTCTTCCTGCGGCATTGTTTTTCTCGGGGGCCGTTCGGCGGGAAGAAGTGCGGCATCGTCGCATAGTCGAAGAAATCATGGACTTCCTGGAGATGCAGGGCATACGAAAAAAAGCAGTTGGTTCTTTGCCTTACGGGCTCAGAAAACGCGTAGAACTAGGGAGGGCGCTGGCGCTGGAGCCCAAACTTCTCGTGCTGGACGAGCCTTTTGCCGGCATGAACCTTGAAGAAAAAGAGGATATGGTGCGCTTCCTCATGGAACTTCATGCCGCCTGGGGACAAACCATGATCCTCGTAGAACATGATATGTCCATAGTAATGAGCCTTTCAACACAGGTCGTCGTTCTTAATTTTGGGGAGAAGCTTGCCGAAGGAACGCCCGAGGAGGTTCAGAACAATCACGCTGTTGTTACGGCCTACCTGGGAACGGACATGATTATCTAAGAACTGTTGAGCGAGGCGTCTGATTTCAATGGCGGATATGGCACGAGCGGAAGACCAATGCAAAGGCATCGAAGACGAGGCGTTGGCTCATCATACACTGCCCCAGATATTGGCTCTTCAGGCCGAACGATTAGGTCGCGGGCAGACAGCTCTCAGGAAAAAAGACTACGGCATTTGGAAAAGCTATTCATGGAGCGATTACCTTGAATTCACGCGATTGACAGCCCTGGGATTGAAGGCCCTGGGCTTCAATCGCGGAGACCGCCTCGCTATAATCACCGACAATCATCCCGAGTGGCTCTTCAGTGAACTCGGCGCTCAATCCATGGGCGGCATTACGGTTAACCTGTTCACCTCATCCGTCAGCGATGAACTGGCGGGAATGCTGAACCGCACAGGGTCGGCCTTCGTAGTGGCCCAGGATCAGGAGCAGGTTGATAAGCTTCTGGATAAGCGGGATCGCCTCTGTCATGTAAAGAGAATTATATATATAGATAAAACGGGAATGAGGACCTATGAAGATGACTCGTGGCTCATGAGTTATCAGGAACTTCTCGAAGCAGGTCGCAAAAAGGGGAATGAGGATTCGGAGCTTTTCTGCAAAGAACTCATGCAGGGCAGACCCGATGATAGCGCCCTCATGATCACGACCTCCGGAACAACCGGCGTTGCAAAACTCGCAATGCTTTCTCATAGCAATTTCACGGCAATAGCGTCAAGCTGGCTTGCTGTACTTGATCGACAATCCTGCAAAAACTGGTTTTCTATTTCTCCTCCGCCATGGATCGTCGATCAGATGTGGGGTATCGGCGTGGCCCTGCTCGGCGGCACGATTATGAACTTTCCCGAGACCGTGGAAACGATTACAGAAGATTTTCGAGAAATTGGGCCGAATGTTATAATAACTTCTTCGCGTTTCTGGGAGAACCTTGCATCGCAAATCCGTGTGAAAATTGCCGATGCGGGTTTCATTAACAAGTTGGTCTTCAGGCTTGCCGAAAAGATCGGCAACGCAGTGATCGATAATCAGTCAAGGGGACTGCCTGTTTCTTTCGGCCTCAGGATTGCCCACGGTTTAGCATCTATTGCACTCTACCGTCCCCTGCTGGATCGCATAGGCTGCGGCGCTGTCGTTTCGGCCTTTACGGGAGGCCATCCCATAAGTCCTGATGTAATCCGCTTTTTTCGGGCTATCGGACTTAATCTCAAGCAATGTTACGGGCTTACCGAAGCGTGCGGTATTTTCCAAGTGCAACCGGACAACGAAGTGAAAGACGAGACCGTTGGTCTCTCTCTCCCGGGAATTACAGTCAAAATATCCAGCGATCAAGAGGTTCTGGTGGGAGGAAGGAACATTTTCCGAGGATACTATAATGATTTTGACGCCACACAGAAAGCCTTCGATGAGCAATGGCTGAAAACCGGCGATGCTGGCTATCTCGACGAAAACAATCATCTTGTGATAATCGGACGGAAGGAAGACATCATCAGAAATAAAGACGGCAGCGCTTTTTCTCCGGACTTCATTGAAACAAGGTTGAAGTTCAGCCCCTACATTCAAGAAGCTGTGACTTTTGGAGAAGGGAGAACTTTCATTACGGCCCTGATCAACATCGACATGGGCAACGTCGGCAGCTGGGCCGAAGATCAGATGATACCCTATACGACATACACGGACCTCTCGCAGCAGACGGCCGTTGAAAATTTGATTCTTCAGGAGGTGCGGGAGGTAAACAAGCGTCTGCCCGTTCCAATGAGGATTAAGAAGTTCATCATCCTTTATAAACTCCTTGATGCCGACGATGAGGAGCTGACGAGAACGGGCAAGGTGAGGCGGCGGTTCGTTTACGGCCTGTATATTAAACTTATAGAAGCGATGTACAATAACGAGGAGTCTGTTGCCGTAAAGGCTGTAATCAAGTATCGCGATGGTCAAGTCAACGTTCTCGAAACGATGGTAAAAATCGTCAACGTAGAAAGCGATCTCCCTCGGGAGAGTCAGGAGTAACAATGGAGTTCTTTGTGCAGATTCTCATCAACGGTCTGAACATAGGCTTTCTGTACGGGCTGGCCGCCATGGGATTTGTTATGATCTTCAAGTCTTCAAGTGTTCTAAATTTCGCCCACGGCGAACTTCTGGCCTTCGGCGCATTCTTTTTTTTGACGCTTGTTTCCGCTGCGAAGCTTCCTCTTCCCGTAGCCTTCATGGGGGCGCTGGCCCTCTGTTTCGCCCTTGGCTTCGTCGTGGAACGGATTTTTCTCCGGCCCCTTATTGGCGAACCTCTTATTTATGTCATTATGCTCACCGTGGGCTTGGCGTCAATTTTCAAAGGATTGATGCTGCTGGTCTGGGGAGGCAATCTCTATATGTTTCCGCCTATTCTCCCGGCGAAACTTTCAATTACGTTCGCAGGCATCACTATACCGCCCGTTTACCTTCTCTCTACTTCTATAGGCATCCTCTTTCTTATATTTTTTGGCCTCTTTTTCAAGTATTCCTCACAGGGCATCTATATGAGATCCGTGGCGGACAATCAATCGGCAGCTCTTTCTCTCGGCGTCCATGTACGCAGAGTCTTCGCCCTTTCATGGGCTATCGCAGCTCTTGTGGCAGGCATGAGCGGCATCGTTCTGGGCATAATAAACGGCGTCAATGTACACGATCTCTCTTCCATCGGACTTAAGGTATTTCCCGTCGTTATTCTTGGCGGACTCGACAGCATCGGCGGCGCCATTCTGGGCGGTGTCATAATAGGTCTTCTCGAAAGCTTTACGGGCGGTTATTTATCTGCTTCGCTGAAAGACGTTGTTCCCTATATGGCTCTGATCGTAATTCTCATTATAAGACCATACGGCCTTTTCGGCCTTGTCGAAATAGAAAGAGTCTGAGGAAGGTATCTTTCTTAATGAAATCATTTCACTTCAGGCCGTGCGGCAATTTAAAGGAACGCTACGACGAGGAACTGAGAATTTTCGAAACGGATTTCGGGCGCGCCGCTGCAATCATTGGAGGTCTTCTTTTCTTCTCCGCGGCGACGTTGCTCTGCGGTTCATATATTGTATACATTTTTAATATTATAGCTATTTCATCCATAGGCGCCCTTGGCCTCAATATTCTTGTGGGTTTCACAGGGCAGATATCCTTGGGCCACGGAGCTTTTTTTGGCGTTGGCGCCTATGGTGCGGCCGTCCTTGCCACGAGATTCGGGATTCCCTTTATTTTCGCAGTACCTGCGGCGGGATTCATTGCTGCCGTGGCAGGTATGATTTTCGGCATTCCCTCAGGACGACTCAAAGGATTATATCTAACCATCGCCACGCTGGCTGGTCAGTTTATCATCGAGTACCTCTTGGTTCATTGGGAGAGCCTAACACAAGGCACGATGGGCATTATTTTACCTGAACCGCAATTATTCGGGATCTCTGTGGTTGATGACCGCCGATTCTTTTTCGTCGTTTTTGTGATACTCATCATAATGATCCTTATGACCTCGCATTTAATGCGCACTCGTTATGGCCGGGCTTTTATCGCCATCCGTGACAACGATAGGGCGGCAGAGGGCATGGGAATTCCTGTCTTTCGCTACAAAATCCTTTCCTTCGGCATCAGTTCCTATTATGCGGGGTGCGCCGGCGCACTCTGGGCCTACTACATGACAAGCATAACGGCGGAACCTTTCAATGTGGGTCTTTCAGTTGAATATATTGCCATGGTGATAATCGGAGGATTAGGCTCCATCGCCGGGTCGGTTTTCGGCGCAGCCTTTATTGTAGTTCTGAGTGAGACCCTTCGTTGGCTTACAGACACGATCATGAGCCTGTCAATCATTCAGGGCATGGAACTGACACTGGCGGCAATCAGGGAGCTGGTCTTCGGCCTCTCGATAGTTCTCTTTATAATATTTGAGCCAAGAGGACTTGCGGAAGTATGGCGGATAGTTCGTTCGAACTTCAGACTCTGGCCTTTTTCATATTGAAAAGACCGGATTTTGAATATAACTGCAGAGAGTGCATGCTCGAAAGACAATATAAATGCAATGAACGATAAACCTTTACTTCAAGTAAACAATATAAGCGTGGTTTATGCCGATGTAATCCAGGTACTCAAAGGAGTATCGCTAGCGGTAAAAAGGCACCAGATCGTTTCCCTGCTGGGCAGCAATGGCGCTGGCAAAACCACATCCCTCAAGGCAATATCGGGACTCCTGAAGCCCGAAAACGGCAAAGTTACCGAGGGCACAATACTGTATAACGGAGACAATATCCAGAACAAGGCCCCAGAAGACATTACGAGAAAGGGCATTATACAAGTCTTGGAAGGACGACAACCCTTCAAGTATCTTACCATCGAGGAAAATCTCCGTGTTGGAACGGCCACAAGATGGGGAAAGCCTTACCGGGAGGATCTGGATATGATCTACGAATATTTCCCCGCACTGGTGCCGCGCCGGAAGTCCATGGCCGGTTACTGCAGCGGTGGTGAACTGCAGATGCTCGTGATGGGTCGCGCATTGATGGCGCATCCCGATTTGCTCCTCCTCGATGAACCCTCCCTGGGACTCGCACCTCTCGTTGTGAAGGAAATATTCAAAATCATCAAACAGATAAATGAAGAGCAGGGGACGACGATTATTCTTGTTGAACAGAACGCGAATATGGCTCTCCAGATCGCTCACTTCGGATACGTTATGGAAAATGGTAAAATCGTCATGGAGGGTGAATCGAAGGAGCTTAAGGAGAATCCGGATGTTAAGGATTTCTATCTGGGGATGGGAACGAGGGGCGATACGAACTCCTACCGTGATGTAAAGGCCTATAAACGAAGGAAGAGGTGGTTGTGAGAGGAGGAAAGGAGAGGGGTATGGCGAGTATTTTCTTTGAGGAAAGGGAGGGTCGACCAAGAGAGCAACGACGGACCGAGCATAACCGTCGCCTCTCAGAAATGGTGAGGGCAGGCTATGAGAACGCTTCGAGAGTGCAACAAATCTTTAAAAGCCGATCCCTCACACCGAGCGATGTCGCAACGTTGGAAGATCTCGAAAGACTCCCCGTTATCTCGCGGGAGCAGGTGGCGGAATATGAGCGACAAGCGCCTCCCTTCGGAGGATTTGCCCGGAAAGATCTAACATTCGAACGGATATTCACGTCACCCGGTCCCATCTACGAACCTCATCTCACGGAATCCAGCCTTTGGACGGCGGGATATCATGCCGCCGGTTTCACTGAAGGGGATGTGGTCCTTAACACCTTTTCATATCATCTCGTAGCGGCTGGCCTGACATTTCATGAAGGTCTTCGCGCCTGTGGCGCGACAGTAGTGCCATCCGGAACATCTAATACGGAAATACAGGTTCAACTTCTGAAAGATCTTGGAGTTACCGGTTTCGTAGGAACCCCCAGTTTTCTGAAGGCGATCATCGCTAAAGCCGAAGAAAAAGGTTTAGATATCGCAAAAGATTTCTACCTGAGAAAGGCAAGTTTTGTGGCGGAACCCCTGGAGCCGTCACTTCGGACCATATTTGAAGAGAGATACGGCATCGACACCTATCAGATGTATGGCGCTACGGAAGTTGGCGACATTGCGTTCGAATGTGCAGAAAAAAAGGGCTGGCACATAGTCGAAGACGCCGTTGTTGAGATTGTCGATCCCGACACCGGACGATCCATGAAAGAGGGAACTCTCGGCGAAGTGGTTGTTACGCGCCTGAACAACATTTTTTTTCTCTTTCGCTTCGGTACGGGAGATCTTTCTTCGATTATTGAAGAACAATGTCCCTGCGGACGAACTTCCCTGAGGCTCAGCGGCATTCACGGACGTTGCGGAGACGCCGTGAAAATACGGGGGCTTTTCATTGCGCCGAGCCAGCTGAACAACATAAAAAAACACTTTAAGAATATCAAGTATCAACTTGTTATTGATAGGAAATCTTTTAAGGATTATCTGACGGTTGCGCTTGAAGGACCCACTATTGATGATATGATTGTCAAAAGCTTTACCGATCGATTTGCCACGGAATGTACTGTCAGGATTGACGAGATATCCATCGTATCTCCTGGTTCAATAGCAGACAGCGCTCCTTTGATCGTCGATAGAAGGTCCTGGGATTAATATTAACGACCTAAGGGTTCATGATACGTACGTCCCGCACCTTTAGCTGTATCTTTCTCTCACCGTTCCATTCATTGATCTGGGGCGTATAAACAATTGAAAGCATTGCATCCCTCAGCATTGCCCCGTATTCGCCCTTCGAAAACCATATGGAATCGCAACGGTGTTCGTCATTGGCAAGCTGCATCTTCAGATGATTATTGCCAACAAGGGTTAACGACTGTGCCTTCACACCGCTCATGCATAGAAGAGGTTCCGGATTCATGGGACCGAAGGGGGAGAGAAGATCGATCTGGTTTAAAAGATCAGTGGTGATTCCACTTATATCAAACAATCCGTCGATATGAGTTGTCGGAAGAGGAATGTGATGGCCCAGATCCTCCCGGATCGCTCCTTCCAGAGCCTGACTGAAGAGATCTATATTTTCCTCGCGGATGGTGCACCCAGCGGCGTACTGATGTCCTCCGTAGGTCACAAGAAAAGGTGCACACCGTTTGGAAATTCCGCCAAAAAGATTGAACTCCTCGATGCTTCGACCGGAACCTCTTCCAATGCCGTCTTTGAGGCAAAAGAGAACCGTTGGTCGATAGTAACGGTCAACGAGTTTTGACGCCACGATTCCGATGACACCGGGATGCCATCTTTTTGAGGCGAATACAAAAGATCTCTGCTCTCCCAACGAAGGATCTCTCTCTATCGCCGCCACGACGGATTCGAGAATTGCAATTTCTACCTCCTTTCTTCTCTGATTGTAGGACTCGAGACGTTCAGTCAATACAGCCGCCTGACCCTCGTCTTTTGTCAAAAGGAGTTCCACGGCAGCGGTAGCTGTGCCCATACGACCGGCGGCGTTAATGCGCGGGATAAGAGCGAAGGAAAGAACCTCGGCCGTAAGGATTGATCTGTCGGCGCCGCTTCGTCTCTTCAGGGCTCTGAGCCCCGGTCTCGATGTTTTTGACAAGACATCAAGACCGACTTTTGCAAATATTCTATTTTCGTCAACAAGAGGAACGAGATCTCCGATGGTTCCGAGAGCCACCAGATCGAGGTAATCTTTCAAATTAGGATAGGGACGGCCATCCCAAAAAGCGGCGGCCCTGAGCCTGCTCCGTAAGGCAATAAGCACGTTGAAGGCAACGCCTGCGCCTGCAAGGTACTTACAAGGAAAGGAGCAATCTTCGCGATGAGGGTTAATAACCGCAACGGCAGCCGGAAGCCTGGAGGGAACCTCGTGATGATCGACTACAATACAGTCTACTCCGAGGCTAGTTGCATATGCCACTTCATCAAAATCGGAAACGCCACAATCTACAGTGACGATTAGTGAGCAGCCGCGTTCCTTTAACGTGCCTATGGCCCGTAGGTTCAGACCGTAGCCCTCTGTAATGCGATCAGGAATGTAATAAGAGACTGAAGCGCCTATGCTGCGCAAAAACAATACCAGAATTGCCGTGGCGGTTATGCCGTCGGCGTCATAATCACCGTAGACAACAATATGTTCTTTCCCTGCGACGGCTCGAAGAATTCGGCTAACTGCTTCTTCCATATCGCGCATAAGGAAAGGATTATGGAGGTCCTTGAGGGAAGGGGAAAGAAATCTACGTCCTTCGTTAACATCGCTGACGCCCCTGTTGATCAGCATGGTTGAGATTATTGGGAGTACTGAAAGGTTTGAGGAATATTCGTATATTCTTTCGGGCAATTTTTCATCGGCTATTATCCACCGCGTTGTTGGAAGCATGAAATCTTTCGTGAAAATTTTGAGTGGATGATAGTCGAGATTCCGTACCCTGTCAAGGCAGTGTCTTGACAGGGTACGTCAGGCAGGGCGGGATTTTCTCTTGCTATTTCAGTGTTGGAATGATAGGAAAAATTACGTTGAGAATGGCAGATAGGGTATGATGTAATTGATAACACGGCGAATCTCTGTTGATCGGGAAAATGAAGCGTTTCTTAAATTCATACTTGAGGGTTATGATGGGATCGCCGGCATCACGAAGGCGGGCGGCGCCGTGAACATGGTTGAGATGCAGATACCCTGCGGCTTCATCGGAGATGTTGATGATCTGATGGAATCTCTGAAAAGCGAGGTTCGATGGTGCGAACAGTCTTAAAGAAGTCTCCCGGATTGACGGTGTGCCTTTACGGGGCGGTTTTTTCCGCCATGTTAATCATCCTGATGGGCATGGGATCCTTGGGAGAGCGAGATGACGCCATTCCCGTACCCGACAAGAACTACTCGGCAACCTTCATTGATCAATTGGATATTCGAACTGAATGTACAGGCGTCAGCATCGATGGCAACACCTACATCAAGGGTAAGCGGGGAAAGGGTTCTCATACCATAACGTTAGACACTGTCAGCGAGATGAAATTTTTCAAGAAAGGGTCGACACTGACGGTTGCCGTTGTTCTTCGCACCGGTGCGACTGTCGAATTGACTCTTGCCGGTGAAGAAAAGGCTTACGGCAAGTCCTCCTATGGACTCTTCAAGATTTCCCTTGCCGAACTCAAAAGCATGATCGTAAAAATGTAAAAAGATCCAGTGGCGGCTATTGCGCCGCCATACGGTAAAAGCCTCCCCAGGGGGGCTTTTGTATTCAGAAAGGAGTCGCCAAATAAATGAGTGAACGAAGCTTCCGCAGGCTGTTGTTAATTTTTGCACTTTCAATTTCTTTTACGGCGCCAGTCGTTGCTGCCGAAAAAGGCATTGTAAAGAACCAAAATGCAGCCATAGTGAATGGCACGGCAATACCCATGAACGTTTTTGAAAAAGAAGTTGAATCGATGAAGAACCGCTATCAACATGCGGGACAGAAGATGGACGACAAGTCTCTTAATAAGTTGAGGAATGATATAGCAGACGGTCTCATAGCCAGGGAACTGCTCTATCAAGAATCGCAAAAACAAAACATTGCTATAAGCCCCCAGGAACTTGATCAGCAACTGGAAGCTTTGAAAAAGCGATTTCCCTCGAACGAGGAATTCAAGCGTCAGCTTGCCGCTATGAACATAAGCGAGGAAGAACTGAAAGGACACTTCAAGATGGGCCTCGCAATAAAACGTTTTGTCGATGTGCAAGTTGCAAGTAAAGTGTCCGTAACTGAGGAAGAAAAAAAGAGCTATTACAATGGAAACATTGCATCGTTCAAGCGCCAGGAGCAGGTGCGTGGTCAACACATTCTCGTAAAGGTCGATAAGGGCGCCACGGAGCAGGATCGCGTTGCGGCAAAAAAGAAGATTGATACGATCAAGGGCAAACTTTCTACGGGAGGAAATTTCGAAGCCTTGGCCAAAGAATACTCTGATTGCCCAAGCGGCAGAAACGGCGGGGACCTAGGCTATTTTACCAGAGGGAAAATGGTAAAACCCTTTGAGGATGCCGCTTTTTCTCTGAAGATTGGAGAGACAAGCGGCATAATTGAAACGGATTTCGGTTACCATATCATCAGAGTCCTAGATAAGAAGGCCGAAGGAACGGTGTCATATGACGAAGCAGTCAATTCAATTGAAGCTATGATGAAACAGCAGAAAATACAGGGAGAACTGGAGCGGTATATTCAGGAATTGACAGCGAAGTCTAAAATAGATCGATTTTTATAAGGACAGAGAGTTCGGAAATCGGAAAAACACAAAGAGGGCACCATGCTCGCATGATGCCCTCTTTGTGTTTCAAAATAACTGCCGGCAAATAAAATATTCTCTTAGATTATTACAGAGCCTTTTTTACAGAGCCGGAACGAAGACATCGAGTACATACCTTCATTCTTTTCACGGCGCCCGTACCTCCATCGATAATCCGCAGCTTCTGCAAGTTCGGATACCATGTTCTCTTGGTCTTATTATTGGCGTGACTGACTTGGTTGCCCACAACGGGTCCTTTTCCACAAATTTCACATACGCGCGCCATAGCCCGTTCACTCCTTGGTTAAAAGTAGGCTCTCTCTTAATCGAAAGAACAAAAAACTGCAAG
Organism: Deltaproteobacteria bacterium; assembly: GCA_016930775.1. GTDB lineage: Bacteria > Desulfobacterota > Syntrophia > Syntrophales > UBA2210 > JAFGGB01. The sequence continues at coordinate 26,305 of JAFGGB010000102.1, forward strand.
CTATTTTTTCATGGACATCGGTTGTCCCGTCGCTTCGAGCACACGCATCCAGAGGTCTTTCTTCACATCAACCTTTCGTCGCGATGTCACCGCCTTTATGGGGAGATGAACATATTCGTTGTGATAAAGGCCAAGGACCATGCCCGTTTTACCCGCCATGGCGGCATGAACGGCGTACTGGCCCAGGAGATCGCAATAAATGCTGTCCGTCGCGGTCGCCGGCACACTTCTGATTATATAGCTGGGATCGATGTACTTCAAATTGATTTCCATTCCTATAGACAAGAAGTATTCTTCGATCTTGTTTTTGAGAAACAAACCTATGTCCTTCAGCCGCGGGTTGCCTGACTGATCGGCGCCAAGGGGTCCCTCATTGCTGAAAAGATCCTGACCGGCGCCTTCGGCCACAAGGATCACGGCGTGACGCCGCGACCTTAGACGCTTCTCAAGAACAGCGAGGAAACCATTTTCTCCATATAGATCAAAAGGAACTTCGGGAATAAGAGTGAAGTTTACATCGCTCTGGGCCAGGGTCGCGTTTACTGCAATATGGCCTGATTCCCGACCCATAATTTTGACGAGCCCTATGCCCATCGGCGCTCCTTTCGCTTCTACATGGGCGCACTGAATCACCTTAACAGCCTCGGAAATGGCAGTATCGAAACCGAAGGTTTTATCGATAAGATTCAGATCATTATCAATTGTTTTTGGTATGCCGATGATTGCAATGGGGAGATTTCGGCGCGTAATTTCCTGAGTGATTTTATCCGCCGCGCGCATTGTTCCATCGCCGCCGATTAGGAAGAGCATATCGATTGCTTTCTCAACCAAGGCATTGACCATGGTTCCAATATCCTGGTGTCCTCGCGAGGAGGAGAGAATGCTTCCTCCGAGAGTGTGTATATCTTTCACGAGATCGGGCGTCAGCGATAGGGGCAACAGTCCTGACTCAGGGACAAGACCTCGGAAACCAAAGGGAATGCCCAGGATATCCTTCACTCCGTATCGATAATGAAGAACCATGACGATAGCCCTGATAACATCATTAATGCCGGGGCACAGTCCTCCGCAGGTGACGATTGCAACCCTGGTGCGGGGAGAATTAAAATAAATCATCCGTTGAGGTCCGGCGAGTTCTAATGATTCCGGACGTCCCTTTGCGTCCTTTGAAAGATCAAAGGTATCAAGGTGATGATCAAAAATAATCCGGTTTCTGCCTTCAACAAAACAGCAGGTCGGATCCGGAGAGGGGTATGCGCATTCCCCCAAATTCATTATTTCATACATATTTTTTCCTCTCTTTGACCCACTTGACCACTGCCGGTCCCTTCAGGAACGTGTTTCCCCAAATGAGGCCGCTGAAACATTCCATCCCTCCGATGAGACAACCGCCCTTGGAAACGAAGAAAGGATGAGAAAGGATCGATCGGAAAGCGCCCATTCCTTTCATGCTCACTCTGCAATGTCTCTTTCCCTCTGTCAATGATTCTTCCAAAATTCGAGGGAAATCGATTGCAGGAGTGATGTCGTTGAGAAATGGGAAAAAATGCGACATCTGTAAAAATGTTGAACGGACGAGTCGTGCGATCATATCAGGGGTCCAACATTCCGGAAACTCTTCCATTAAAAGAGAGACGGTCAACATTCTGGAACCATCCTTCTCTGCGTGGGGATGGGAGGACAGAAAAATATAATTGCCGTTCTGCGGTGGTTTCTCGGCGTCATTGATAATAACTGCCCGAGGAGCGAGTCGCTCGGGCAATATATTCTCGTTCAGGACTGATCTGATGATAAGAGGATAGAGGCAACAATTCCCGAAGTATTTTCGATGAACAGCCTGTCCGTTCAACAGAAGAGCGGTTGCGATGTTCTTCCGTGCAATTTCTCCAATATAGACGAAATTTCCTGTATAAAGAGCGTCATCGGCCTCTTCGAACGAACCCTGGACTACGATTTCGGAACTGCCCGACAGGCTCACTTTGGTACATTCTCGCAGTACGGCGCCATTGTTTGTTTCGATATTCTGCAGCAAAATGTCGCGCAATTGCTCAGTCCCGGCTGTTATTTCTCCTATTTCCAGGAAGGGGATGGCAACGCCAAGCGCCGAGGCCAGCGGATCTGATGCCGCTGGAATGAATCGCGTATTTTCGATAACCTGAGCTGCAAGAAAAGATCGAATGTGGGAATCGGCGGATGCTTTTCGCATAAGCTCTTTAAACTGTCGTCTCTTTATGGCAATGGACAGGGGCAGCAAGGATCGGCGGAAGCTGCGGGGTGTTCCATTTTTCGGAGATGCGATATTTTGCCAGCGCTCCATGATCAATTCGGACAACTCGCGAGCGCTGTCGTACAATGCCGCCAACGACGGGCTTTGTCCGAATTCTCTTTCCATTTCAGCCTCAAGAGGGAATCGATCGCTTGCAATATCGATTCTCCTGTCGAGAAAGAGCACCTGTAAGATCGGCCGTCTGACCGTCAAAGGGGATTCAATCTCTAAAATTGAAAGGATTTCCCGGAGCGACTGAACGTCGATGAGGGAATCTGCTGCAAAGGGAAGAGGCGGCGCTCCTTCTGATGCTGTTGGACTATCTCGGCCATCAATTTCGATAAGGAGGGTTTTGAGTCCCTGCTTCGATGCTAGGGCTGCTGTGGCAAGGTCAGTCAGGTTGTGACCGACAACGATAAGATCATAGCCAGTCCTCATGGAAATCCTCCGATGAACGAACAGGGATGCCTTCCTTTGTCAGTAGAGCCGCAGTTACGCCCATTCCTGCCGCCGGTCTGCCTTTCCGGATAATGTATCGGACTCCACAGGAGGGACTTCTTTCTTTTAAGAGTATATATTCGACATTAAAAAGGCGCGCCAGCCGTGCCGCTTCTTCAGCGCCACGAATGAACTTTTCCGTCATATCGCCTCCATGAGCATCACAGACGCAAGCCTTCCCTTCAAGAACATCCTTCCCGTCGCCTCCTATAATCTCGCAGGGAAACCGGGGAGTCGGCAAGCCGCCAAGTTGCTCGGGACAAAGCGGGAGGAGAGAGTGTCGGGCCGGGCAGTCCATGATTCCCTTAAGAATACGGCTTGATCCGTCATACCGGCACTTGATTCCGAGAAGACAAGCGCTGACGATGACCATGAATGTCAGAATCCTTCAAGATGTGGATTGTGCAGCGACGGCGTCGACATTTGATTCGAATTCTTGATGTGAACCTTTCGCCCGGAAACCTCAAGCCTGCCCTCTGCAAAATATTGGATTGCCTGGGGATAAATCCGATGCTCTTCCTTCAATATTTTCTGCTGCAGACTTTCTTCCGTATCGTCATCGCAACAGGGAACAACGGCCTGGATGATAATAGGACCGGTGTCCACGCCCTCATCGACGAAATGGACGGTGCAGCCTGAAAATTTTACACCGTAATCGAAGGCCTGACGCTGGCCATGCAGTCCCGGAAAGGACGGCAGCAAAGCGGGATGAATATTCATGACGCGTAAGGGGAAAGCCCTGAGTAATCGCTCCGTCAGTATTCGCATGAATCCTGCCATAACCACCAGTTCGACGCCATTATCGGTGAGCACGGAAATCATTTTGTCGTCGAAAGCCTCACGGCTTTTGTACTGACAGTGATTGATGACCGATATCGGTATGTTGTGGCGACGGCAGCGCTCTAAGGCATATGCATTCGGATTATTAGAGATAACGATCTTTATTACAGCATCGAGTCTGTCGGACTCGATAGCGTCGACTATAGCTTGGAGGTTCGATCCGCTGCCCGATACGAGCACGCCTAGCGATAATTCTCGCGCCATTTTTTTACTCGACACGTACACGCTCTGATCCGCAGACCTCGGGGACGACAGAACCGATGATCCGGGGCTCTTCGCCAATGTCCGTCAGAAAATCTGCAATTTTACCGGCGGACTTTCCAGGCACGATGAGGACCATTCCTATCCCCATATTAAAGACTCTGTACATTTCATGCGCCGCCACGTTGCCTAACTTCTGAATGACGGAGAAAATGGGAGGCACTATCCAGGAGTCCTTTGTAATCCTTGCACAGAGCCCTGCAGGGAGCATGCGTGGAATATTTTCAAGGAAACCTCCACCCGTTACATGAACCATTCCGTTTACCGTGAAAGATTCAAGAAGTTTAAGGAGCGGTTTCACGTAAATTCTGGTCGGTTCCAAGAGTTCCTCGCCCAGAGAGCGCAACAAGCCAGAGGGTTTGTCGGTCACAGTGAAACCGGCCATATCGAAGAGAACCTTTCTGGCAAGGGATAGACCGTTACTGTGGATTCCACTTGAAGGAAGGCCGATGATACAGTCTCCGGAAGCGACACAGGAGCCGTCGATCAGATGGTCCTTGTCAACGACACCGACACAGAAGCCTGCCAGATCGTACTCATCGTCGCCGTAAAAACCTGGCATTTCTGCATTTTCTCCGCCAATGAGGGCGCATCCTGCTTCACGGCATCCCGCTGCAATGCCCTCGATAATTTCAACGTTCCGATTTACGTCGATCCTTCCGACGGCTATGTAATCAAGGAAGAAGAGTGGTTCAGCCCCTTGGACGATGAGATCGTTGACCCCCATGGCAACGAGATCGATACCGACCGTGCGATGCCGATTCATCATCTGAGCGACACGGAGTTTTGTTCCCACGCCGTCCGTCGAGGAAACGAGAATCGGATTACGGTAGCGACTTGGATCGAAGGCGAAAAGGCCGCCGAAACTGCCGATGTCGCCAAGGACTTCACGGCGGAACGTGGACCTCACGATAGGCTTTATTCGTTCTACAAAAACGTTTGCGGCGTCTATATCGACGCCCGAGTGTTTATAAGATGCCTGTATATCGCTCATGGATGAATTCCCCGCATTTTTCGATGAACTGACATCGTGAAGTAGCTTACTTGCGTTGAAAAGTCAATTCATTCCTTGTAATATACCGAAACATCTGATATAAATCCATCTCTTCCATAGCACGGCAAGGAATAATTCGAGCAGATTCCCCATGACAGCGCCTCTCAAGGACATAGCAGAAAAGATAAGGAACATCTTCGAAACCATCCGGGTCTCTACAGGCGGCGATGAAGTAGGTTATCATGAGACTCTCGACGGGCTTATGGCCATTCTCTTCGACGGCATGATAGACAAAAGCGAAATGAAAGAGTGGCAGTCTTTCATCGAAAGCATGCATCGCAAGGCTGTTCAGGTCGAACAGTCGCCGCCCGATAAAGGACAGCGCTTCCTTGCAGGCCTCCAGGAAGACATTTCTTGCATACGCTCAATCATTGCTGAAACCGGCGATTTGAAAAAGGAGAAAATGTCGAGCCTTGAAGATCTTCGAGCCTCATGGGAGATTCTTGATTCGCCCGTACGCTATGCACGTGGCGTTGGTCCCGGAATCGCGGCCCTCTTGGAACGGAAGGGCCTCAAAACCATTGAGGATCTGCTCTATTTTTTGCCCAGAGCATACGAAGATCGACGCCGGATCACCGCTATAGCCGATATCATGCCGGGCATGAGAGAGACTGCGACCGGTACGGTCGTGAAAACGGTCATCCAAAAAATCCGGAAAGGATCCATTTTTGAGGTTGTCTTCGACGATGGCACGGGCGCCTTGAGCGCCAAGTGGTTTCATGGAAATAAAAAATATCTGGAACAGACATTCCGCCGTGGCCGAAAATTTATGATTACAGGAGAGGTGAGGGCCAATCTGTGGGGCAAGGAAATGATTCATCCTGACTATGAATTGCTGGATGCCGGATCGGGTGAGTCTCTTCACTTCAAAAGGATTGTTCCGCTCTATTCGGAAACAGAAGGACTCCATCAGAAACAACTTCGAAGGATTATGAAACACGTCGTCGATCTCCATGCTTCGGCTGTATGGAGCCCCATACCCCGAGACATCTGTCTGAAAAACAGACTGATCGGCATGGGCGAGGCTATGAAAGAGGTTCACTTCCCTGATGGCAGGGAGGATATCCGGCGATTGAACGATGGAACATCAAAAGCTCATCGCAGACTTGTCTTCGACGAATTTTTTTATTTCCAGCTCGGTCTTGCTCAGAGAAAAAAAAATATCGAATTCAATGACGGCATCGCATTCAATCCCAGGCTCGATCTTGTGGAATCCTTTCTGTTCTCTCTTCCGTTTAAAATAACGGGCGCTCAGCGTCGTGTAATCGATGAGATCATAGCGGACATGGCCAAACCATCGCCCATGAACCGGCTTCTACAGGGAGACGTCGGTTCCGGAAAGACCGTCGTAGCGATGGCGCCTTTTATTGTCGCCTGCGCTAATGGATACCAAGCGGCGCTTATGGCGCCGACTGAAATACTGGCCGCCCAGCACTATCAATCGTTCGAACAGTGGAGCAGAACAGCGGGACTCAGGACAACCCTTCTAACGGGCAGTATGCTTTCCAGGGAGAGGCGCAAGCGTTTAGAAGAGATAGCAGCTGGTCATGTTGATATCGTCATTGGAACTCATGCCGTTATCCAGGAAGAGGTTGCCTTCAAGAACCTCGGCATGGCAATCATCGACGAACAGCACAAATTCGGCGTTATGCAGAGGGTTCTTCTTAGCTCAAAGAGCGCTCATCCCGATGTCCTCGTGATGACGGCCACTCCCATACCGCGCACACTTGCCATGACAGTTTATGGCGATCTCAGCATTTCCGTCATCGATGAAATGCCGCCAGGAAAAATTCCTGTAAAAACAAAGGTATTCTACGAGCATGAGCGTCAACAAGTTTATAATATCATACAAGGCCAAGTTGAAAAGGGCCGCCAGGTCTTCATCGTCTATCCAATCATCGAGGAATCCGAGAGCCTTGATCTCAAGGCGGCAACCACGATGGCTGAACATCTTGCGCGAAATATCTTTCCTCAATTCAAGGTTGGACTGGTGCACGGCAAACTGAAAGCATCAGAGCGCAACGCCATTATGGAGTCCTTTAAGAAAGACGAACTCGATATTCTTGTGTCTACAACAGTCATAGAGGTTGGCATCGATATTCCCACGGCCTCACTGATGATCATTGAGCACGCCGAGCGTTTCGGGCTCTCTCAGCTCCATCAGCTCAGGGGCAGGGTAGGGAGAGGCGCCATTGCCTCATACTGCATCCTCATGACGTCGGACCAAAGGTCCGAAGACGCCCGCAAGCGACTTCGCATCATGGAGCAAACAACGAATGGATTCCATATTGCCGAGGAAGATCTGGCCATCCGGGGTCCCGGTGAATTTCTTGGAACTCGACAATCCGGTTTGCCCGATTTCCGAATCGCCAATATCGTCCGTGATGCGGCTGTGCTCTCGAAAGCGCGTGACGCCGCTGCGGCTGTCGTTGAGCGGGACCCTTTTTTAAAAGATTCAGGAGTTGATGCGCTGAAAGCTGTTCTCGCGAGACGATGGGAGGGAAAACTCAAGCTGCTAAAAACCGGTTGATATTTCCGTAAAAAATCATTAGTAACTGAAGAATCGAAGAACTGATAAGGAAGGAACCGTGAAAGAAGCAATCAAAGTTGGTTTGATCGGGCTTGGAACTGTTGGCTGTGGAGTATACAAGGTCCTGACGGAGCAGTCTGAACTGATTCGAAAGAGGCTTGGGATACCCTTGATTGTATCAAGAATCGCCGACATAGATGTAGATCGCATTCGGCCAGTGCGGGTTCCAAGAGAGATAATCACAACGGATGCCGCTCGCATCATCGATGACCCGGAGATCGATATCGTTATTGAGCTTATGGGAGGTTTCGAGCCGGCGAAGACCTTCATCCTCGATGCGATAGATCGAGGCAAGCAGGTGGTAACGGCGAACAAGGCGCTTCTTGCAACCTATGGAGATGTCATCTTTAAAACAGCCGAGGCGGGTTGCGTCGATATCGGCTTTGAGGCCAGTGTCGGTGGTACGATCCCTGTTATAAAGACCATCAAGGAATGCCTGGTGGCCAACAACATCCGGTCGCTTTACGGCATTATGAACGGCACCTGCAACTATATACTCAGCAGGATGACAGACGGAGGAGAAGATTTTCAAACCGTACTGAAGGACGCTCAGTCTCTTGGTTTCGCCGAGAGTGATCCCACCTATGATATCGAGGCAATCGACACCGCCCATAAGCTGGCTATCTGTCTTTCGCTTGCCTACGGTACGAGAGTAAAACTCGATGATATATATCGCCAGGGCATTTCTTTTATCAGCCAAAGCGACATTGAGTTTGCCAGGGAATTGGGATATACGATCAAGCTTCTTGCCATAGCCATTGACAGGGGAGGAGCTGTGGAAGCCCGGATTCACCCGACAATGATTCCCTTCGATCACCTGTTGTCAAGCGTGGGAAGCAACTTTAATGCCTTCCATTTTGTCGGAGATTCCGCCGGTTCGGTTTTCCTCTATGGTCAGGGAGCGGGCATGATGCCAACCGCGAGCGCCGTAGTCAGCGATATCGTGGATATAGGCAGGGACCTGGCATCAGGAATAGCTAAACGTGTGCCTCTCAGGTCATATCAGGAACGGGAGATACGTGATATCTCTCTTCTGCCCATCGACGATATCGTGACTAATTATTACTTTAGATTTTCTGCCGTTGACAGGCCTGGCGTTCTTTCGAAGATATCCGGGGTACTTGGATTAAACAATATAAGCATAGCGTCGGTCATTCAGAAAGGCCGCCGTCTTGAAGGCGCAGTGCCTGTTGTCATGACGACTCACAAAGCACGGGAAAAAGATGTACGACAGGCTCTCCAGGAAATAGACCGGCTTGATATAGTTCTCGATAAGACTATTATAATTCGAATCGAAGACGAGGAACTTATATGAAGTATGTAATACTCCTCGGAGACGGAATGGCCGATTATTCCATAGAGTCTCTCGGAAATAAGACTCCGCTGGAAGCGTCCGCAACGCCTAATATGAACCGTATAGCCAGTGAAGGAACTATCGGTCTTATCGACACGATACCCCCAGGAATGACTCCTGGCAGCGATGTAGCCAATCTTTCCGTTATGGGTTACGACCCCATCCTGCGCCACACGGGTCGCGGTCCGCTCGAAGCGGCAAGCATGGGTTTGCCCCTCGGGTTTGAGGACGTTGCCTTCCGTTGCAATCTCGTGACAATCAGCGGCGATGAAGAACCTACGATGGAAGACTTCACCGCAGGCCATATTTCGTCTGAGGAAGCCGCCGAGATTGTCAAGAGTCTCAACGGGTCTCTCAGAACGGATCATTTTGTATTCTACCCGGGAGTAGGCTACAGACACCTTCTGGTTTGGAAGGGAGGCCCTGCGGATCTGGACACAACGCCGCCCCACGATATTACAGGAAAATCTATTCAGCCGCATCTTCCGAAAGGAGACATGGCGCCTGCCTTGATCGAACTGATGGAAGCAGCTGCAAAGCTCTTGAAAAACCATCCGGTGAATGAGGCCCGACTGAAGAACGCAAGGAGAGCAGTCACATCCATATGGCCTTGGGGGCAGGGAAAGGCGCCTCGTATGGAACCCCTGACAAAACGTTTCGGCTTGAGAGGGGGCGTCATATCGGCCGTAGATCTTCTTCGAGGAATCGGAGTTTACGCCGGTCTTGAAATACTGCCTGTTGAAGGCGCCACGGGGTACATCGACACGAATTACAGTGGAAAGGCCAGGACAGCCCTGGAGTTTCTGAAGAACGGCGATTTCCTGTTTCTGCACGTCGAGGCGCCCGATGAAATGGGACATGAGGGCAATCTCGATGGTAAGATTCATGCCATTGAGGACTTCGATTCCAAAATTGTGGGAGCTCTCCTGGAAGGATTGCCCTCTCTCGGAGACTTCAGAATAGTTGTGGCGAGCGATCATCCGACGCCCATCGCCCTCAAAACTCATGTGGCAGATCCCAGTCCTTTTGCCGTTCTTTCTTCACGGAAGGATGAAAATGCCGCCAGGGGTTTCGCGTTCTCGGAAAGGGATGCTAAGGCTTCGGGTATATTCATAACTCCCGGTTGCCGCTTCATCGATCACTTCATAGGCGACTGGAGGACCATTGTTGGACAGTCACGAGCATAAAGTGCGTGTTACCTACGCCGACACTGATGCAATGGGCGTAGTGTACAATGCGAATTATCTTCGCTGGTTCGAAATTGGGAGAACAGAAATGCTCCGCCAGATCGGCCTTATCTACAGAGACCTTGAGCAGAGCGGATATTATCTCCCGGTCACGGAAGCTTACTGCCATTATCTCTCGCCTGCTCGATACGATGATTTGATAATCGTGCAAACCACAATAGCTTTCCTCAGACACGCAAGCATAAAGTTCGACTACAGGATTTGGGATGAAGTGAAAGATCGACTGATTGCGGAGGGATACACACGTCATGCTTTCATTGATGAAAGCGGCAAGATCGCAAGAGTTCCGCAAAATGTGAAGGAATACATTAAAAAACGGCAAGCAAAAGGAGTGTAAACAAGTGATAACGAAACGTACAAAGGCACGTGACATCAGCAAAGTAGACCAGTTCCAGGAATATGCTTGGAGCATTATCAGGCTTGTGACGGAACAGAGGACAAAAGTGTTTCTCGTTCTTGGAATAATACTTGCTGCAGGCGTCATAGCGGGAGGCCTTTCATATTACAATTCAACCTACGAGGCATCGGCCGACACTGTCTATGCCACGGCAATGGTCTCTGAAACCGATATCCATAAAGCCTCCGATGAACGGGAAGTCAACACAAAGGCCATAGATCGATACACGGCCCTCATAAACAAGTACCCCCGAAGCGAAGCGGCCACAGTGGCTCTGTATCATCTGGGAAATCTGTATTTTAAAACAAATGATATCGATAAGTCGATTCAGTCCTACGAGGAGTTTCTGTCGAAAAACCATAAAAACGAGCTTCTGAAACAGATGACGTTATACAGTCTAGGTTATTGTTACGAAGTAAAAGGGGATTTTGAAAAATCACTTGAAACCTTCACCAGTTTCGACAGCCAAATCGCTCAAGGCGCCTTTAAATCGTTGAGCTATCTCAACATAGCCCGAGTGAACGAGCGGTTGGGAAAGACGGCCAAGGCCCGTGAATACTATAGTAAAGCTCTTGAAAACATGGCCGATCCAGGCATGGCTGCTGTCGCCAAGTACAAACTTTCGACCCTGATTGAGAAAGGTTGATAGATGATTGTTAAGGAATTGTTGTCAGGGAACGAAGCTATTGCCAGGGGTGCTTTAGAATGTGGCGTCGCATTCGGCGCCGGCTACCCTGGGACGCCCAGTACGGAAATACTTGAAGCCTTCGCGAAATATGAAGGAGTTTATGCAGAGTGGGCCCCAAATGAGAAGGTAGCCCTTGAAACGGCCATTGGCGCCTCTCTTGCCGGCGTCCGGGCCATTGCTGTAATGAAACATGTGGGTGTGAACGTTGCAGCCGACCCTCTCTTCACGGTGAGTTATACGGGCGTCAGAGGCGGTTTAGTTATAGTCACGGCCGATGATCCATCTATGCACAGCTCGCAGAACGAGCAGGACAACAGGAATTATGCGCGATTTGCCAAAATTCCCATGATCGAACCGGCGGACAGTCAAGAGGCCAAGGACTTCGTGCGCCTGGCTTTTGAGATCAGCGAGAGATTCGATACGCCTGTTTTCCTCAGATCAACCACGAGAGTTTCCCACTCAAAGTCAGTAACGACTATCGCAGAACCGGACAAGCCAGGAGGCAACGCGTCTGTCCTTCGAAATCCCGAGAAATATGTCATGGTGCCTGCCATGGCCCGCCTTCGGCGAATAGAAGTTGAAAAACGAATGGCTGCACTGGCTGAATATGCCGAAACGTTCCATGAAAACAAGGTGGAATTCAACGACCTTAAAATTGGCATCATATCTTCCGGCATGCCGTACAATTATGCCAAGGATGCCTTCCCGAAAGCATCGTTTCTGAAGCTAGGCATGGTCTATCCTCTTCCCGTTCAGATGATAAGGGATTTCGCATCGGCCGTGGAGAACCTCTATGTTGTAGAAGAACTGGATCCCTTCTTCGAAGACCAGATCAAGGCTCTCGGAATTGAGGTGAGGGGCAAGACTCTGCTTCCCCGTACCAACGAATTCGATCCCACGATAGTTTGTACGTCACTTTCTTCAGGAGAAAAGGCGACGCGAGAAGCGCCGCCTGATATTTCTATTCCTCCGAGACCGCCCAACCTCTGCCCGGGTTGTCCTCATCGAGGCCTTTTCTACGTTGCCGGAAAGCTGGATGCCTTCGTGGCCGGCGATATCGGGTGCTACACCCTGTCATACATGAAACCATTGCGAGGTCTTGATTCCTGTATATGCATGGGCGCCAGTTTCGGTATGGCCCATGGTATGAGCAAGGCTTTGGGATCGAAAGGAAAGGGGAGGGTAATCGGCGTCATCGGTGATTCCACATTTGTGCATTCAGGCATTACGCCCCTCTTGAATGCCTCCTACAATAAGAGCGATGCTCTGTTTATTATCTGCGATAACGCTACAACAGCCATGACGGGAATGCAGGACCACCCCGGCACCGGTCGCACTCTCCAGGGGCTGCCGTCGTACAGGATCGATTTCATTCAACTCGCACAGGCGCTTGGCATTGAGGATGTCCACACTGTCAATCCTTTCAACATTTCCGAAACGAAAGAGATCCTCAAAGCTTCCCTGGAAAGGGAAGGGCCTTCTCTCGTTATATCCAAGGAACCCTGCGCACTACTCAAAACGCAAAAGAAAAAAGCCCGTCGCCCGCTGATGGTGGATATTGACAAATGTATAGGCTGTAAACTCTGTCTCGGCCTCAATTGTCCGCCCATATCATGGAAGAATGTGACGGGAGGCTTCGATGGTCCGCTTACAGCCCAAGGGAAACCTCGCAAGGGTTTCGCCGTGATCGACAGCGCCCTCTGCAATGGTTGCAGTCTCTGCATGCAAGTCTGTTCCGCAAAGGCCATCAAGGAGGTTGTAGCAAATGGATGACAGAGTTAAGAGCCTTCTCCTTGTGGGCGTAGGCGGGCAGGGAATCATCAGGGCTAGTGATATCCTCACCCTTGCTCTCATGAAGGAGGGATATGATGCTAAGAAGAGCGAGGTTCACGGAATGGCGCAACGCGGCGGCTGTGTTTCAAGTTATGTTCGATTCGGGGCGAAAGTGTATTCTCCGCTGGCAGGCCGTGGCGATGTCGATATTCTCGTGGCATTCGAGAAGATGGAGAGTCTGCGGTATCTTGATTACCTGAGGGAGGGGGGAAGGGTCATTGTTAATGATCTGGAAATCTTCCCGCCTGCCGTTAATCTCGGAGAAGCTCTGTATCCGGAAAAGGTAATTCCGACCATTGCAAAACGCTTTCCCGATGTTTGTCTTGTAAGCGCAACAGCCATCGCGGAACATGCCGGTGATGCACGGATGGCGAACACGATCTTGCTGGGAATTCTCTCTCGATATCTCCCGGTATCCAGGGACATCTGGCACGATGTTCTCGGAAGGAGCTTTGCGGGCGCCCTGGCGGAAAAAAATATCAACGTCTTCGAA
>JAFGGB010000103.1 GCA_016930775.1 Deltaproteobacteria bacterium
CTGCTGAGTGCTATCGTCGCCATTCTGGGAGGGTGTGCGCTGGTCCCGGAATACACGAGACCTGCCTCTCCCGTCCCTGCCGATTGGCCGGGCGGGGCCGCCTACCATGAAACGAAGCCTGCCGCGTCCGCGCCGACAGCAGGGGAACTGCCGTGGAAAGAGTTCTTCACAGATGGGCGCCTTCAAAAGATCATTGAGATGGCCTTGAACAACAACCGCGGCCTTCGCCTGGCAGCCTTGAATGTCGAAAAAGCGCAGGCAATGTACGGCATTCAGCGAGCGGAACTATTGCCGAAGGCAGATGCGCTTGGGAGCTGGGTTAGGGAACGAGTGCCGGCAGACCTTTCGACAACGGGAAGCGCGAGGACCTCTGAACGATACGATGTCAATCTCGGCGTCAGTTCCTGGGAAATCGATTTCTTCGGCAGAATCCGCAGTCTGAAAGACCGGGCGTTGGAAGAATACCTCGCCACCGATCAAGCCCGCCGCAGCGCACAGATCCTGCTGGTGTCCGCCGTGGCCAACGCATATCTCGCTCTGGCTGCGGACCGGGAAGCATTGAAACTGGGAGACTCAACTCTGGAGACACAGGAAACCGCCTGCAAACTGATCCGGAAACGTTATGACGCGGGGCTCGCATCCAATTTGGATCTTCGTCAGGCGCAAAGCCAAGTCGACATAGCCAGGGGAGACGTTTTCCGGTACAGGCAACTCGTAGCGCACGATGAAAATGCCTTGAATCTTCTGGTCGGTTCTCCCGTACCGCAAGCTCTCTTGCCGACAGAATTGGAAGGCGCCAGTATTCCAAGAGAAATGACGCCCGGCATGACCTCCGATATACTCTTGCAGCGACCGGATGTTCTGGCTGCCGAACATCGGTTGAGAGCGGCTTACGCCAATATCGGCGCTGCCCGCGCCGCTTTCTTTCCGCGCATCTCCCTGACGACCAGCATTGGAACCGCAAGCGCCGATTTGTCCGGGCTTTTCGACTCTGGTTCGGGCGCGTGGAGTTTCATACCCAGGATTTCAATGCCAATTTTCGATCCCCGCACCTGGTCGGCCTATCGTGTAACGAAAGTGGAAAGGGAAATATCCGTTGCCCAGTATGAGAAGACGATCCAGGAGGCCTTCAGAGAGGTTGCCGACGCTCTTGCCGTGAGGGGCACGGTGGATCAGCGGATAGAAGCCCAGCAATCCCTGATCGATGCTGTTTCAGAAACCTATCGTCTCTCCAACCTGCGTTACACTGCGGGGATTGACAGCTACTTGAGCGTCCTCGATGCGCAGCGTTCGCTCTACAGCGTCCAAAAAGGATTGATCGCCCTCCGGCTTGTCAGGGTTGTCAACCTCGTTACGCTTTACAAGGCGCTAGGCGGAGGCGCGTAGAGGAGCGTTTGTTAGAGGGCTATCGATCGTTCGAGAAATGCAGCGAGAAGATGAGTGGCCAGAAGAGGCTTTGGCGTTGTTGAGGAAAGGCATCGTCTCATGTTTCCGATATCGTGTGTACGGGTCTATAGCGCGCGTCCGCAGCGCTTCAGAAAGATCGTTCCGGTCAAAATTTCAAAAATTCCAAGGACGCCACATAGTTGCTTGAAATAACGGGAGACACATGGGAAGATGCTGTGGCGTCGCGATGCGTGCGGAAGATGCAATGGGAACGGGAAGACGTGAAACGACAGGCTGTCCGCGCGGCAGCGACAGTTTTGTTAGAATCCGCTTGCGCCTGGTCGCACTGTGAGACCAAAAAAGCAGGCAGAAAACCGAAGGACAAGCAGACGTAGGCATAGTGTCCCCCGAATTTCCTCCAACCAGCCATGCTGCAGGACAATGACTCATGACCGAGAAACGCGAAGAATATTATCTGTTGTCGCCCCGCGATGCGCTTAAAAAACTTGATTCTCGAGAAGCCGGTTTGAGCGAAACCGAGGCGCGAGAACGGTTGGAAACATACGGTCCGAACCACATCATAGCAAAAGAGAAGAAACCTGAATGGGTAAAGTTCCTGCTGCAGTTCAAAGACGTGCTGATCATCGTGCTTATTGTTGCGGCAATCATGTCCTTTTCCATAGGAAATTTCAGGGATGGAATTATTATGGCGATGATTGTCATCGTCAACGCCGTTATCGGATATTTCCAGGAGCACAAGGCTGAAAAAATCATGGAATCCCTCGAGCGGCTAGTTCAGTCGCCCGCGAAGGCCTATCGCGACGAGAAGCTTGTGGAAAAGTCCCAGAACGTCCTCGTTCCGGGCGATATTGTCTATCTCGAAGAAGGCGATAAGATTCCAGCCGATCTTCGAATCATCGAGGCATTCAATCTGAGGACGAACGATTTTTCCCTGACGGGAGAGTCCATGCCGCAGGGGAAATCGACGGCCGCCATTAAAAAGGCCTGTTCAATCGCCGACAGGGACAACATGGCATATCTCGGCACAACCGTCGCCTCGGGAACATGCAAGGGCGTCGTCACCGCCACGGGCATGTCGACGGAATTGGGAAAAATCGCCGGCCTCGCGCAGGAAGAAAAACAGGCGCCTTCGCCGCTTCAGCTTGAGCTTGCCGTCATCGCCAATCGAATCTCCATATTCGCCGTTTTTATCGGCATCGTTCTTTTCGCCGTCAGTCTCTGGCAGGGTCTGGGATTGAATCTTGCCATCGTCTACGGACTGGGAATCGCCGTCGCCGTGGTTCCTCAGGCTCTTCCCATGCAGATAACCGTCGCTCTTTCCCAGGGCGTTGCCCGCCTGGCGAAGAAAAACGCCGTTGTCAAAAAGCTTTCCTCCGTAGAAACATTGGGTTCGACAACCGTCCTGGCAACGGACAAAACGGGAACCCTCACGAAAAACGAAATGACCGTAAAGCGGCTGTGGTTCGACGGAAAGGAATATGAACTGACCGGCGTCGGCTACGAGCCTGTTGGAACAATTGTTACGATGGATGGAAAAGAACTCGATTCCGAAGAGATCGGCGAAATTGAAATCATGCTCGACGCGGCAACGATGGCGTCGAACGCGGAGATTCATGAACCCGATGAGAATCATGCCGGATGGCATCCCGTCGGAGATCCCACTGAAGCGGCGCTCATCGCGGCATCAACGAAACTGGGAACCCGCTCCCCCGGGGAAGACGAAGAAAATCCGGAGCTTTTTGAGTTCAGCTTTGACTCGGACCGGAAAAGAATGAGTTCTGTGCGCCGGTTCGGCGATAAGCAAGTGCTCTGCATGAAGGGAGCGCCGGACAGCCTGCTTGCGATCAGCACTTCCATATTTAAAAAGGGAAAAGCGGAGAAAATCTCCGAAAAAGACAAGGAAACCATCGCTGAACTCAACCAGTCCTACGCCCAGGAGGCGATGAGGGTTCTTGCTTTCGCCTATCGAGACCTGGGCGCAAAAAAGCGAGATTACGTTCTCGATGAAATCGAGCGGGACGTTACATTTCTCGGTCTGATGGCAATGACCGATCCTCCGAAAGAAGGCGTCCGTGAAGCCATCGAGCAGGCCCACGAGGCCCATATCAAAACGTACATCATGACCGGCGATCATGCCGTCACTGCTCAGGCCGTGGCGCGAAAAATCTCTCTCGGAGGCAAAAAGGACGTTCCCGTCATTACCGGCGAGGAGCTTGCAGCGCTTTCCGACGAAGAATTGCAAAAGAGCATGGAAGCCGACGAGTCGCTGATCTTCTCCCGCGTCTCGCCGGAAGACAAGCTCAGAATCGTCAAGCTTCTGAAAGCGCAGGACCATGTCGTTGCCGTAACCGGCGACGGCGTCAACGATGCGCCGGCCCTTAAGAGCGCACACATCGGCATCGCCATGGGCGGCATGGGAACGGATGTGTCAAAAGA
>JAFGGB010000104.1 GCA_016930775.1 Deltaproteobacteria bacterium
CGCCCGGAGAAGAAGGGTTTCCCACCTATCTCGGCTCCAGGCTCGCTTCCTTTTACGAGCGCTCCGGCCGCGTCGAGTGTCTCGGCAATCCCCAAAGATTCGGATCGGTTACGGTTATCGGCTCGGTGAGCCCCCCGGGGGCCGATTTCAGCGAGCCGGTAACGCAGAACACGCTCCGCATCGTCGACGCCCTTTATTCCCTCGACGTGGCTCTGGCTAACAGGCGCCATTTCCCCACAATCAACTGGCTCACCAGCTACAGCCTCTACACGGACAGCGTGGAAAAATGGTGGCTCGACAAGGTGAACGAGGGATGGTCCGAAACGAGAAACAGGACTCTCAGGCTTCTTCAGCAGGAGGCGGAACTGGAAGAAATCGTCCGCCTCGTCGGTCCCGAGGCGCTGCCCGAAAAGGACAAACTCATGCTGCTCATGGCCCGCTCCGTCAGAGAGGACTTCCTCATGCAGAGCGCTTACCATCCCATTGACACCTTCTCGACGCCGGAACGATGCCACAAAATGATCGCCACGATTATGCGGTTTTTCGATCTCGCCCGGGAGCTCATGGATTCCGGCAAGCTGGTGTCGGAGATCGGCCAGTCGAAGATTCTCCAGAGCATCTCCCGAATGAAAGATGTAAAAATCGAGGAATTTGACGGCTACATCGACGCAATCGACAGGGACATCGATAGGACGATCGCAAGCAACGAAGGAGCTGCCTGATGGAGGAATCCCTTCAACTCTTTACCCGGGAAACAAAGGCTATCAGCAGCGCCCGACGCTCCCTTCTCATCATTGAGAGCATCCCCGGCGTCCGGTACAATGAAATAGTGGAGGTCCGGCTCGGAACGGGTGAAACGAGGGCCGGCCAGGTCATCGAGGTTGGAAAAGTCACGACGGTCGTCCAGGTCTTCGGAGGCGTCAGCGAAGTGGACCTCCTCAAGAGCCGGGTCCGCTACAGGGGAGAAACGCTGAAGCTCCCCGTATCGCCCGATATCCTGGGCAGGATTTTCGACGGAAGCGGCAGCCCCATCGACGGCGGTCCTCCACTGGTGGCGGACCGTTACATAGACATCAACGGCAGGCCTATCAATCCGGCAGCCCGAATGCCGCCGGCGGAATTCATCGAGACGGGGCTCTCCTCCATGGACGGCCTGAACGTTCTTGTCCGCGGCCAGAAACTTCCCATATTCAGCGGGTCGGGCCTGCCTCACAACAAGATCGCCAACCAGATCATCAGGCAGGCAACCCTCAAGGGGAAGGACGAACGTTTCGCCATCGTCTTCGGCGCCATCGGCGTGAGCTATGACGATGCGTCCTATTTCATTTCCAATCTCGAAGAAACGGGCGCCTTGAGCAGGGCCGTGGCGTTCATCAATACAGCGTCGTCGCCGGTTATAGAACGGCTTTCAACTCCGCGCCTCGCCCTCACGGCAGCCGAATACCTTGCATGGGAACTGGACATGCATGTTCTCGTCATTCTGTCGGATATCACGAACTACTGCGACGCCCTTCGCGAACTGGCGGCCATGCGCGGAGAAATTCCAAGCCGCCGGGGCTATCCGGGATACATGTATACGGACCTTGCCACTCTCTATGAACGGGCCGGACGGATCGAAGGCGAAGCGGGGTCGGTGACCATCATTCCCATACTCACGATGCCCGACGACGACATCACTCATCCCATTCCGGACCTTACGGGCTACATCACCGAAGGACAGATCGTGCTGTCCCGCTCTCTGGAACGGAAACGCATCTATCCGCCCATCGACATCTTTCTGTCGCTTTCCCGCATGATGCGCGAGGGAATCGGCGAGGGCAAGACCCGTGATGATCACAACAATGTCTTCATGCAACTTTACGCCGCCTATGCCGAAGGCAATTATCTCCGTGAGATTTCGACGGTCATTGGCGCCGAGGCCCTGAGCGACCGGGACCGAATCTACCTCTCTGCGGCGGACAGGATCGAAGGCGAATTTATTTCGCAGGCCGAGACGGAACGACGGACTGTCGAGGAAACGCTCGATAGAGCCTGGAATATTTTCGCCGATCTTCCCCGTGAAGGCCTGAAACTCATACGGGAAGAGTTCATAAAGAAGTATCTTCCCGACAAAGGATCGAGGGGGTAAGAATGCATGGCGAAGAAGATCGCCATAGCCCGTCCGACTAAAATCGAGCTTGCCCGGCTCAAACGCCGCCTTAAGCTTGCCCGAAGAATACAAAAGATCATGAAGGACCGCCTGTCGATCCTGATCATGGAATTTCTTCAGACCGTCCGGGATTGCGCCGCGGTAAAGGCCCGGCTTCTCGACCGGTTCGCCGAGGCCTACAGATATCTCTCCCTGGCCTCGGGATTTCACGGAACGGCTGTTCTGGAAAAAGAACTTCTGAGACCGCAGACCGTTCCGATCCTCAAAGCGGGAACCAAGAATGTGGGCGGTGTACGGATACCTTTCTTCGAAATGGAACAGGAGAAAGGTTCGGCAACCCTTTTTGAAACGGCCGACTCGTCGTCCTATGTGGACCGATCGAGAGAACAGGCGATACGCTGCCTGGAAACGCTGGCCGAACTGGCCGAAATGGAACGGGCGCTTGAATTTCTCGGAATGGAAATCAATAAAATTAAGCGCATCTCCAACGCACTGGAATACATGATCGTACCGGGGCTATACGAAACTATCCGATTCCTGACGATGAAATTCGAGGAACGGGACCGCGAGGAAGTGTCTCGGCTGAAATTTGTCAAGCTTCTCATCGAAAAGAGGGAAGCCCATGCCGTCTGAACTTATAACCGACAGGCTTCTCTCGGGATATCTTTGCAGGGAGGCGGGATGTCTGAACACCCAACTTCCGCGCCGAAGAAAGAGTCTCTCGGAACTTATGGCCGAGGAGGCGCCGCAGGTTCTGCTGGCCGATGGGAGCACCCATTTCTTCAGGAAAAAAGAACTCAGGGAGATAGCCGCCGTAGTGGATTCCGCAGAACATTCAAGCATGCTTCTGCCGCTCATCATAGAGGTCCGTTCGGCCGAGGGCGATATCGCGATTCAATCGGAGACGCCGGGCGAAGGCGCCATGCTGGCAGTCTTTGCGGGAATGCCCCTGGCGGAGCGCGCAGGATGTTTCTGGCTTTCCCGGCGCCAGGTGGGGATCTTGAGACGCCGCTTGAGAACGACGACGCAATATGTCTTTATAGCCTGAGGAAAACACCGGGGGTCTTTTGCTTAACTTACGGGAGAAACGTCATGACGGAAAACGTGCAGACAACTATCCGGGAGATCGAAAAGGAAGCCGAACAACTCGTGAACGAAGCTCGCGCCGAAGCCAGACGGATACTCGATACGGCACGAGAGAAAGTTGCCGCGATGACCGCGGCGGGAGCGGCGTTAGAGAATAGCCGCAAGGAACGCGAAACCATTGCTGGAAAGGCCGAAAAGGAGGCGCAGACAATCATAAGCGAGGCCGAGAAGGCGGCGGAGAATATCATCCGGAGAGCCCAACCCCGCATAGATGCCGTTGTCGACAGCATAGTCGCGCGCGTTCGGGGAAGCGAACAGAAAAATGAGAGGAAATAGAGCATGCATGTCGGCAAGAAACGCTTCGTTCGCAATTGATAATTTCTTGCCCTGCTTGAGCGCTTTGCGGCGCCGAAACCAGTCCTTATTGAAAAAATCGATTATTAAGTATATGTAAAAAGAACACCGCCGGGGATGCTTAATTTTTTACCCCTGTCCAAAGTCTCAAAAACTATCAGAGGAAGGAAAACGCTATGACCGACATCGTTGATATTCACGCTCGAGAAATTCTTGATTCCAGAGGCAATCCGACCATTGAAGTGGAAGTCATGCTAAGTTCCGACATCATGGGCAGAGCCGCCGTTCCCTCTGGCGCATCCACAGGCGAACATGAAATGCTGGAACTTCGCGACGGCGACCCCGGGCGGTATCTCGGCAAGGGAGTCACAAAGGCCGTGGAGAATGTCCTCTCCGTCATAACGCCGGAACTGCTTGGCATGGATTGCCTCGATCAGCGCGCCGTCGATTACGCCATGATCGAACTGGATGGGACGGAGAACAAGGGACGGCTCGGCGCAAACGCCATTCTCGGCGTTTCGCTCGCCTGCGCCCGCGCGGCGGCGGAATCCTGCGGGCTTCCCCTTTACAGGTATATCGGCGGCGTTGCAGCGAAAGACCTGCCCGTACCCATGATGAACATTCTCAATGGCGGACAGCACGCCGATAATAACGTCGACATACAGGAATTCATGATCATGCCCGTCGGCGCGCCAACCTTTCGCGAAGGGCTCCGCATGGCCAGCGAAATCTTTCACCGCCTCAAGAACGTATTGAAGGAAAAGAAATACGCCACCTCAGTAGGCGATGAAGGAGGCTTCGCGCCGAACCTCCGATCGAACGAGGAAGCCCTTCAGGTCATAATGACGGCCATCGAACGGGCCGGGTACGAGCCCGGCAGCGACATCGTTCTAGCCCTTGATTCCGCGGCGAGTTCCTTTTACAAGGGCGGTTTTTATATACTCGATGCTGAAAAAAAACCGAAGAAAAGCGCCGAAGACATGGTCCGTTTTTACGAGGACCTTGCCAGCCGGTACCCGATTCTTTCCATCGAGGACGGTCTTGCAGAGAACGACTGGGAAGGATGGAAGCTCATGACGGACGAACTGGGACGCAAGATTCAGATCGTCGGCGACGATCTTTTCGTAACCGACAAGCGGCGTCTGGAAGAGGGCATTTCACGGGGCGTGGCAAACTCGATCCTGATCAAGCTGAAC
>JAFGGB010000002.1 GCA_016930775.1 Deltaproteobacteria bacterium
CATAAATACAAGGTCGAGGGCATACCTGGACATAGTGTCGAAGGGCTAGTGTGCAGTAAAAAAGCGAAGCGGCTCCCAGGCAATGTGTCTGATCCGGATTTTCCATAAGTTTTCATTCGTAATTGAACAATGGGAGAAATGCCAAGCGTCAACAGGTATCAAGATTAAGCGGCTTTGGCAACAGGCCTTCAAGGGCTGACCTCTGTGGTTTTCCTGACAGTGTTCATAATGAACGCCACAAGAGTGAATACTAAAAGGCTTGCCATGCCTGCAAGCAAAACTATCAGCTTTTTCTTGGGTTTGATCGGCTTGGACGAGACTTCCGGGTCCTGTACGATTTTAATATCGGTTATCATGTCCCGGCTCAATTTCAGGCGCTCGATTCCCGTTTTAATATCCTCGATCTGGGTCTGCAATCCTTCATCTTGCTGAAGTTTCAGGCGCTCTATGGCCGTTTCCGTATCCTTGATCGCCTTTGTCAACGCAAAGATCCTTCCTTCCACATTCTTTGCTTCTCGTTTAAGATCGTACATCTGGTCCTGAATCTTGTTGAAATAGGCAACGTTCTGCTGGATCGTCGTCGTATACAGCAGCAGGGAGAGATTGTTGTCCGTTGCGCCGGGATTTTTCAGGACACTCTCGCGATGCTGCAGCAGCTGTCCGGTGTTCTCCTTGACGCTTTTTGATTCCTCCAGATATTCGTCTATCTGTTTCTTCACATTCAGACCCTGGGTCTGCTCCAGCTTGATATCCTCCCTGATTTTCTGCAAGGCGTTTTGTTCGTTTGCGATTTGCTTCTCAAGGTCCTTACGCTGCACCTCGATTTTTAAAAGACCTTCTTCTTTCAACGTTATGAGATGATCAAAATCTTTCTTGCGATTGGAAATGATCGCTCCATATTCCTGTTGGAGAAAATCGATGAGTTTCCGCGATGCCGCGACGCCCGGTTCGATATCCTCTTCCGCCCATTCGGAAGATATGCTTACGGCGTTTGATTTGCTCCGTTTATCGGCCGTCGCTGTAAACTTGATTTCTTTTTTTGCGGGATCGAAACCAATTTCTTTCATGATTCTTAGATCATAAGCGCCGCCCGTGATTTTTCCGGCCATATTTTCAGGCGTATCAATAAAAATAAAGTAGTTTCGATCGTCCTTGCCAAGGATTCCCGGCTCGACGATCATTGAAACTTCATATATTTTCGGCAAGATGAGACTGACAATAACAGCGGCGATAACGCACAGAAGCGTTCCACCGACGATTAGCCGTTTCCATTGCCAGAGAACGTTGAACAATTCGCTCAGATTGATTTCTTCGTCTTCATACATGGGTTCCCAAGTATGATCCGTTGAGTCAGGCAACGATTTCCTCATGTCTCTCTCCCTGCGTGCAAGATTGATACAGCTCCGCTCTTTGGATTACAGGCCATCGGGAAAAACCGACAAACGAGGGCAAGCATACTCCCCATTAATCTCTTCAAGGTTTTAGAAATGCTTTATAATCAGATCTTTGAACATGAACTGCTGAACGTTCGATCATATACTCCATCGAGAAGCAAATGGCAATATGAAACATTTAAAACTGCTGGGTATTTTAGTGGGTAATCATACATACCCACTATTCGCGAACCTCTTTATCGCTGGCCATGAGATATCGCCGGGGCTCTTCTTGACGCCAACCCTCCATGTACGCTTAAGTCGAACTCGATTCGGGTTTTTCATGACGGCCGGAGCTTGAAATGGTCAATAGGCTAGCGACAGATATTACAAGATAACGATTGCCATTCATCACATGTATGCTTCAATTATCTTCTTCCCTGGATTTTTTGAGAGCACAAGCATTCAAAAAAAACGCCAGTAAAGAAAAAAACATTATGCCCGCCAGCGCAGCCAACACAACAACGAGTTGTTTATTGGGTTTTATGGACTTCGCGCCAACCTCCGGCTGCTGGATTATTTTCACATCGGTTATCATGTCGCGATTTAATTTCAAGCGTTCGATCTCCGTCAGTATCTCTCTGATGTTTGTTTGCAGAGTTTCATTCTTCTGAAGAATGAGGCGTTGAATATTCACTTCTTTATCTTGCATGTCTTTTTTCAGGGAAACTACTTTCGCTTCCGTTTCTTTCGTTTCTTTTTTAAGATCGTAAATACGCTCTGCAATCTTGCTTACATAGGCGATGTTCTGCTGGATCGTTGTCGTATACAGCAGCAGGGAAAGATTGTTTTCTGTCGCTCCGGCATTTTGCAACAGCCGGTCGCGTTGAAACACCAGGCTGTCGGTGTTTGCTTTTACGCTTTTTGATTCTTCTCGGTATTCGCTTATTTGGCGCTCGACGTTTAAAAGCTGAGCCTTTTCAAGATTGATGTCCTCTTCGATATTTTGAATTGCATGCCCTTCTGCGCTAATCTGTTGCTCAAGTTCTTTTCTTTGGACTTCAATTTTAAGCAGGCTGTCATTTTTAAGTTTAATCATTTGATTGAATTCATTTTTTTGATTAGATACGGCATCGGCATATTCGCCCTGCAGACATTGGATTAACGACCATGTCGCTTTTATTCCCGTTTCAATATCCTGCGCCTTCCATTCCGATGTTATATATACCGCCGGAGAGGTCCCCTTTCTGTCGGCAGTCGCGTCAAATTCGATTTCTGCCTCTTTCGGGTCGACGGCAATCGCTTCCGCAATTTTCCGGGCGTAGGCGCCCTTGGCGATCTTCGCAGCCACGCTCTCGGGTGAATCGATTGGTATAAAGTAACCCCTGTTGTCTCTACCGATAACGCCCGACTCGACAATCATTGAGATCTCATAGATCTTCGGCAGACTGAAACTGACAGCGACGGCCGCAATAACGCACAGGGCCGTCCCTCCAGAAATCAGCCATTTCCATCTCATGAGAATTTTGATCAATTCTATTATGCTGATTTCCTTCTCATATTCGGGAGATTCAATATTCTCAGGACATTCCGGTTTTCTTTGGTTCATAATCCTTTAACTCCATTTCGATAAACCTAATCCTCACGGCACGTATCAGCGCTCTTACTTTACCTGCCAGAAAGGCGTAAAAATTCTGCATTTCATCAGGAACGACATCCTCGTTTCCCTGTCGAAGGCGTCGTAAAGGAAGCCTGCAACAGCCTGAGCCGCCAGGGTTGCAACCGCGGCGCCGTTGATGCCGGTTCTCGGTATGAGAAAGAGGTTCAGCAGAATATTGATAATTAAACCGGCCAATGTTCGGTGCAAATTCTTCATCATCATATTTTCAGCAATCAACCACTTCGCTCCCGCATGGCCCATGAAGACGAAGATCCCGCCCCATATATGGATTCGAAGAACGGAAGCCGACTGTGTGAATTCTTGCCCGAAAAGGATTTCAACCAGCGGACCGGAGAGGAATGTCAGCGGCACTGCTACCGAGAGCGCCAACCAGAACATCATGGCATAGAGATTCTGTAGACGATGGTAATAGAGCCCCCTATCCAAATCTCTCACGCTGACAAGAGCAGGAAACACCGAGGCGCACAATGTTCCGGGGATGAAATACCAGACCTCCGACAATCGCACCGCCGCCGCGTATTGACCGACGGCCGCGCTGTCCATCATCTCTCGAATCATGAGCTGATCGACGCGCATGAAGATGATCATTGCAAAACCGGAAAACATCAGAGGGTAGGAATCGCTGAGAAGTCTGCGGGCAAGGGTCCAATCGACTTTCCAGATGGCAAAGGAAAGCTTTTTTTTACAATAAAAAACTATCAGCCCGAATGCGATAATAAGGCTCTCAATAGGTATGATCAAAGCGAAACAAACAAGCGGGGCCTTGAATATGATGCAGGCAGCTTTCGCAAGGGTTGAGATAAGAACGCCTATCAATTCTGGAATGGCAACCCACTGGCTGGTTACCTGAGACTGAAAATAGATATCCAGGACGCCAAGGGGCCTGAATACAATCGATACTGCAATGATAATTGTCATGTATCTGGTCAGTGCATCCACGGAGGGGACGAAGATGAGCGGAACAATGAGCGTGAACGACACGAGGGCGCCTGCAAGCTGCAAGAGAAAGGACGTGCCTAACAGGGAACCTGTTGCATCTCTGTCCCTGACGATATTTCTCACGAGAACCTGGTCGAGACCAAGAGAAACCAGTGGTAAAAAAATCGTCACGAAACTTTCCGCATAGCTCAGCATGCCGAATTGCTCCGGCCCCAGATAGCGAATAACGAAGATGCCGACCGCGGCCGCTGCAATCAACCGGGACACCGGCCGGCTCACAAGCCAGAGAGTATTGATGAAATATCCCCGAATGCCTATTTTTTTCACAAACGCCCCGTCGTTGTAAGCGCCAGCGATGATTTTGAGCAATAAATCTTTAAAATGTTACAAACTATCAATCTCAGATAGCCCCACAAGGTCGAACGGTCGCCCCGCCAAACGAAAGCGGTAGTTGCTCTGAAGAATTATGATGCGGCAATTACTGGAATAATCGACACTTCCATCACATCTGTTCAAAGATTTTCTTCATTCGTTTCCGATACAGACCTAAAGAATACCGGCGCCGGGCATGATCCATGTTGTGAAACTGGATAGCCATCAACCGCTTTCTGTCCTCGACAAGCGCCGCCAAGCCATCGACGAGAGCTTCAACAGACCCTGCATCTACAGTAATTCCCTCTCGCACTGATATGATTGACGTTAAATGCCGCATTCTTGTTGTAACAATAGCATTGCCCGCCCGCATCGCCTCGAGGATCGAGAGGGGTAGTGCTTCGCGATAGGACGGCAATACAAAGATGTCGGACGATAGCAATAGGTCAAATTTCTCCCCGCCTGTCACAAAACCTTTAAAAAAGATGCAGTCTCCGAATGTCATGCGGATTGCATTTAAACGTTTATAAACAGATTTCTCTATCTCGCGTCGCGTGCAATATCGATCATCCATGAAATTCCCGGCTATTGTCAGAGAGAGGAGGCCTGGGTATTGCCGGCAAAGTCGATCAAAGGCGTCAAGCAACTCCACGATGCCCTTGCTTTTCATGATATTTGAAAGATACAAAACGCGAACCGTTTCCGATTGTGGTTTGTCTTCTATCGCGTCCAACTCGCATGGATAGAAATTCGGCGTCGCCAGTACTTTCATTTGAGGGAAAAGATCGGTAAATTGTGTTTTCAGTTCTTTCAGAAGCACAATAGAGAGACATACCTTTCGATAGGATATCGCAAGAATTCTCCTGTAAAACGGCCCGCAACGATCATAAAACTCCCTAAAATCGGCGCCGTGAAGGTGATTGACGATCTTCGCCCCGGCCATCGACGAAAGGTTGATCAATACAATATCGAAAAGACTGCCCCGGAAACTCCGGGAGCAGGTAAAATAAACAACATCGACATTCTTTAAGGCGAGATAATACGACAGTCTTATTAAGGCTCTTAGAATAATCAGCACTGTCGAAACAGCAGATTTTCCTGACACGTTCTGGTCGATCAGGAGCGGTCTGCATTCTTCGAAAATCTTATACGTCTCCATGAACGCAATTGACTGACCGCTAATCGGGGGCGGGACCGGACCTACAAAGAGCATCCTTTTCGCAGAGTTTTCACTCGTCATAAGATCGGTAGGCTTCTTTTACTTACGAAGTCGTTTACATTATCGAAAACAACAGGGCGGGCAAGAAACAACCAGGCCAGTTCACACCCGTTATAAAGTCTCCTGCCTGTGGCTGAAATGGGACAGACCGGAACCGTTGTGGCGCATATTGTTCAAATTTTCACCACTCTTTATGTATATTCCTCACAGCGGGCATCAAGCAGCTTGCTGTGAAATCTTGTCTTGATCTCCTTTGTTCATGTATCTTTAACTTTGTATACCGACGAATGCGCTTCCGTGTCTTTTCGATGGGCAGTCAGGTCCGATGCGACGGCGTCGATTTTATTGCCCAGTTTCATTTCTACAGCATCCATTTTCTTATCCAGTGAACCCTTAACGCAGTCGATCTTTCGATTCAGTTGATCCTTAACCTCGTCGATCTTCTTATCCAATGAATCCTTAACCCCATCGATCTTCTTGTCTAATGAATCCTTAACCTCGTCGATCTTATTGTCCAATGAATCCTTAACCCCGTCGATCTTATTGTCTAACGAATCCTTAACCCCGTCGATCTTATTGTCTAACGAATCCTTAACCCCGTCGATCTTATTGTCTAATGAATCCTTAACCCCGTCGATCTTTTGATTCAACTCGTCCTTGACGTTCTCCACTTTATTATTCAAAGTCTCTACTTTGAAATCAACCAGGTTGATTTTCTCCAATAACTCCTCGCGAGTGTCTTGAATTGCTTTACGAAGTACGTCGTGACCCTCTAAAACAAGATCAAATTTGCCGCTTATATCTTCCAAAATTACTGCAACATGATTCTTGTCCATGACTCACCCCTCAGGATTTTCAGCAACTAGCTGCCGGAATGTTAGCGAAGAACCGTTCCACAAAACGATTAAAGAATCTGTTCGAAGCAAAATATCGTCAAATCATTCTATAAAGTATTTTCAAAGAAATGTAGTGGATGAAATGTCGTACGATGGGATACAGGCGCCCCGTCGTGTTGTAGTGTTTAGCTTTTTCAAAAGCCTCGCGGGCGGCTATGGCGAAGTTGCGACCGCACTTTGAACCGCCATGCCATCGGAAATCGGCCAGAAAAGCGTCTATGAAAACCGGCTCATACCGTTGTCCCAGGCGGAGCCAGTAATCGTAATCCATGACGTAGTGCGTATCCAGATCGAGAGGACCTGTTTCATGGCAGGCCTTTTTGGAGAAGAAAACGGCTGGTTGGGATATAAAATCTTTCGTCAGGAGTCTCTTATAGGAATAGCGCCTGCTTTCGAAAATCTTGTATCGCGTTACAAGTTTTCGGATCTCCCGGTCGTTTTCGTCGATGATCCTGCAATTGCCGAAACACCACTGGCAATCCGCTGTTTTGAAAGTTTCGGCCACGCGATCCAACGCGCCGGGTTCATAGGCGTCGTCTGAATTGAGCCAGGCCAGTATGTCGCCCGATGCTGCGGCAAAACCCTTGTTGATGGCGTCGGACTGCCCCCTGTCTTTTTCCGATTTCCAGCGCAGTCTCGGTTCATAGGATTTCAGGATTTCGAGCGTACCGTCCGTCGAACCCCCGTCCATCACCAGATATTCCAGCTCAAAGGCGCCTTGCTGATTCAGAACGCTCTCGATGGTTCTGCCGATGAATTGCGATTGATTGAACGACGGAGTGACGACGGATATTTTTATCATACAAACTTACCCGAAGCCTTTCCATCTCTGTCCGAATCCCCGTCAGCCGAATCGTCAATGTGTTCGTCCATCTTCAATTTCAGGAGTCCAATCTCCTGTGAAATATCCTTGATCTGCTCGGTCAGCCTGGAAATGACGAGGGAGAAGTGTATCAATAGCGATATGAGGGCGATGATAAGGATCAGGAAAATCGCCGCAGGAGAATATACAATGCCGAGGCTTCGGGCGATGACATCGAGAGCGCCCCTCCAGATCGACAGGAACAAAAAGAGCGCTCCGAAAAAAAGCCAGAGGATGGCATATTCTTCTTTCAGCTTCCTGTTTCTGATAAGTCCTATGATCAGGGCAATGAAGGCAAGGCTTCCGAAAACGGCGATATACTGGATTATGTTAACGTTGATCGTCTGCACTGTTGCCTCTTCTCTTGAGTTTTGGACGAATCACATTGACTCCGATGGCCAGAAGAACTTTTACCATATAGTACAAGCTCCTCAAACCGTTAATCGACGACCTGCCTCCCATTCGATCCCTCATGGCGACGGGCGCTTCGACAATCCGAAACCCGTTTCGTCCGAGAATTATCACCGCCTCTGGTTCGGGATAATCCATCGGATAATTCTTTGCCAAAAAAACTATTGCCTCCCTGTTGTACGCCCGAAAGCCGGACGTGTTGTCGGTTATCCTTCTGCCGACGATCATCGAGTTGACAAGGGAAAAGATGCCGATTCCCATTCGGCGGGCGAGCGTTGACCTGTATCCTGTTGAATGGCCGGAGAATCTCGACCCTATGACGACGTCTGCCGAATCGCTTCGGATCGGATCGAGAAGGCGCGGTATCTCCGAAGCCAGATGCTGGCCGTCGCCGTCGAATTGAAAGGCTATTTCATAATTCTCTCGACCGGCATACTTGAAGCCCGCCTGAACCGCTCCTCCGATACCGAGATTGCACGGAAGATCGATGACATGGACTCCAGGGATCGACCGGGCTATTTCGCCGGTTCTGTCCTTTGACCCGTCGTTCACGACGAGAATATCGATGTGCGGGTCCTCGGACTGTATCGATGCAACAACACCGGAGATACTCGCTTCTTCGTTGTATGCAGGGATAACGGCAAGAATCTTTCCTGTATCCGAAACCTGCCGAGACATCGATGTATCCAACAATTGAGCCATTCCTTACCAACGTTTTGAGAGCATTATTTCGGCCGACAGGGGGTCTCCCCAGATAGTGCTGTACGTGCCGGGCGTTTCGTAATCCCTGTCCGTCAGGTTCTTCACGCTTACCCGCAGATCCAGGCCCGTGCCGGCAATATTGCGCAGCACTGACGAAAGGTCCGCAAGCCACACTCCCGGCAGGGAACGGAACGCCTCGCCTCGTGCATACACAAGATCCCGGGGTCCAACATAACCGATTCTGCCGAAAAGAGACAAATGATCGAAGGGCCGCCAAGTGCAGAGAAGATTGAATAGGCTCTTGGCGCCGGTGTCGAAGGGATATCGAAGATCCGTATAGTGCTTCACCCACTTGCCTTCAACGGGGTCGAAGTAGCTGTAATCGTTGTAATGATATGTCTCGTCGGGACCGTCGTTGTCGAGCAGGGTCAGATTCGCTGCAACTTCCAGCTTCTCCGAAGGAGTCACCGTGCACTCCAGTTCAACGCCTTCGGAGTCTTGCCGGTTGGGTTGGGACAGTCCGGCATAGGCGTCTTCCATAGTGTGATTCCTGACGCGGCTCAGGTAGCCCGTAGCCGTCATGGAGACATAGCGGGCCGGTTTCCAGGCGATCTGCAGATTCCCTGTTTCAATGGATTCGAGTTCCGGCTCATCCTCAAGACGAAGCTGCCGGGCGAAGGGCGTCCGGTAGGCCGTCCCGTAGAGAGCCTTGAGGAGCCACTGCGATGACGGCTTCCAGACAGCCCCGGCATTGTAACTCACGTGATCCTTGTAGGCGTTGTGATCGTCGTAGCGAAATCCGAGCCAGAAGTCCACGGCGCCGATTTTCTGCCTGAACTGGCAGAAGGCCGAGAGAAGTTGCGTCCTGTAATCCTCCATTTTCAGTATGGGAAGAAGAAGTTCGTTCGATTCCGAAAGATAATCGGGGAAATAGCTCTCCCAGATAGTCGCATCGGTGATGTCCTTCTCTCTGAAAGAAAGTCCGCCTGTAACGAGGGTCTTGCCGGCGAGAAAGGACCTGTCGTAGATCAGTTCGGCGTAGGTCGCCTGCTCCTTGCTGTTGAGCGTTCTGTTGATGATCTCGATCTCCGGATTCACGCGGCTGTACGTCCCGGTGAATCGAAGAGCCGAGACTTCGTCGATATCTTTTTTTGCCTCGATTTTGAAAAATCCGAAGGGGGCGCTTCGGCTCTCGCGCCAGGTGAGATCCCTGTCCGGTCCTGTCATGGCATAGGGCCGGCTGTAATCGCTGATCATACCGGAAAGCGTTATCCAGTCCCTGAACGAAAAGTTTCCTGCAACGGTCAGGTATTGAGCATTTCCGGGCCATTCCTCCCCGTACCGATCCTCGGGACTATAGGGCTTTGTGGCCGTCTTCCAGAAGCGGGCAATATTGCAGAAGGTAGTATCCTCCTCTCCGTTTCGCCCGCCCAGAGAAAGAAAGGCGTCCCAATGGCCTCCGTCACGGCCCATATTAATGTAAAAAGATTCCTGGTCGCCCGGGGCGCCGTAGGAAACGCCCGCATCGACTCCGTTTACGTCTTTGCCGGTCAGCGGCACCAGATTTACTATGCCGGCGAAGGCATCGGGACCCCAGAGAACCGATCCCGGACCGCGGATGA
>JAFGGB010000105.1 GCA_016930775.1 Deltaproteobacteria bacterium
CTCGGGGAAGCGACGGACCTCAACAGGACCATGGCTCTCTCCATACTCTCCCATATTCTCCTGGGGATGCCGGGGTCGCCCCTGCGGAAGGCTCTCATCGAATCGGGGCTCGGCGAAGACCTCACGGGCGGCGGTCTCGAAGACGAACTCCGCCAGCTCTTTTTCTCCGTGGGACTCAAGGGCGTTGAGCCCGGAAAAGAAGAGGAGGTGGAACGGCTGATTCTCACTACCCTCGACGATCTGTCCCGGCAGGGCATAGATACGGCAACGACGGAAGCCTCGCTGAACACCATCGAGTTTCGCCTGCGCGAACAGAACGCCGGGAGTTTTCCCCGGGGGCTCGTGCTGATGCTCCGATCGCTCACGGCCTGGCTGTACGACGGCGACCCCATCGCACCCCTGGCCTTCGAAGCTCCCCTCCAGGCGCTGAAAGAAAAACTTTCTAAAGACACTCGTTATTTCGAGAAGGCGATAGGGGAAAATTTCCTGGAGAACAGCCATCGCACCACCGTCATACTGAGGCCCGACACGGGCCTTGCCGCCCGGATGGAGCAACGGATGCGGGAAATTCTTGACGGGGCGAAAAATGATCTGACGGAGGAAGGGGTCCAACGGATAATCGACGGAACGAAACGACTGAAGGAACTCCAGGCCGCGCCGGACACGCCCGAGGCCCTTGCCGCGATTCCCACGCTCAAACTGGCAGACCTGGACCGAACGACCAAGATCGTTCCCCGGGAGATCACGGACCGGAACGGCGTTACGATCCTCCACCATGATCTCTTCACGAACGGCGTCACCTATGCCGACCTTTCTTTCGATTTGACAACGCTGCCCCAGGAATGCATCCCCTACGCGCCGCTCTACGCCAGGAGCCTCATGGAGATGGGAACCGAAAGGGAAGACTATGTCGCCCTGTCCCAGCGGATCGGCGCTAAGACGGGCGGCATCCGCACGGCCCTCCTGACGGCAGTCCGGCGGGACAGCGGGAAAACGATATTCCGGCTCTTCCTGAAGGGAAAGGCCATGGAACGACAACTTCCGGACCTTTTCGCCGCCATGGGCGATCTGCTGCTCACGGTGCGCCTCGACAACCGCGAACGGTTCAGACAGATTCTTCTCGAGGAAAAGTCCCGGCTGGAACAGGCCCTCATCCCGAGCGGACACCAGTTGGTCAACATCCGCCTGCAGGCGCATTTCAACGAGGCCGGGTGGGTATCGGAGACGACGGGCGGCGCAAGCCAGCTCTTCTTTCTTCGCCGGCTGCTCCAGGATGTGGACAGCGACTGGCCCTCCGTCCTGGCCGTCCTCCAAAAGATGCACCGAATCGCCGTCACCGCTTCGGGCATTGTGGCGAACGGCACGACGGACTCCGAATCCTGGAAGATCGCGGAACCTCTCCTCCAGAGCGTCATCGAAAAGCTTCCGGCCTCTGCCAAAGCACTGCGGAAGTGGTCGCCCCTGCTTCTGACGGACCATGAAGGACTTATCGTCCCGGCGCAGATCAATTACGTCGGAAAGGCCGCCGATCTGTACGCAAAGGGGTACTCCTATCATGGCTCAATAGCCGTTATGACCCGGTACCTGAGGACGGCCTGGCTCTGGGATCGCGTCAGGGTTCAGGGAGGGGCCTACGGCGCCTTCTGCAGCTTCGACAGGATGACGGGAATCCTGAGCTTCGTTTCATACCGGGACCCGAATCTGTTGGAGACGCTTCGAGTCTTCGACGAGACGGCCGATTACCTCCGCCTCTCGGACTTCTCCGCCGCGGAAGTTACGAAGGGAATCATCGGCGCCATAGGCGACATCGACACGTACCAGCTTCCCGATTCGAAGGGCTATGCCTCCATGATCCGCTACCTTGCCGGGATAACCGACGAAGAACGCCAACGGGTCCGCGACGAGGTTCTCTCGACGACGACGGAGGATTTCCGGACTCTCGCAGACATCCTCAAGAACGCCATGAGCGAGGGCGTCGTTACGGTTCTTGCGTCAGAATCTGCCATAGAGGCTGCGCAGAAAGAGGGCGAATTGCCGTTGAAGAAAGTCCCTCTCCTGTAATTCCGGAGCGGAGCGATCCAAAAGGGGGCTGAAGTCCCTTGCCGGGAAAACCATGAAAGGGGAAATCGAGAATCGTCAACGGAAAAACTTATCTGAAGAACGAATTCTTTACCGGTCGATGTGGAGAAGGGCCTCGGCCAGAGCCTTGAGGATGAGAGGATTGTTCGGGTCTCTCTCCAGCGCCCGTGAAAAGAAGTGCGCAGCTTCCCTCCAGCGGCCGGCGGCCCCGAGTGAACGGGCCAGGCGGTTCCAGTACTGGAGCGCCCCCGCAGGATCGAGTCGGACGGCCTGTTCATAGCAGTCGCAGGCTTCTTCCGTCCTGTCCTGCTTCACGAGGACGTCGCCCAGGCGGCAGCAATAGATCGGTTCCGTCGGGCAAGCACGCAAGGCCTCCCGATAGCCTTCGACAGCCCGTTCCAAGAGCCCCCTTTCTTCACAGGCATCGCCCCACCGTGACGCCATAGGCGCAATCTCCGACGGTTCGAGAGACAGGGCTGTTCTATAGGCCGCCTCGGCTTCATCGCACCGCCCGGCGGCCACAAGGGCCAGCGCGAGCGCCAACCTCAGGACGGCATCGCCGGGGTCGCCTTCCGCCAGGATAGAGAAGACCTCAACGGCCCGTCCGGCCGTTCCGGCTTTCAGGCATTCCTCGCCGAGGGTCCTAAAGAGATCGGGATCGCCCGGATATCGCGCAACTGTCCGCTCGCAGAGATCGATCACACCTGCGTGATCCCCCTCATCGCGGAGCAGCCTCACCAGTTCGTCGTAGGCGAAACCGCTGAAGACATCTCTCGACAATTCCCGCTCCAGGAGCGTCTCAAAATATTTCTTCGACTTGGAGAGTTCTCCACAATCGCGCAACGCCCAGGCAAGGGACATCAGGAGAGATTCGTCGTGGGGCTGTTCCGCCAGCAATTCCTCGAAAAGAATAATCGCCTCGTCGCAGCGTCCATCTGTGACAAGCTTATCGGCTCGGGCGCGCCGGTCTTCCCTCTCTTCTGTCATAGCCCCGATTTCCCTCACTAACCTATCCCCGCACGATGGGCGAAGCCGCCGGATCGAACGGATTCTTCCTCACGGCTAGGGAGAAGAGATAGGGATAACTTGTCTTGAGATAGTGCATATAATCGAGCCACTGGTGCATAAGCAGACCGTAAACCCTCTTCATGTCGCCTCCGAGATGCTGCCGGTCCGCATCGGGCAATCCCGTTATATCCTCCCTGGACTCCAATTCCTCGGCGAGATGAAAAACGGCCCTGAGGAGATCGGTGAATTTTTCGTGCTCCAGGAGGCTTGGGTTTTCCAGGAGCCTCAGGAGGAAATCCCGTTTTTCCCCAAGAAAAGACTTCATCTCCGAAAGGTCCGTCGTCCCGACGGTTAAGTCATAGACATAGCTCCTGAGGCGGTTGCTGACCTCCGAGAAATCATCGTCTTTCCAGGTCCCCTTGACGACGAGATCGCCCCTGATCCGTTCCAGACCGGGGTCCTGTTCGGAAAGCGCCGCCAGCAGACTCGTTCCCACCTCGCTGAAGAAGACGCCGATTACCATGTTGAGATTTTTCAGCCGTGATTCATGTTCCCGCCTGGCCAGCATGATCTCCGTCGCGTTGGCTACGACGCCGAGGAAGGTTCCCACACCCAGTGCGATGAGGAAAATTGCCAGCAATCTGCCCGCTTGCGTAACGGGATGGACGTCTCCATACCCCACGGTGGCGATCGTCACGATCGAAAAATAGAGAGCCTCGATAAAACCGAAACCCTCCACGACCATGAAGCCGACGATGCCGAGGATCAGGACTGAAATGAATAGAACCAAAAAAAACCTGAGTCTGAACCGGATCGATCCCACACTGCATCTCCTGACCGGCCCCCTTTGAAGGAAGCGCGAAGTTTATCAATCCTGCCCGCTCCAGAAGAGACTCTTGTCCGGCGGTCGCCGTTCAGGCACATAGACATGGGGAGCAATCCCCTCATTCCAATCCCTTGAAACGTAGAGATTGCAGTAGCAGCTTCCGTATTCTGCAACATCGGCCGTCCGGTAGACACAGGGGCAGACTATGTCTTTGTCAAATTCCCGGTCTCCGGCAGCGAGACGACAGGGACAGGACATATACCCGTATCGTTCCTTGTTGATGAGCAAGGCTTCGAGGAGCTCCAAGACGCGCTGCCGGTCATCGTTGAAGCAATAACCCTTCGGTTCCTGCACCTTCCGGAGCATCTCATACAGTTCATCGGCTTTCATAAGCACAACGCCTCCCGCACTTCCTGTTCTTTGAATCCCACGATGACACGGTCTCCAACGACGATAGTAGGAAAGGTGAGCCGTGGGTTGAGCTTGCGAATCTCCTGGATAACCGCAGATTTTTGAATCGTCTCCAGGAGGTCCACATCAATGAATGTAAAATCCACGCCGGCGTCTCTCAGAAACTGCTTGGCGGCCCTGCAGTGGCTGCAGGTGCTCAGTGTATAGAGTTTTACTTCCATGGACAACAGCCCTCCCGTATTCGCAATGTTCGTTTCGGTGAATGCCCCTTTGCGGTCAATATAATCGATTAAGGATACCCTTTCGCTGCCGGCGCCGTCAATCCGAAACGGCAGGCGCTTCTATCCGATGCAGGAAAGACAGGCTCCGACAGTGTTGCTCCCGCAGAACAGCCGTGATATGGTTTTATCCGGAAATGTGGAAGAGTCGTTGAAGACCCCAGTCTTCTAGTTATTCTAAAAATTCTCAAAGGTAAAAGGCGCAATCCTCAGCTATGCATTCATCATCGCGATTCAAGCAGTTTTTCAGAACCTTCCGCCGGGAGATAACTTTCGTCGTCCTTTTTGTGATTTTCTTCACGGCGGGGCTGGCGCTTCATTTTTCCCTTCGAAATTACAGCCGTCATCTTCTCGTGGACACTCTCAATGCCAAAGCAAGCGCTTTCATAATCAACACGATCAAACCGGCCGAAAAGGTCGTGGCCCGCCAAAGCGTCATCGGATCGGGCGCCTTCTCCATCAGAATTGCCGAAGGCTGCGAGGGAATCGAGGGTGTTCTTCTCGTCGTCGCAGCAATCCTGGCGTTTCCCATGACATGGAAATTAAAAATCCTCGGCGCCGTTTTGGGAAGCCTCGTTGTTTACCTCGCCAATCTCGCAAGGATCACGGCCCTTTATTTTACGGTGAAGTACCGGCCCGGACTTTTCAATTTGATGCACCTCCAGATCGGACAAACCTTTATCATCGTTATCGGCATTCTCTTTTTCGTAAGTTGGATTTATGTCACGGAAAAACCAGGGAAAAAGTCCGGATAGCCCGGGAAGGCAGATATTCAGGTTCATTGTCTCCTTTATCGCCGCCTACGCCCTTCTCGTTGCGGTCTTTTACACCCTCGGTCACCGCTTCATCAAACTCACCCTTCCCTTCTACGCGCTGGAGCTGAAGCTCCTGCGGCCCGACTACGAAGTTCAGGCTTCGGGCATAGAGCGGGGAAAAGACGACAGAATACATTCCTATTACAGAATCAAGCTGAACAGCACCGTCTTCGACTCCTTGGGACAACCGCGAAGAGGCGTCGTGGTAAAAGTCGAGTTCGAGGGCACGAATCTCTATGTCTATCCTATTATAGTCTTCTCACTCATCTTCGCCTGGCCTCGGCTTTCGGCCCGGGATCGCATTATCGCCTCGGGAGTCGCTTTTCCCATGATTATACTTTTCTCGCTCTTTGACATTCCACTGCAAGTAATCACACAGTTTGAACAGTCCTTCTCCGTGGAATACCAATGGCGCGAACTGCGGCTTGCGGCCCTCCATTTCCTCGCCAACGGAGGGAGGCTCCTCTTCGCTCTCCTGGCCTTCGCCGGAACCATAGGCATTGCGGTGTATTTCAGGCCTCAGGAAAACCCTGCAAACCAATCAGCCGTCGGAAGAAACGACCCCTGTCCCTGCGGAAGCAATAAAAAATTCAAATATTGCTGTCTGGGAAAGTGACCGTCGAGTCCGGATGTTTCCCGGACCTCGGCATCGCTTAAATTCCCCGGGATCATTTCACGGGGTTTTCCATGCGACGATCGAGAATTTTCATCACGACCGAGTTTTTCTGTTTCAAAACTTTGGACCCCCTGGTGATCTTGCAGAGACTGATTCCATGCCGGGCGGCGATGTCCCGCTGGGTCCTTCCTTCATGCAATTCCTTAAGAAGCCGCCAGCGGAGCGTCAGGGCGTCCCGCTCTTTGGGAGTAAAGATCTCCCCGAAAAACCGGTTCATCTCCGCCGGATCGGTTATTTCCGCAAATACATTGACAAGCTCATTCCTCGGCATCTCGACACCTCCGGCGTTTCTTTGGAAAGAAACATACCAAAAAGAGCCTTCTTATTTCAATAACTTTTTCCGATTAACGATCCTGATGAACGGACTGCCAAAAGATGATCCAGGCAAAATCAGGGTGAAGGGCTTTTTGAACAGTCATCTCTTTTGACTTCGGTGAATCATCTGGAGTACAAAAGAACATGCCTTCGACGCCGGGGAAATGACCATGAAAATACTCTTCCTGCTCATCGACGCCCTCAACCTGATACGGCGGATTTACGAGGCCCAGCCCGCCAACGAAAGCCCTGAACAGATGAAAGGGGCTCTCGCGACCTGCGGCCGCTCCTTTCAACGGGCCATCAGCGAGGCACGCCCTACCCATGCGGCCTGCATCTTCGACGGCGACGGCCCGAGCTGGCGTCACGAAATATTCCCGGGCTACCGGTCCGGCCGTCCTCCCATGCCGTCGGTTCTTCGAGAACACCTGGACGATTTCAGGCGCGTTTTCGCCGATTTCGGCGCACGCTCCTTTGTCTTTCCAAACATGGAGGCCGACGACGTCATCGCCACGCTCGCCTGCAAGGTCGCCGACAGGGGAGGCAATGCCCTGATTCTCTCGACGGACAAAATATTCCTTCAACTGCTTTCCGACCGCGTGGAAATACGAGA
>JAFGGB010000106.1 GCA_016930775.1 Deltaproteobacteria bacterium
CGGCTCGCAGGTCGTCAATGCCGGTTCCTCCAAAAGCTTCACGATCGCAGCGAATGCAAATTATCATATTTCCAATGTGACGGTGGATGGGACGTCCGTGGGCGCGGTTTCGTCCTATACTTTCAGCAATGTCGCGAGCAATCACACCATTCAGGCGACGTTTGCGCTGAACACCTATACGATCATCGCTTCAGCGGGATCGAACGGCGGCATCACGCCGAGCGGCTCGCAGGTCGTCAATGCCGGTTCCTCCAAAAGCTTCACGATCGCAGCCAATGCAAATTACCACATTGTCGATGTGATGGTGGATGGGACATCCGTGGGCGCGGTTTCGTCCTATACTTTCAGCAATGTCGCGAGCAATCACACCATTCAGGCGAGCTTTGATTCGGGGAATCAGGCGCCTTCCGCCGATGCCGGTCCCGATCAAATGGTTGATGAAAGAACCGCCGTAACGCTTAACGGCAGCAACTCGTTCGATCCTGAAAACGGAATCGCCTCATACTATTGGGAGCAGACGGAAGGGCCCGCGGTGGAAATTGCCGATCGGCATGCGATGGCAACAACTTTTGTCGCCCCCGATGTTTCGATGGACGGCGCCACGCTTATGTTCAAGTTAACGGTAGTCGATGATGGCGGATTGGCTTCGGAAGACATGTGCATCGTCAATGTGTCATGGGTGAACATTCAACCGGTGGCTGATGCCGGCCAGGACATCAATGCCGGCGCTCAGACCGAGGTTGCATTAACCGGCAGCAATTCCTTCGATCTTGATGATGGAATAGCTTCATACTTCTGGGAGCAGATCGGCGGCCCGGCAGTTCAGTTGTCGGATCAGAACGCACGAGACATAACGTTCACGACTCCCGATGTTTCCATGGACGGCGCCGCGCTTCAGCTCCGGCTCACCGTGACCGATACGGGCGGTCTGAAGGCTCAGGATACCTGTGTTGTCAATGTAACCTGGGTCAATGAGGCGCCGCAGGCCGATGCAGGAGATGACCAGACTGTCAGCGAGGGGCAATCGGTTGCACTGAATGGATCAGGTTCTAAGGATAGTGACGACGGCATAGTTTCCTATCGGTGGAGTCAGATTGAAGGGATCCCGGCGACGCTGTCAAATCCCACGGATTGCAATCCGACATTTCAAGCCCCTGCGATCGCATTGAATGAAGAGACGCTCCGCTTCCAACTGACGGTTGTCGACGGCGGAGGGCTCCAGTCTCAGGACAGTTGCTATGTCACGATTAAAAAGCAATTGATCGGAGAGTTAAATATCGATCTTC
Source organism: Deltaproteobacteria bacterium (assembly GCA_016930775.1). GTDB lineage: Bacteria > Desulfobacterota > Syntrophia > Syntrophales > UBA2210 > JAFGGB01. The sequence continues at coordinate 1,287 of JAFGGB010000106.1, forward strand.
GCCAAGGCTGGAATATGATTTCGTTCCCCGGGCAGGTGATCGATCCTCATGTGGAAACGGTGTTCGGTTCGATAATGGCCAGCGTCGAAAGCATTTGGGCCTTCGATAATAATGTATGGAAATATTACGATGCGTCTAACGCAAAAAATAGAACGCTAACGACGGTCAGAGGTCTTCAGGGCTACTGGGTAAAAATGAAAAAATCTACGACGTTGAAGATTTCCTTAGGGGCGCCGGTTTCATTCTTAGAGTTGCAGAAAGGGTGGAACTTAATCGGCTGGAGCGGATCGGATCTCTGCCCATTAGGGGAAGCTCTTGCCAGCATTGACGGCAAGTACGAATCAGTCTGGACGTATGGTGAAACGGGCTGGCAATATGAAGCTCCCTCACTTCCGAAGTCCAGTACACTGACCCAAATGAAGATAGGAATGGGCTACTGGATCAATATGGAAGAAGCAGCCACCTGGTTGCTGCCAAACTGAACAAGAAGTGAGTAGGACATGTGGCATGTTATTTGCTCCTTCTTCAGTAAGAAGAGTAAAGAAAAAATGAACGAGAGGCATCCTATGAAAACCATGACGAGACCACCCATTGGCGAAAGAATAATAAGCGTTCTGTCGATGACAGTGATTATGCTTATCATCGCAACAAGCGCTTTTGGCCTTGATGCGCCTCCGGCGATACCGGATCTCCCCAGCGACGGGGGGTCGACAGGTGGCGGTTCGTACGATCCTCCAGTTACAATCAAATCGTTTGTCGCCGATTTAAACAACGTCAGACAGGGAGAATTTGTCACCCTGTCGTGGGAGATCTCTAACGCCACGCAAGCAACGATAGATAACGGAATAGGGCAGGTAAGCGCAACGAAGGGATCGTTGGAAGTCGCCCTCAACTCTACAACAACCTTTACACTGACCGCAGTTAATACATGGGACACGAAAAAGAAATCCGTTACAATTTCCGTATCGACTAATAAAAAATATTTCCTGCCCTGTTACAAAGGCGACAGCACGCATTATGTCAGTGTCGCACTGAGGAACAGCAGCGAATCGAAGACCGCGGAGGTGTCGGTAATCCTGTACGATGAATACGGCGATGTAATTCAAACGGTATCAAAAAATCTTCCACCGCAGGGACAAGATGGATTCGTGCTGCCTCAGAATCCGTTATATGACGGGTGGATATATGTTGAATCGACCGAATCTCTCACGGGGCTGTGCTGGGTGGGTTCTCTTGAAAATGGACGACCGGCGTATATGGCTGACATCAGTCTAATATCCGATCCCGCATTAAAGCTTATCATCCCCCATGTAGCGCAGGACGATACGTGGGATACAACAATCTTTGTCTGCAATCCGAATAATGGAACCAATTCAGTGAAGCTGAAATATTATGATGCCCAGGGAGTATTGAACTATACAAAAAGCGTTTCATTGCCGCCCAACGGAAGCAAGGCGTACAGCGTGGAGGATCTGGTGGATGGTACGGTACGAAGCAACGGGAGTGTAAAGATTGAAGCATCGAAAAATGTTGCCGCTTTTGCGTTGTACTATGACACGGCAAAATCTGGCGGGACTTGTTATGCTGGAATAGGGGCGGTAAGACCTTGAACCGAATAACTGAAAAGATAAAAAAAGAGGGCGAAAGGCCCTCTTTTTTTATGAGTGCTGCTTTATTTCAGGGGTTGACCGGCAACTTTGCGGCATGAGCAGGCGGCATATAAGGTTTCGGAGCGCCGGCGCTTCTCCGCGCTTCTTTGATTTCCTCGATGGTGTAACCGGACCGGGGAATTCTGAATGTCTGATCGGGGTAAATCAGGTCGGGATCTTTGATGATTTCTTTATTGGCATCGTAAATTATCGGCCACATGAAAGGATCGCTGTAGATGTCCTCGTACTCGGCAATCCACCAGAGACATTCGCCTTTTTTAACAATATGATATTCTTCTCCTGGTTGGGACACTGCGACTTCCCGCGCCGTCTTGGTTTGCGACGGGGCGCTTTCCGATACAGCGACCCCTTGAGGTTCCACCCGCTGTGCAACGGCGGACTCGATTACCGATCCCGCTTCCCGGAGTGCAAGCTGGCTAGGGGGTTGCGTTTCTGCTTGTTGCGCAACGGCGGATTCGATTACCGATCCCGCTTCCTGGAGGTCGATTTGCTCGATGGGTTTCGTTTCTGCTGCTGCAGGACTTCCCATCGGCTTTTTCGCACAAGCTGTAATTAGAATTACAAGACAAACAGACAAACCTGTAATCGAAAGTACGATTCGCCATCCTTTTTCCATGATAATTCCTCCGGTGAGGCGTCTTTATCAATTGAGTCAATATGTTGGATAGATACTCTTATAGTGGGCCGTTCCGTACCTTGTCAAGACATTTTCGTCAGGCTATTAGACGGGTTGTCGAATTTTAAGCGCCAGTTCTTCCAGTTGGCTTTCATCGACGGGCGACGGCGCCTCGGACATGAGGCAGGCAGCCTTCTGGGTCTTTGGGAAAGCTATGACATCTCTGATCGATGGCGCTCCGGTCATTATCATAATAAGACGATCAAAGCCGAAGGCGATTCCGCCGTGGGGCGGGGCGCCATATTCTAGGGCTTCAAGAAGGAAGCCGAATTTTATCTTTGCTTCTTCTTCGGTCATGCTGAGCGCCCTGAATACGCGGGACTGTACATCCTGTTTGTGAATCCGTATGCTTCCGCCCCCGATTTCCGATCCGTTGAGAACGAGATCGTACGCCCTGGCCCGAATCTTGCCAGGTTCATTCTCCAGAAAGGCTAAATCTTCGATTTTTGGCGATGTGAAGGGATGGTGCATCGCCACATATCGTCCTTCAGTCTCGCTGTACTCGAACATGGGAAAATCCGTCACCCACGTAAAGGCAAACATATCCGGCTTTATGAGATTCAGTTTTTTGGCGAGATGGATTCTCAGGTTTCCGAGGGATTCGTTTACGACGGACGGTTTGTCGGCGATGAAGATCAGCGTATCGCCGGCGCCGGCGCCCATTGACTCTGCGATGGAGTTCATTTCATCAATCTTCAAAAACTTGGCAATCGAGGAGTTCCATCGGCCCTCTTCTATCTTCGCCCAGGCGATGCCTTGTGCGCCGCAGTTCTTTACGAAAGCGGCCAGTTCATCGAGATCTTTTCTGGAGAAGGACGCACCCTTTTCTATGCGGATGGCCTTTACTGCATTGCCGCTCTTGACTGCTTCAGCGAAGACCCGGAAATCGGAATTCCGGAATATTGATGAAAGGTCCTTCAACTTCATGGCGAAGCGGGTATCGGGATTGTCTTTGCCATAGTTGTCGATGGCTTCCTTGTAGGTCATCCTGGGAATGGGGAGAGGGATTTCAATGCCGATGCCTGCATTGAAAATGTGAGCCATGAGACGTTCCATGGTTTTTAAAAGATCTTCTTCGCAGATGAAGGACATTTCCATGTCTATCTGCGTGAATTCCGGCTGGCGATCCGCCCTGAGATCTTCATCGCGGAAGCATTTGACGATCTGAAAATACCGGTCGAATCCGGAGATCATGAGGAGCTGTTTGAAAATCTGCGGAGATTGCGGAAGAGCGAAAAAAGAGCCCTTTGCAACCCTGCTGGGAACGAGGTAATCACGGGCGCCCTCGGGCGTACTTTTTGTGAGAAAGGGAGTTTCAACTTCGATAAAACCTTGAGAAGCTAAATGCTTTCTCGTTTCCAGAGCCACCTTGCTTCTGAGCATCAGGTTATTTCGAAGCCGGGCGTTACGGAGATCCAAATAGCGATGTTTGAGAAGAATGCTTTCGGAAACCTCTGTTTCCGATTCGATCATGAAAGGAAGGGTCTTCGATTCGTTCAGTATCTCTATATCGGTTGCTTCGACTTCGATTTCACCGGTTTTCAATGCCCTGTTTATCATGTTCTCCGGTCTGTTGACGACGCGACCCGTGACGGCGACGACGTATTCATACTTCAGCTTTCCCGCTTCACTGTGCGCATGGACGTTTGTCTCGGGATTGAAGACTATCTGTACAAGGCCTTCACGATCCCTGAGGTCTATAAAGACGAGGCTGCCCAGGTCGCGGCGCCGATGGACCCATCCCATGAGGACCACCTGCTCGCCCAGGTTGGCGGCAGTGAGATCGCCGCAGTAATGCGTCCGCTTTGTCTTCGTTATGAATTCAGACACTCCGTTACCTTCCTTTTCCTGTTGCCTTCAGCCGCTCTGACAATATTTCCCATGAAGAAAGACTTATTTCATCCTGGTTGCCCGAGGTCATGTCGCGAAGAATGGCCCGCTGATTATCCATTTCGGCATCGCCCACTATCAGCGTATGAGAGCATCCAAGCTTGTTGGCTCTCTTCATCTGGCTCTTCAGGCCCTTGTCTCCGATATCCGTTTCGACGTATATGTCCTGACGCCTGAGTTCGTTGGCGAGCCGGAACGAAAAATCCTGAGCCCGATCTCCCATAGCTGCTATAAAAAGGTGGGGGCATTCCGCGAACCGGAAATCCTCCTCGGGTATGAGGGCCGCCAGACGATCAAGTCCGACGGCGAAACCGATGCCCGGAAGGTCCGGTCCGCCCAACAGTTTGACGAGACCATCGTATCGCCCGCCTCCCGCTACGGCGTTTTGAGCGCCCAGAAGATTGGTCGTCACTTCAAAGGCCGTATTCGTATAGTAATCGAGACCGCGGACCATCGTTGGCGTAAGAGCATATGGTATTTCCAGGGCAGTGAGATGCCCTTTGACTCCTTCGAAGTGATTGCTACATTCGGCGCAGATGAAATCGATTATTACGGGCGCGCCTGCAATCGTCTGTTTGCATTCCGGAACCTTGCAGTCGAATATGCGCAAAGGGTTTGTCGTAAGTCGCCGCTTACAGTCGTCGCAGAGGTCGTTCTTTTTTGTTTCCAGGAAGGAAACAACGCGATCCCTGAAGAGGGATCGGCACATGGGGCAACCAAGTGAATTGATCTCCAGTTTCAACGATGGCAGCCCCGTTTTGCCGAGAAAATGCATAAGCATGAAGATCAACTCGGCATCGACCCGGGGATCCTTTTCGCCGAGGTACTCGACGTTGATCTGATGGAACTGCCTGAAGCGCCCTTTCTGGGGACGTTCGCGCCTGAACATCGGTCCGATCGTAAAAAGTTTCAGAAGCGGCGCCGTTGCGTAGAGATGGTGCTCTATATAGGCGCGAATCACCGATGCAGTTGCCTCGGGGCGAAGCGTAAGGGACTCTTTGTCGCGGTCGAGAAAGGTATACATTTCCTTTTCGACAATGTCCGTTGTTTCGCCGATGCCCCGGCTGAAAAGCTCTGTTTTTTCGAGAACAGGGATCTTAATCTCTCTTATGCCGAAGGATGAAAAAACGGAACGGGCCGTCCTCTCGATATGCTGCCATTTGGCGGTCTCATCGGGAAGGATGTCCTTAAATCCTCGAACTGCCGTTATCGTTCCCATAGCCATAATATCCTTAGTTTACGGTCGTTCTGCTAGCATAGATCATTTATAAAGGCAACTGATTTCGCCGTTGCCAAGTCGTATGGATCCCGCGACCGTCGGTCTCGACCGTAACGGCGCCATGCATGTCGGTCCGAAGAACCGGTATGTTTCTGGCGCGATAACGGTTTATGGTTTCATTCCTCGATCCTTCCATCCTCCTGTCGCGACAGCTGACGATGGCGATTCCAGGTTGAACCGCATCGATGAATTCCGGCGAACTCGATGTGGAAGCCCCATGATGAGGCATGACAAGCACGGCGCTTTTTAAAGAGTTTGCATGCACTGCCAATCGACTTTCGACGTCTGTCGAGATATCGGCAGGAAGAAGAATTGCCACATTGCCGTAGACGAACCGAAAGACCAGGGAGGTATTGTTAACATTATCCTGGTCCTGAAGTCGGCCGTCTTCATTGGGTAATCGTAGAGGCTCTGGAGGGTTGAGGACGGAAATACTGACATTGTTCACTGCGATTTCAGGCGTTTCAGCGCTGACGATTCGATGGGTGATTGCATGTTTCTCAATAGCGGAGATGAAAGAACGGCAGGATGGCGTTGAAGCGAAAAGGCCGTTCGACCATACCTCGGAAACGTTAAAGTTTTCAAGAATGTAGGGCAGTCCTCCGATGTGATCTTCATGGCTGTGAGTCAGAACGACCGTATCGAGCCGGGATAATCTGTTTTTGCGCAGAAAGGGGGCCACGATGTGTTGTCCCACGTCAAAAGATGAATCATAAAATCCGCCTCCGTCGATGAGCATCGATTTCCCGCCGGGAAAGGCAATGAAAACAGAATTTCCGTGACCGACGTCGAGAACGGTGACTCTAAGGAGTTTCGTAGCGGAGGCTTGATAGAAAATAAGCGATTCGTAGAGCAGTAATGAGAGAACTATTCCCGGCAGGAGATATCGAAACAGCGATGATAGAACCTTTCCGGACTGGCGGGAAACAAGCCAGCGAATTCCGGAGAAGAAAATGCCGTAGACGAGGGTGATTTCCACAAAGGTCGGTGTGGAAGTGTTGACAGAGGCGAAAGGAAGGGCAGCGAATTGCCGGGTGATGAAAAGAAGACCCTCCGTTGCCGCGGATGCGATGCTGATGAATGCAGACGACAGCGTTGACGAGACTGAAAGCGCCAGAACCGCTGCGAATGCCGAGGGCAGAATTATAAATCCTGTCAACGGAACAACGAGCATATTTGAGAGAATTCCAACCAGGGAAATACGATTGAAATAAAATGCCGCAAGAGGCGCTGTACCAGCGGTGGCGGCAATCGTGACAATGGCAATAACCCGAAGCTTGGCGAGACAGCGGTGAATGACTGTCCGGTCCGGATCCCCGGGGACGGTTGAGGCATCGATGCAGGGGACAATCGATACTATGGCGGCCACTGCTGCGAAGGATAGTTGGAAGGAAACATCGAACAGCGATCCAGGCCATATGGCCAGGATGCAAAATGCGGCGAAAGCCAGCACATTCCATGGATCGCGAATTCGCCGCAACAGGAGGGCCGCGACGAAGGCAATGATCATAATGGCCGCTCGCATCGCGGACATGCGGAGGCCTGAAATTAAAGTAAAGACTATGATGGGAACGACAGAGAGTCCATAGGCAAGCCGTTCAGTATCAGCGGCCAGGAGCAGCCTTGTTGACCGGCGCATCAGGAGGAGAAGAACCATTGATGTTGCCGCGGCTATCATTCCCAGGTGAAGTCCCGAAATGGCAAGTATATGCGAGGCGCCGGCCCGGGCGAAAATGTCTTTTATTTCTCTGGGGACGGTTTCAGCATCGCCGGTGATCAAGGCCCTCAGGATAGGGGCCGCCGTCGGCGCCGACCTTTCATCGATTGTTTCACGAATGCGCCGCCTCAGTTTTTCAACAAGTTGCCGCAACGGATTCCCTTCGCCCCGGCGGACGAGAATGATTTTTGAAGGGGAGTCGATAACGCCGCGGAGGCGAATGTTTCTGAAGAGAAGAAATTGTTCGTAATCGAAACCGCCGGGGTTCTGAAAGTTGCGGGGGGGTTGCAGTCTCGTTGTTATCCTCAGATAATCCCCGTAGGCGTACAGCGATTCCGCCCACCGTATCGAAAGAAGAATCCTGTCGGAGGCAGGGCGCCACTGATTTTCATTGCGGAAGCGACAGGCGTCAATAACAACTTCGGTTCTCTCAGGATAACGTCTGGGAGGTTCGGATATAATTCCTTCGATGATCAATTGACCGGGCTTTGTAAAAACAGTGAGGCTATCTCGATGTGCAGGACTGTAAAAGTAAAGATTTGTATGAAGTATGCCGAGTATGAGGACGCAGGAAAGAAAGGACCACCAAGCCGTTTTATGATAACTGCGGCCAATCAGCAACAGTCCTCCAAGGAGGAAAACGGCGGCCGGCAATAATGTTGGAATGTATGGAACAGTCAGTCGTGAAGAGATATATATGCCGGCGGCGCAACATGCCGCTATCGGAACGAAAGGTCGTTTCATGGTTTCGTGGGTTAAGGGATATTGAGGTAATGTTATTACCTGTTATAATGCCGTAAGTAAAGAGAACATAATGGGCCTGAACCGAAGGGAGCCCCTAAGAAATGGAACAACCGAGTGAGGCAGTACGCGAAGAGAAGAGACGTTTTTTGTGGCTGATTCTCGTAAGGATCTTCATCGTCACTGTTCTCCTGGGTTTTTCGGCCGTCATGGAGCTTCTCATGGGAGGCTCCGCGCTGTCATTGACCTATTTCGCGACCTATTATGTCCTGGCCTGTTCGTACCTTGTATCCATTGTGTATCTTGTTCTTGACCGGAAGGTTAAAAACAGGCCGGCGTTAATTTGCCTGCAGAGTTTTGTAGACATATTCTTGATCTCAATTCTTGTTTACGCGGCCGGTACGATTCACAGTTACTACACAACCCTCTATCCTCTTGTCATTATTTACTCGGCACTTTTGATAGATCGGCGGGGAGGCGTCATTGCAGCGACGGCGAGCTTCTTTTGCTATGGAATGCTTATAAGCCTGGAGTATGCCGGCATTCTGATCAGTCCTGTGGATCCATTGCAGAGTCGCTATCTCGATGCAGGCTATGCTTTCTCGCGAGTTTTTACGCACGGCGCGTCATTTTACATAATAGCGTTTCTCGCGAGTTTTTTAAAAGAAAAGGAACAGGAGGCGCGCCGTCTCCTTCAGGAAAAAACAAGCGCCTTCGAACGTCTCGATGTTCTGCACAGAAGCATTATTGAATCTGTCGGCACCGGCATCGTCACGACCGATATGAAAGGCTGCATAAAGCTCTTTAACAGGGCGGCCGAGGAAATAACGAAATATCGCTTTGCAGACCTGAATGATTGTCCCATAGAACAGATCTTTCGATACATAGCCTTCGAAAACGGAAATATAAATCAAGTCAACGGGCAGGGAAATGTCAAACGCAGCGAAACGGAAATTATCTCAAAAACGGGTGAAAAAATTGTTGTCGGGTTTTCCTTTTTCCCGCTCATGTCGCCTGAAGAAATACAGATCGGCACGATCATTATATTTCGGGACCTGACCCCGATAAAGGAAATGGAGAAGGAAATCGAACGGAACAGGCGCCTTGCGGTGATTGGAGAGATGTCGTCGGTGCTTGCCCATGAGATCAGAAACCCGCTGGCCACCATTGCCGGTTCCATCCAGCTGCTAAAAAAAGATATTTTGATTGACGACAGCAACCGCCGTCTCATGGACATCGTTTTGCGGGGCAAGGACCAGCTGGAAAGCATCATGCAGGATTATCTCCTTCTATCGCGACCCAAGTCTACGGACTACCGGCCCGTAGACATTAAGTCTCTCATCGAAGAATTGGTCGAGTTAATGAGTTTCGGAGCGGATTGGGGAGAAGATATTGAAGTGTCTCTGGATTTATGCGACGGGCATGCCATATGCGGCAATGAAAACGAAATCAAGCAAGCCATCCGCAATGTTATACTTAATGCCGTTCAGGCAATGCCAGATGGAGGTTCTCTCGATATTGAAACTAAGCTTGATTGTTCCATGGCGGATGGAGAGTGTCTTCTCGTGGTTGTATCGGACACCGGCATTGGGGTCGCGGATGAGAATCTGCCGAGAATAACGGAACCCTTCTTTACCACAAAAGAGCGAGGTACGGGACTCGGACTGGCCATAGTAAAGCGCGTCCTTGATTCTCACGGCGGATCGCTCGCAATAGAGAGCGAACAGGCAAAAGGCACGCGGGTGGTCATGCGTTATCCAATTCGATTCAAGGAGTAGGCCTTTATGGGATCAATCCTCGTCGTCGACGACGATAAGGGAATGAGGGAATTCCTGGAAATAATGCTCACCCGGGAAGGGCATCGAGTGAAGACCGTTTCCGGAGGGAAACAGGCTCTCGACATATGCCGCAAAGGCGCCATTGATCTTGTTATAACCGATCTCAAAATGCCGGGCATCGATGGCATTGCGCTTCTTCGTTCGATAAAGGATATTTCAGCGGAAATCATGGTGATTCTGATCACCGGTTATGCCTCGGGAGAGACGGCGCTTGCTGCCATGAAAGAGGGCGCCTACGACTATCTTGAAAAGAATTTCGACATAGAGGATCTAAAGGTCGTTGTTGAAGATGCAATGAAGAAGAAGGGCATTCACCGGGAAGACGCACGTTTTATCAAGGATATGGAAGAGGCGGATTCATTCGGTGAAATGATCGGCAAGAGCAAGGAAATTCTCAAGATATACTCTCTTATCAGGAAGGTGGCGGAAACGGCGGCAAACGTTTTGATCCTCGGCGAAAGCGGAACTGGCAAGGAGCTGGTGGCGCGGGCCATTCACCAGTACAGTCCGCGCCGCGACAAGCCGTTCATCGTTATAAATTGCGGCGGCATACCGGAAAACCTTCTAGAAAGCGAACTCTTCGGCTATATGAAAGGGGCCTTCAGCGGCGCCTATATGGATAAGCCCGGTCTTTTCGAGATTGCTCACAGGGGTACGGTATTTCTTGATGAGATAGGAGACCTTTCTCCTATTTTGCAGGTTAAAATTTTGAGGGTCCTTCAGGACAAGACATTTATCCGCATAGGCGGTTCAAAAAACATCACCGTCGATGTTCGCTTCATATCGGCCACGAACCAGGATCTCGTGAACATGGTCAAAGATGGGAGCTTCCGAGAGGATCTTTACTACCGTCTCAATGTCATCCCCGTCAAAATACCGGCTCTCAGGGAACGCAAGGAGGACATCCCTCTTCTCGTTAAATTTTTCATTGAGAAGTATGCACGGGAATTTGGCAAGGATGTCAAAAAAATTTCCAATTATGCGCTGGATCTCCTCATGAATTATCCATTTCCGGGCAATGTGCGGGAACTCGAAAACATTATAGAGAGGAGCGTTGCACTGGAATCGGGCAATATTGTATTGCCTGAAAGTCTTGTAATAACAGGCGCCGAGCAGTCATCGGCCGATGCACTTTCACACGGCGGATTTCCCGAAGAGGGGATAGACCTGAGCGAAGAGACTGCACGCTTCGAACGCGCCCTGATTCAGAAGGCATTGGAGAAGGCGAAGGGTTCGAAAACCCAGGCGGCGAAACTGCTTAATGTCACTTTTGATTCTTTTCGGTATCGCCTCGAAAAATTGGGCATTTCCGATTGACCGGTGAAAATCAACAGCAGCCGATGGAAATGCCCGACTATCGGCCCTTCGTTGCGGCTGTGCAATGGTTGAGAGGATCATGAGAATAAGGAAGAAACGGCGTCATTGCGACAAAGGGACCATATTGGATCCCATCGGGTATCGTTGGCATGTTCATTGCTTATATTAAAGCAAGAGATTGAAACAGAACGTCATAATAACTATTAAAGGGAGGTAACACCATGACGAAGTTGATGAGAAAACGCAATCAGAAGGGCTTCACTCTCATAGAACTGATGATCGTAATCGCCATTATCGGAATCCTGGCCGCCATTGCAATACCCCAGTTCACTGCATACCGCACCAGGGCGTACAATGCGGCGGCAAATGCCGACGTTAAGAATGCTTACACGGCGGCTCAGGCCTACTTCAGCGACAATCCTGCCGGTACGGCGACATTGGCTCTGATTCAAACCTTCGGCTATCAACCGACGGCGAATGTAACGACCACGGTTGTTGATGGTTCCCAGACGGGTCTGTCAATTACCTGCAGGCATGCCTCGGGAAGCCTCACATACACTATAAATGCTGCTGGCGTTATATCAGCCGCTTAATGAAGTCACCGTAGCCGGGGAAAAATAGCAAAATTCGAAGAGGGGATCCTAGAAAAGGATCCCCTCGTTTTATTGTTTATCGGTTCAGTTTGCGTTTTGGCATCATTCCGATTAAATAATTTGATATCGTCCGGTCCCGCTCCTGTGATAAAATTATGCAAGAAAGTTGTGGTGTGTGACGAGTCGTGTGTTTGATGGGATTGCGCCATGAGACCGGATCGGCGATTATATGACTCTCCAGCGCACCATTATCCCGGTGGATGTACGGATACATAGATCAGTATTTACGATACTTGGCCGTTGAAAGGGGCTTATCGCTGAACACCCTCGAGGCCTATAGCCGCGACCTCCGCCGTTTCTCCTCGTGGCTCGACAATAAAGGCTCAGCGTTCTCTCCCGTCGAGATCCAACCCGATCATCTGACAGCTTTCATATCGAATCTCCGGGAAACGGGCTTGACGGCGAGGTCGGTAAACAGAACAGTTGCCGCACTGCGGGGGTTCTTCAAATACCTTCTCCGCGATAAAACAATACCGTCGACTCCCATGGCGAACATCGAACTGGCGAAAGTGTGGATGACCCTGCCCGATACTCTTTCCCGGGAAGAGATGGAACGGCTGTTGAACGGGGCGAACGACGACAGTCCCTCGGGATTGCGAGATCGTTCCATGCTGGAATTGCTGTACGCCACGGGATTGAGGGTGTCGGAACTTCTTTCACTTAAAATAAACGATGTCAACTGGCACGTGGGGTATCTCGTTGTCATCGGAAAGGGGTCTAAGGAACGACTGGTTCCAATAGGGCGGCCTGCCCTTGTCTGGCTGAATCGCTATATAGATCGTGGTCGGCAACAGTTGCTCGGCGGCAAATCGACTCAACATCTCTTCCTGGGACGGGCCGGAAATCCCATGAGCAGGCAGGCCTTCTGGAAGATTGTAAAAAAATATGTTAAGAGAGCCGGCATCATGAAAGCAATTTATCCTCATACGTTCCGACACTCCTTCGCAACCCACCTGCTTGAAGGTGGAGCGGATCTCAGGGCTGTGCAGGCGATGCTCGGTCATGCAGACATCGCTACGACGCAAGTATACACCCATGTTACGCGGGGGCATCTGAAAGCCGTTCATCGAAAACATCATCCGAGAGGCTGATCATGGATGTATATAATCCTCTTCAGAGACCTGAACCGCCTAGAAGAAAAGGCAAACTGCTGACAGTGATCATTGCAGTGATCGTCCTGTTGTCTTTTCTGGGAGGCGCATACATGCGTCGATGGGATAATTTTTGGCTGTTCTCGGCTATAAGATCCGTGACCGATCGAATTTCGCTGGCGAGCACGACTATCCTTGTCCTGCTTTCCCGACGGGTACCGACCTTCAGCTACTGTCTGATACAGAAGAATGGCGAATTGATCAAACTTTCTCGCGGAGACAGCCTCAACGTTTCTTCCAACGATGAGATTATAATACGGGAAGTGAAGACTGATTCGCTGCTGAAGAAGAATCTTTCTATGGATATTAATAATGTGGGAGGCGCGAACGATATCGGTCTGATAATCCGGGGCAGCGATCTTGTCGACCAATTCATCGGCGGCAAAGTAAAGAATTATGCTTGTTCCGTAAAGTACCGGGAATACTATATAGCATCCCTGCCCATACGCTTGGACGTGACGCCCCAGGACTGGGTGCGTCTTGCCCGGGGCAGTGACAATAAAAAGGAACAAATACAATATCTAAAGAAGGCCTTGGCGTCTAAAAACGATCCGTCTCTCAGAAAGACCCTTGCACGCCTCTGTCTTGAAACCGGTCAGGTCAACGAGGCTGCCCGTCAATATGAACGCGTCCTGGCCGTACTGCCGGCCGATGAGACGGCTCTTGTAGAATTGTCAAAGATTTACTCAAAACGGGAGGATTACGAGAAGCTTATTCCGATTTACAGGGCCATCATTCGAAACAATCCCAGGAATGATATCGCTTATGCCAATATAGCCTTCGCCTACGGCAAACGTGGTCTTTGGGATAAGGCGTCAGCAAATTACGAGCAATCCCTCAAGCTGAAACCGGCCAGCGCAGACGTGCGCTATCGTCTTGCAGAAGCCTATGAAAAGCAGGGAAAAAGCAAAGAAGCGATGGCAAACTACCTGGAACTGCTGAATCGCGATCCCCAGAATCTGAATCTCCAGGCCGTTCTCGCACAGTTTTGCAGTAAGGAAAAACGCTACGATGACGCTATAGAATTATTTTCCAAAATTGTGGAAAAAGATCCCAGGAATGCCGTAGCGTATGCAAACCTTGGCGTGGCATATGGAAGCAAAGGCTTGCGAAAGAAGGAGATCGAGAACTACGAAAAGGCTGTTTCGCTGAATCCCCGTGATCCCGATGTTTTGTTTAACCTTGCCGTGGCCTACGAGAAGGAAAAGAAGTTCAAGGAGGCAAGGACGACATATGAGCGTGTTCTCGAGGTAAAGCCGAAGGACAGGGATGCGCTTGTGGGACTTGCCGAATTGTATTGGCGCATTCGAGATTACAGCCGCGTCATAGACCTTTATGAAAAGGTCATTGCACAGGATGCGAACAATCCTGAAATCCATACTCGCCTTGCCTCTGCGTATGTGGAAATAAAGAACTATCCCAAGGCTGCCGGCTCTTATGAAAAGGCGCTTGCACTGGGTTCCGACGACGCCAAACTCTTATACAATCTGGCCGTCTCCTATGAAAAGATGGGCGATGCCGCCAAGGCCATGGCGGCCTATGAAAAATACGCCGAACGTGAACCAAAGAGTGAAATACTGATCATGCTTGGCGATTATTACGGACGGGAACGACAAACCATTAAGGCGATTGAGATATATGAGCGGCTTGTCAAGCTGGATCCTGGAAAGGCTGGGCACCACGCAAGCTTGGGTTTCTTTTATAGCCTGGCTGGTCGCGACGATAACGCAATCAAAGAATTTCAGCAGTCGATCAAGCTGGATAAAGAAGATTCCTCGGTTTACCTGAATCTTGGGAAGCTTTATGAGAAGAAAGAAATGTATGACAAGGCGATGGAGGCCTACAGGGAGGTCTATCAGCTGAATCCCGATTCCCTGGAGGCGGAGCGGAAGATACCGGAAATGCGGATCAAAATGCTTCAGAAGAAACACACTAAGGGTTGAAGTCCGGAGGGCGCAATGAGACAGGTGACAGTCGGTTCGATTACCATAGGCGATTCCCATCCCTTTGCTCTTATTGCCGGACCTTGCGTTATCGAGGATGAGAAAAAGACTCTGGATATAGCTTCCTATCTCAGAGATTTGACCGACAGCCTTCAGATTCCTTTCATCTTCAAAGCATCATATGACAAGGCGAACAGGACGTCTCAGCAGTCCTTTCGCGGTCCAGGGCTGGTTGAGGGTCTTGCTGTATTGAATGCGGTGAAAAAAAGCCTCGGAGTGCCGATTCTCGCCGATGTCCACCGCTTTGAAGAAATTGATGAAGCGGCAACCGTTCTGGATATTCTTCAGATTCCGGCGTTTCTCTGCCGACAGACAGACTTTGTACGCGAGGTGGCAAAAAAGGCCCGGGTAATTAACGTCAAAAAGGGCCAGTTTGTGGCGCCCTGGGATGTAGCCAATATCGTAGAGAAGATTACCTCTACGGGCAATCGCAATATCCTCCTCACGGAACGGGGCGTGAGCTTCGGTTATAATAATCTCGTTGCAGATATGCGTTCTCTTCCAATTCTCAGACAGTTCGGATATCCAGTTGTTTTTGACGCCACGCACAGCGTCCAACTGCCCGGCGGAGTCGGTCATGCATCGGGCGGCGACAGAGAAATGGCAATGTACCTCTCACGCGCGGCTGTGGCCGTCGGAATCGACGCACTTTTCCTGGAAGTTCACCCTGATCCCGATCATGCCCTCTGCGACGGGCCTAATTCCTTAGGACTGTCAACATTGAAGCCCTTGCTGGAAACACTTAAGAAGATCGATGCCATTGTAAAGGAAAGAAAAGCTGATGAAACATCTTACTGAACAATTGAGAAAAAAACTGCAATTAATATCGTTGCTTATCCTTGATGTTGACGGAACTCTTACCGATGGCCGCATCATTGTCAACGGCGATGGCGCCGAATGCAAGGAGTTCGATGTAAGGGACGGTCACGGAATTAAACTTCTGATAAAAGCAGGAATCAAAGTAATGCTTCTCACCGGCAGGACATCGAAGGCAGTCGATCACCGCGCTCGCGAACTCGGCATTTCAGAGGTATGCCAGGGCGTCTTAGACAAAGGATCTTTCCTGGATAAGCTGATGAATGAGAAAAAAATAGCCCCGGCATCCATTGCTTATATGGGAGACGATATAGTCGATATTCCAGCTTTTAAAAAGGTTGGTTTTTCCGTTGCCGTAGCAGATGCCTGCGACGATGCAAAAATGTCCGCCGATTATGTTTCACGCAATGCAGGAGGGCGTGGGGCCGTGCGGGAGATATGCGAGATGATCCTGAAAGAACAGGATAAGTGGAAAGCCGTTGCGGCGCGATATGGTCTCCCTTAGTCTGGAATTGAAGGCAATGACCGGCGTTGCTTTCTTTACATCTTGCCGGGGCGGTGCTATATCTCACGATAAGAGGGAAAAGTAACAGGGACATGTTGAATTACCTTCAGAAGCATTATCGAAGCGTCATCGTGTTGTTTCTTTGCCTGCTGACAATCGTTTCTCTTTCTATTGTTGTTGTGCGCCGCGACCCTGGCGTTCTTGCGACGGTTCCTCCTGGCACGATAGACCTTCTGGTAAAAAACTTCCATTACACCGAAGTTGGCAATCCTGAAGCCCTGTGGGAGATTGACGCCGATACGGCCCAGTATCAGAGAGATTTGAATCTTGCGACTCTTACGAATGTTACCGTGAAGATTTCGTTCCCCCGGTTGCCGACGGTAACGATGAAGGGCGATAAGGGTTCTGTGAGAATCGATACGAAGAATGTTGAAATCATGGGAAACGTGACCATCCGTTCCGAACGGGGCGAATCCGTCGCTACCGAAAGAATAGAATATGACCACGGTTTACGCACTTTCCGTACAGATAAGCCCGTAACTATTAACCACCCCGCCTTCAGTGTCAGCGGAACAGGGGCTGTCCTTGTTCTCGACGAAAAAAAGCTGACCCTTCTTTCTAGTGTGACTGCCGTATTCAATGGCGGGCGAACGAAACTATGAACGGATGCTCTGTGATGAGAAAATCGATTTTACTTCTTTTTCTTATATCCTGTTGTACGGTTGCTCCAGGCGTTGCAGCCATGAGCCAGCAGCGTGTCGTGCCGAATGATCCGATCCGGATTCAGGCCGACCGCCTTGAGGCCTATAACGATAAAGCATTGGTCGTATTTGCCGGTAAAGTGGAAGCCCTTCAGGGATCGATGGTTATTACATGCAATCGCTTGAAGGTATACTACAGGCAGCCCGATGGAGAGAAAAAAGCAACGATCAAGGAGAAGGGCGCCGTCGATTCATGGCAGATCGAAAAAATGGAGGCAGAGGGAGCGGTGGTTATCAGAGACGAACTGAGAACCGTAACCGGCGATAGCGCCACATTTTTAAACAGCGAGCAAAAAATTATCATCACCGGCGCTACAACTATGCAGGAAGGCCGGAGTAAAATTTCCGGAGGTAAAATTACACTCCTGTTGGATGAGAATAAAGGAATCGTAGAGAGTCCTGATCGTCAGCGGGTATCGGCTACGATCTATCCGAAATAAACAGAAGAAGGTTGTTTCTTGGGAAAGCTCGTAGCCCGCGAACTGGTTAAAATTTACAACGGCAGAAGAGTTGTCAATAACGTCACCCTCGAAGTGGAACGCGGCGAGGTTGTGGGGCTGTTGGGTCCGAACGGGGCAGGGAAGACGACGACCTTTTATATAATAGTGGGTTTTATTCGAACCGACGATGGCGAGGTGCTGCTCGACGGTGAAGGCATAAACGGGTATGCCATGTACCGAAGGGCTCGCAAGGGTATAAGCTATCTTCCTCAGGAAGCGTCAATCTTCAGAAAGCTGTCGGTTCGCGAAAATATTGAAGCGATACTGGAAACCCTGAAACTCGGAAAAGATGACAGGGAGGCGCGTCTCACTGAACTTCTGGCAGAGCTTGACCTGACGCCCCTGGCCGATAATATGGGGTACGCTCTTTCAGGCGGTGAGAGAAGAAGAGTTGAAATAACGAGGGCTCTCGTGACACAGCCGAAGTTCATTCTGCTTGATGAGCCGTTTGCCGGCATTGATCCTCTTGCCGTGGCTGACATTCAAGGGATTGTCAAAAAGCTTCAAGCCAAAGGCATTGGGATTCTCATATCCGATCACAATGTCCGCGAAACCCTCAAAGTGTGCGATCGGGCCTATATTCTTAACGAGGGATCAATACTCATAGAAGGGGTCCCCGATGTGATTGCATCGAGCGAGATGGCTCGCAAGTTTTATCTTGGAGAGAATTTCAATCTTTAAGAGCCGCATGATGGCTATACGAAAACTATGATAGAACTGAGGCAACATCTTAAACTTACTCAGCAGCTTATTATGACTCCGCAGCTGCAGCAGTCGATCAAGCTTCTTCAGCTGTCGAGGCTCGAACTCATAACCGCGATAAATCAGGAACTGGAAGAGAATCCTCTCCTGGAAGAACCTCAGTTTGACGATGAGA
Organism: Deltaproteobacteria bacterium; assembly: GCA_016930775.1. GTDB lineage: Bacteria > Desulfobacterota > Syntrophia > Syntrophales > UBA2210 > JAFGGB01. The sequence continues at coordinate 19,681 of JAFGGB010000106.1, forward strand.
CTGACGGCGGCGCCGAGGCGCCTGAAGTTGAGGCGCTTAAAATTGTAGAGAAAACCAAGGAGATAACTGGAGAGGGAGACGGGAAAGAGGATTTCGACTGGGACAACTACCTTGAGGATTACGGGTCTGCCGGAGTTACGCGCCATCGCGAAGATTCGGAGGCGCCGGCCTGGGAGAACATGCTTTCCCGCACCGGTACGTTGACTGATCACTTGCTGTGGCAATTGAGGCTGTCTAATTTTTCTGACGAGGAAGAAAGTATAGCGGAACAGATCATCGGCAACCTTGATGCCAAGGGATACCTGAGGGCAACTATCGAAGAAATTGCAAATATCGAACAGGTATCGGCTGAAATGGTGGAAGAGGCGCTTGCAAAGGTTCAGGAATTCGATCCTCCCGGAATAGCCGCCCGCGATCTCCAAGAATGTCTTATGCTTCAGTTGCAACACATGGAATTGCAGAATCCTCTGGTACAAATAATAATCAAGGACCATTTGAAAGACCTGGAAACAAAGAATTACCAGAATATTGTGCGGAAGCAGAAAGTTACTATCGACGAAATTAGGATTGCCGTTCAGATCATAAACAGTCTTGATCCTAAGCCGGGGCTCTTTTTCAATGAGGAAAAACCTCAGTATGTCGTTCCCGACGTATATGTTTTTAAAATGGGCAACGAATATAGGGTAACACTTAATGAAGACGGTCTTCCGAGACTTCGAATAAGCAATCTGTACCGGGAGATTCTCGGAGGCATCAGTGAGAGTTCACGTACGGATGAATGCCGCGACTATGTGAAAGAGCGGTTGCAATCGGCAACGTGGCTCATCAAGAGCATACAGCAGCGCCAGCGAACGATCTTCAGGGTAGCCGAGAGCATTGTCAAACACCAAAGAGAGTATTTTGATAAGGGCATCGATTTTTTGAAACCCATGGTCCTCAGGGATATAGCTGAGGATGTAGGAATGCATGAGTCAACGATTAGCCGTGTAACCACCAACAAATATATGCACACGCCGCGAGGTACGTATGAACTGAAGTACTTCTTCAACAGCGGGATTAACCGGACCGATGGAGACATGATAGCCTCGGAGAGCGTCAAGGAAATGATCAAGCATATCGCTGACATTGAAGATAAGTGCAAGCCCTTGAGCGATAGTCAGATACTTGATATGCTGAAAAAATCAGGTATTTCTATTGCCCGCAGAACCGTGGCGAAATATCGGGAGGCCCTCGGGATTTTGCCATCGTCAAAACGGAAGAAATATTTTTAACTGGAAAATGTCGTTGACATTTATATCTTCTTTACATATATACGAGCGCCTCATTGACCATTGATGGTCATAATGAGATACTGCAACCAAATAATCTGCGGTTGAGAGGAGGAGTTCTACATGCAAGTCACTTTTACGTTCCGCAACGTTGAAGCCGGCGACTGGTTGAAAGACTACGTAAACAAGAAACTCGCAAAACTCGAGAGGTATATTGATAAACCGATGGAAATTCAGGTCATATTGGCCGTAGAAAAATTCAGAAACGTCGCGGAAATTAAGTTATTGGCCAAAGGGGTCAATCTGACGGGCAAGGATGAGGCCAAAGAACTTACTCTTGCTGTGGATAAGGTCATTGACAAAATCGAACGACAGGTTAAAAAACACAAGGAAAAGGTGAGAAGCCACAAGGATGCCATCACGAGGGAGGAATCCGTTGAGCCCCTTGCGTCCGGCGATGCCGATTCGATTGAGGGAGGCCAGCCTCGACTGGTGGAAATCAGGAAGGTCGTATTGAATCCCATGTCTGTCGACGATGCCGTTATGGAAATAGAGGAATCGAAGAGCCGTTTTGTGATCTACCGGGATATATCTTCAGAAAATGTCAGCGTCATTTACCGCCGAGACGATGGCAATTACGGCATGATCGAGGCAAGTAACTGACAAACGGGGTTAGATTGTTATGAATATCCGGGAGATGCTCTGTGAAGAATGTGTAGCCGACGACATAAAGTCGAGGACTAAACGAGAAGTTCTCGTTGAACTTTCTGAGATATTTAACAAAAGCAAGATCGAGATAGATGCCGACCTCATGGTTGAGGTTCTCCTGGAGAGGGAAAAGCTGGGGAGTACCGGAATAGGCGGGGGCATCGCTATCCCTCATGGCAAAATGGCGGGGCTTGACCGTCTGATTCTCTCCTTCGGACGAAGCAAGTCCGGTGTTGAGTTTGATGCCCTCGACGGCAAGCCCGTATATATTTTCTTCATGCTCATGGCGCCGGACAACTCGGCCGGTCAGCACCTTAAAGCGCTGGCTAAAATATCAAAAATGCTGAAAGACGAAGAATTTCGGAAGAAACTTATGGGGAGCGATTCCGCAAAGGATATATACAATTTAATTATTGAGCAGGACAAAGCGTTCCTGTAATCTTCGGTCTGTCGACGAGATAATTCGTGATGCAGGCCGGAGTTTTGTTGATGTTGCATCGACAAGGGTGTGTGGTTTCCATCCTCGTTTCTGAGGCGAGGGTTCTTCAATCATGAAAAATATCCGCGTCGTCATCGTGACGGGCCTTTCCGGTTCCGGTAAAAGTACGGCACTAAAGGCGCTCGAGGACATCGGGTTTTTCTGCGTCGACAATCTTCCCGTCATGCTGCTGCCGAAACTCCTGGAACTTCAAGCCGGAGTTGCCGGGGAGATAAGCAAGATCGCCCTCGGCATGGATGTACGGGAACGATATTTTCTCAGCAAGCATATAGACGTTATCTCAACATACAAGAAAAAGAAATACGATATCGAGATTCTTTTTCTCGATGCCTCGGATGATTCACTTATAAGACGTTTCAGTGAAACCCGCCGTTCACACCCCTTGACCGACGAGGGAAGAGCCATTCCTGAAAGCATCAAGCTCGAACGCGAAATCCTGCATGACTTGAAAGAATTGGCAACGGCAATCATCGATACGACCCATTACAATGTTCACCAATTGAAGGAGCATGTTCAACGGCTGTATCTGACTTCGCCAAAGGAAAAGAAATTAGCCGTCAATCTCATATCCTTCGGGTATCGCTACGGCATTCCATCGGATGCGGACATAGTGATGGATGTAAGGTTTTTACCGAATCCTTACTACGTGCAGGACTTGAAGCGGTATGACGGGACGAACAAAAAGGTTGAGGACTATGTGCTCAAGTGGGAGGAAACCAAACACTTCATGGCAGAGATTCTGAAGCTTTTTCAATTCCTCATGCCGTTATATGAAAAGGAAGGCAAGTATTACCTTACGATAACTGTCGGTTGCACCGGTGGAAAGCATCGCTCTGTCGTCATAATCAACCAACTGGCCCGCAACCTTGCGGGTGGACACTATGCGGTAACTGTAGTTCACCGCGATATCGATCGATAAGTCTCGTCGATTCCGAGAACAGTTTCACCTCTTCTCCGTTAATTTGGTTTTTTTAAGACTTTTGAGGCGGTCCGGCAGGTTTGGCAACCGACTCGAATTTTTTTGTTATATTGCCGTATATCCAGTGCCGATCCCACCACTCCTTGGGATCGACGAAGCGACCGTCTACCAGCATGCTGAAATGAAGGTGATCCCCGCCGGCGAGGCCGGACATTCCCGTATGGCCGATGACGGCGCCTTTGGTTACTCTCTGGCTTTTCGATACAACAATGGAACTAAGATGGGAGTAGAGACTGGAGATGCCCTGACCATGGTCGATGATTACTGTGTTTCCATAGATTCCCAGAAAATCGGTAAAGATGACGATACCGGTGTTCGCCGCAGGCACCGGCGCGTTTTGCGTGGAGGCCAGATCGATCCCCAGATGGATGCTCGATCCGACCTTTTTACTTTTGTAAAAATACGTTCTCCGGTCTCCGAAGGTTGACATAGCGGCAGATCCGTCAAGGCGATCGAATGCCTCTGTCCAGAATTGAACAGTGTCGGATTGTCGACAGATGTTCCGTATCTCCTCGTTGTTTTTCCGGCGGAGCGTTTCGTTTACATATATAAAGGCGTCGATCGCGTCCTTTTCTCGTATTTCTGCATTGACGGCTTGAAATTCAGGCATTTTAAGGTTGAGAAAAGTATCGCTCACACCCATAGCATCGTGTTTGAATTTCTTTTGGCGAAGCGATATGCGGGGCGATCGCACCGCCTGATTGCCTGCCAGATCTTCCGATGCGACGAGCACGACCGGTTCTCGCGATGCGTCATGGGGCATGGCGAGGTATGAGAAGTAAAAGGGCTTGTCTGAAGAAGTTCCCTGAACAACGGTAAAAGACTCGCCGTTGACGGTTATCGTGGGTTTTGGCGTTTCTTCCGAGATGGTGAAGATTATCAGGCAGGCGCCTCCCGGTGTCGCGTAATGCACTGATTGCGGAAAATCTATACGGGGCGGCACGGTGTCTATGAGAACTGACGTTTGTATGGTTGTTTCATTCTTTCGCAATGAATGATCCCGCAATTTTACAACAAGATCGGCGGTTCCGTCGCGGAGTCCCAGTTTCCTCACATCGATCGTCAGACTATACTGTTGCTCCTTCAGGCCGCGGCCAGGAAATTCTTCTTTCATAATTTCATGGTCCTTGCCGTTTTGAACCAATGAAATTGCAACGCTTTTCAAACCGCTCTTTCGATCTATAGCCTTCAGCATGAGAGGAGTCGATTTCCCCAGAGCTCGCGGTTGTGCCGAAAAGAGAAGAGAAGGTTTCTCTCCTTCGAAATATTTCAAAAAAACAACGACACAAACGGTAAATAAAACCATTATTCCGAAAACGGCAACTTTGCGTAAGAAACGATGCATGATCCGTACAGCTCCTTCGATAACAGTCCCGTCGTCATACCCTAAAATGGATTAAAATTCAAAGGGTCGTTCCGGTACCGTTTCCCTGGCGCATAGCCTTCAATTGACCTTGTTGTTCTATAATGTTATATTTTTTACGTTATTATTTGTATCTTCACTTCAGGAAAAAGGTCGAATCGTGTCGATTTTACAGGGCAAACAGATTCTTTTGGGCGTCACGGGAGGGATAGCGGCCTATAAGGCCGCTCTTTTGACGCGAGAGCTTATGAAAGAAGGCGCTGTCGTAAAAGTGGCGATGACCGAAAACGCCACTCGCTTTATTGCACCGTTGACCTTCCAGACGTTAACAGCTTCTGCCGTCGCTGTAGATACTTTTTCCGCTCCGGAAGAATGGGAAATCGGGCATATATCCCTTGCCGAGTGGGCTCGACTGATGGTAATTGCGCCTGCTACGGCAAACTTTATTGGGAAAATTGCGGGAGGCATCGCAGACGATCTGCTCACGACATGCATAATGGCCGCACAAGCGCCTGTGCTGGTCTGTCCTGCCATGAACACAAATATGTATAGGAACAGGATCGTCCAGGATAATATTCACAGACTGACGGAGTATGGTTATTCTGTAATGGAACCCGATGCCGGTGAACTGGCCTGCGGCGCCGAAGGGCCGGGACGGCTGCCGACAGTGGAAGGCATCATTGAAGAAGCCGCTTCGATCCTGACGGAGAAAGACCTCCGTGGACATTGCATCATAGTTACAGCCGGCCCCACGCGGGAGGCTCTTGATCCGGTCCGGTTCATCAGCAATCATTCATCGGGGAAAATGGGTTATGCCCTGGCTCTCATGGCTCGAAGAAGGGGCGCACGGGTCATTTTGATAAGCGGACCGACGGATCTTGCCGCTCCGCGGGGATTAACCTTCATCCCCGTCTCTACGGCTATGGAAATGAAAGACTGTGTCATGGAAAACCTGAAGGAGGCGACGATTATAATAAAAGCGGCGGCAGTAGCGGATTACCGGCCTCTTTTCTCAGCATCACAAAAGATTAAAAAACAGGACGGGACGCTCTCTCTTGAATTGGTCCGAAATCCTGACATAATTTCTGAGATAGCAGAATTGAAAGGAAATCGAATTGTTGTGGGATTTGCCATGGAAACGGAGAATCTGGTTGAAAATGCCGAACGCAAACTCAAGGCCAAGGGAATGGACCTGATCGTTGCAAACGATCTGAATATGGCCGGCGCGGGATTCAGGACCGACACAAATATAGTTAAAATCATCGACAGCGCAGGGACAATAACCGCTCTCCCCCTTATGGACAAGCGTGATGTTGCCGATCGCATCCTCTCCCGCGCCAGGGAATTATTTGATGAACGCCGTCAGTGAAGATCCCCGAGAAGAACTTGCTGCAATCGCCAGAGAGTTAAAGAAACGATGCCGGGCTTGTGGAGGGAAGGAACAACAGTCTCTCCGGCAGGAGAATTGCGTTGCGTCATCCGATCCTGTAATGTTTCAGAGAAGGCAATCGGCGCCTGAGACGGCTGTGCCGAGATTGTTCAAGCCAACACTGCAGGACCTTCGCGCCGAAATGGGCGACTGTACGCGGTGCCATCTTCATCAGGGGAGAAAACATATTGTTTTTGGAGAAGGCGATCCTCAGGCCGAACTGATCTTTGTAGGTGAAGCCCCGGGAGAACAGGAAGATCTCCAAGGACGGCCGTTTGTCGGAAGAGCCGGGCAGCTTCTGACAAAGATCATCGAAGCCATGGGCATGGGGCGGGAAGATGTCTACATCTGCAATATCTTGAAGTGCCGGCCTCCGGGGAATCGGAATCCCAAGATCGAGGAGATCGACATCTGCGAGCCCTTTCTGGTAAAACAGCTTCAGACAATAGAACCGAAGGTGATCTGCGCACTCGGATCTATCGCTGCCAGAACGCTTCTTAAGACGGAACTCCCCATAACCGTTCTGCGAGGAAACTTTCATTTTTATAGGGACATTCGCGTAATGCCCACGTACCACCCGGCTTATCTTTTGAGAAATCCCTCAGCAAAAAAACATGTCTGGCGGGACGTCCAACTGATTTTGGAATTTTTAAAGAAACATGAATAATATTTTCGTACAAATCGAAGAAGGCTCCAAGGGAGGTCCTTAATGAACAGTCTGCGAACAAAGATTCTCCTATGGGCGTTCATCGCCAGCTTATGCACGGCATCAATGTCTGCGATGGCGGCAGAGACTGAAGGGCCGTCGGGGAACATCGCAGTCATCACCGTTGACGCTGCCATAACGCCGGCCATTGCACAATATATCAGGCGAAATGTCGAAGAGGGAGCTTCGAATCACGACGAGGCCTTAATTGTCCTACTCGATACGCCAGGCGGCCTTGATCTGGCCATGAGGGACATCGTGAAAGATTTTCTGGGAGCGTCCCTTCCGGTCATTGTATTCGTCTATCCTTCCGGCGCCAGGGCGGCATCGGCAGGAGTCATGATTACCATGGCGGCACATGTTGCAGCTATGTCGCCGGGCACGAACATTGGCGCCGCTCACCCCGTGGCGATCGGTCTTGGCGGAAAAATGGACGAGACCATGGCGAAGAAAGTGGAAAACGATGCTGTTGCCTATTCAAAAAGTATCGCAGCGAAGCGGGGCAGGAATGAGGGTTGGGTCGAAAAGGCCGTGATCAAGAGTGAATCCATAACGGCTGCCGAGGCTCTAAAGCTGAAGGTTATAGATGTTATAGCAAACGATATTGAAGACTTGCTTGAGAAAATTGATGGAAAAGAGGTGAATCTACCGGCCGGAACTGTGAAGTTGCGTACGAAGGAAGCTCGAATCGTCCATCGTTCAATGGGGCTTCGTGAACGGATCCTCGTTACCCTGAGCAATCCAAATATCGCTTATATGTTAATGCTTATCGGTTTGGCGGGTCTTTACTTCGAATTTTCTCATCCCGGCGCAATCCTGCCGGGCGTTGTCGGGGCAATATCCCTGATACTTGCTTTTTTCGCCCTTCAAACCCTGCCCGTCAATTATGCCGGTGTACTTTTAATCATTTTTGCTATAATACTTTTCATTGCGGAAATAAAAGTGGTCAGTCACGGCATGTTGACGGTGGCTGGCATTATCTCGCTTGTGTTGGGGTCGATCATGCTCTTCGATTCGCCAATTCCGGCGCTCCGTGTTTCTCTGAATGTTATGATACCGTCTATTGCAGTTATTTCGCTCTTTTTTATCTCAGTGATCACTATTGCGATCAAGGCCCAGATGAAACGGCCTATGACGGGCGGAGAAGGTATGATCGGACAGGTGGGGAAAGCCGTTACGTCCCTGGAACCGGAGGGCAAGGTTTTTATAAAGGGTGAATACTGGAATGCCAGGAGCGATGCTTTTGTGGAGGAAGGAGACTCAGTAACAGTTGTGGGCATGGACGGTTTGAAACTGTCAGTTGAAAAGTCGAAACGGTAAGGAGGGGAAAATCATGTTTTATACAGCAATTACAATAGTTATTTTAGTCGTTATGTTTCTCGCTTCTGCGATAAGAATACTAAATGAATATCAACGTGGTGTAATTTTTCGTCTCGGTCGAGTTATCGCCACGAAGGGACCCGGTCTCATTATATTGATTCCCGTAATTGACCGGATGATGAAAGTTGACCTGAGAATCATAACAATGGACGTACCGCCGCAGGACGTGATTACTCGCGACAACGTATCAATCAAGGTCAATGCCGTTGTCTATTTCCGAGTCATGGATTCCACCAAGGCGATCATTGAAGTGGAGAACTACCTGTATGCCACCTCTCAGCTTGCTCAGACAACATTAAGAAGCGTCTGCGGTCAGGTGGAATTGGATGAGATACTGGCCGAACGCGAAAAGATCAATCATCAGCTTCAGGAAATCCTTGATCGAAGCACGGATCCCTGGGGCATCAAGGTTTCAACCGTTGAAGTCAAGCATATCGATCTTCCTCAGGAAATGCAGCGGGCCATGGCAAAGCAGGCCGAAGCCGAGCGCGAACGGAGGGCTAAAGTCATCAATGCGGAGGGCGAGTTCCAGGCAGCTCAGAAACTTGCAGATGCCGGAAAGGTAATCGCTCAACAGCCCATCGCCCTGCAACTGAGATATCTTCAGACATTGACAGTCATTGCCTCGGAAAACAATTCGACGACTGTTTTTCCCATACCCATAGATATTTTCAGGCCCTTTATCGACTTGCTGCAAAAGAAAGAAAAGGCAACAGACTGAGAATACGAGATATATCTGCCGTGCAGGTTAACGATGTTCCGTTTTGACGGCCGTAACGGCACGACATAAGATGATTGGCTGCTGCCGGACGCCTCGCGAAGGGCGATGCATTGGCGGTGGCGAAAGACCGGTCTCAAAGGAACCGCTTGACAGAGTGCCGGTCTTTTTTTAAAAGTGTCACGGAGAAGCTTGGAGACAGAGATAATTTCCTGGTGAGAAGGTTTGTCCGATTGGCAGCTGGAAGCATCCTCATTGCGCTGGGGATCGTTGGGCTCTTTATTCCTGTTCTGCAGGGTGTGCTGTTCATCGCGGCGGGCGCACTGATACTAGGCCCGGAGAATAAAACTGTCCAATCGGCTCTCAATCGTATTGAAAATAAATATCCGGAACCCTTCCGGTCGGCAAGGGCGCTGCGAAAAAAGTTATCAACATGGCTATGCCACAACCGTTCGGAGAGCTGAGTGACGACGCAGGATGTGTTGCCGCTGTTACAGCAGTCTTCGATGAAGAGGAGTAATCGATGAGAACAAGAAGCTTTCTTGCTGTTATTGCAATTCTTATGGCCTTCACCGCCAACTCCCTGGAGGCGCAGGCTGGAAAGCGGGTTGCTATACTGCCCTTCGCCGTTCACAGCTCTGAGGACCTGGGATACGTGAAAAACGGCGTCTGGGACATGCTTATGAGCCGGGTTGCTTCCTCGGGAGAGGTTTCGGTTCTTGACAAGTCTGCCGTAATGAAAAGCCTCGATGGGAGGACTGAAGATCTGACGCCGCAGGATATCTATGATATTGGCGGAGGACTCTCTGTCGATTACGTCGTCTGGGGCAGTATAACGAAGATCGGCAGCAGCATCAGTCTCGACGGTAAAATGATTGATACGGCCACACGCGAGATGCCGGTAGGCGTTTTTGAACAATGCAAAAGCCTCGATGAAGTGATACCAAAAATCGGCATATTTGCTCAGAAGGTAACCTTTCACATTCTGGGAAAGACGCCCGTTGCCCAGACCTATCAAGCTCCAGCGGTCGGGACGGCGGCGCTTCCTGCGCCACAGCCTCCGCAGGCAGGCGAGGCTTCGAAGGCCCTCGCGACAGAGCGGGGTACGATCACATCGATAATCAATCCCGAATTCATTACCGAAGGCGGCGCTCTGGATAGGAAAGGATTCTGGATGAGTCCCCAGTATCCCCAGCAGTTTATAGGAATGGACATAGGCGATGTAAACGGCGACGGCTTCAACGAGACGGTCGTCATTGATAATCGGACCGTTCTGATTTATCAGCGAAAAGACAGGGAATTCTCTCTTCTGTCCAAGCATCAGGGAGGCCAACATGACCGCTATCTCGGCGTCGACATCGCAGATGTCAACGGAAACGGCATCAGTGAAATATTTATAACCAATTTCAGGAGCAACAACAGAGTTGCGTCCTTTGTTCTTGAGTTCAGGGATGGACGATATGCAGAGATATCCTCGGAATTGCCATGGTTTCTCCGGGTTATCGACCGAAAATCGCAGAGGCCGATGCTCCTTGGACAGCGCCTTGGAATCGACCTGCCTTTTGAGAGACCGATCTATGAAATGGGTTGGAGCCGAGGTCAATATGATGAAGTCCGACGGATGGATATTCCCGAAGGAATTCCACTTTACGGTCTCACCGTTGATTCCGTCGAGGGCGAAGGCCGGCCGGAGCGCGTGATAGCTTTCGACGATTATGATTATATAAGGCTGTATGCCAAGACGACGAAAAACATAGATAAAGTCCTGATTATCGGCGGCTCCGATGAGGCCTTATGGAAAAGCGATGAACAATATGCCGGATCGGACAACTCCTTCGATCTGATACGGAACCAGGGATCGGACAGCAAGGCCCTGCCTGTCACGTATTACCTTAACGGAAGACTGCTTACCTACGATATCGATAAAAACGGGAAGAAAGAGATTATCGTGGTGAAGAACCATGCACCGGGCGGAAGGGTCATGGACAGTCTCCGGTTCTTCAGCAGCGGGGAGATTTACAATTTTGAGTGGGACGGTATGGGATTGGCTGAGAAGTGGAAGACGAGAAAACTTCAGGGATATGTTGCCGACTATCAGATCAAGGATATCGACAATGACAAGGAAAATGAACTGGTTCTCCTGTTAAAAATGGGACGAAGGAAAAGCGTCATAGTGGCCTACGATCTAAATGTTCAATAGGCCGACAATTCTATATTTAATATTGAGCGTCCTTGACAGCACTTCTGATTTAGTGTAGATGACACCCTGTTTTTCGGCGGTGTAGCTCAGATGGTGAGAGCATGCGGCTCATATCCGCAGTGTCCGGGGTTCAAGTCCCTGCA
>JAFGGB010000107.1 GCA_016930775.1 Deltaproteobacteria bacterium
ATTATCGGCGATGTTATAATCGGAGCGGGCTGTTACATAGGGCCCTGCGCTTCGCTGCGGGGCGATTTCGGCAGGATAGTTCTTCAGGACGGCGTCAATGTTCAGGATTCCTGCACGTTGCACAGCTTTCCCGGCAAAATCATGCTTGTAGAGTCCGACGGCCACGTAGGACACGGGGCGATTCTTCACGGATGCATTGTAAAACGCGGCGTTCTCATTGGCATGAATGCCGTCGTCATGGACGGCGCCGTTGTCCACGATTACGCTTTTGTAGGCGCCTGCGCCTTTGTGAAGGCCCGTTTCGAAGTTCCGCCCCGTCATCTTGCGGTCGGCAATCCGGCAGAAGTCGTGCGGGAACTCTCGGCGAAGGAACTCCTCTGGAAGGAAAAGGGCACGAGGCTCTATCAGCGACTTGCACAACGCTCTCTTCGTTCCCTTAAATCCGTGGAAGCGCTGAGCAGCGTGGAAAACGACAGGAAAATAATATCCTGGGACGACGAAGACCTCCTCGCGCCCCTCTACGAGTTGAACAACAGGAAGCAATAACACTGAAAGACACCGCTTCGCTGCCCCTGCGCCAAAGTCCGAAAAGCCTGGGCGGCGTGATAATTTCTTGAAAAATAATCCCTTAATTCTGTATATCCATGGTATGGGTTTGCGAGGCGATGCCGTCGAGACGTCATGCATAAAATCCAAAGACGGAGAATCCTATTGAGCGCCCTCTGAGCAATTGGCTGCGGGGCAGTGCAGATCCTGGAAACATTGCTATTCCAACGAGGAGGCGCCATGAACCTGGAACCCCTGTTCAATCCAAAGTCGATTGCAGTTATAGGCGTTTCGCTGTCGAACGATCGCCATCCGGCAAACGTGATCTTTAGTAAAAATCAGCATCGGTATCCCGTTGATGTCTTCGCCGTCAATCCGAAAGGGGGATTTCTCCAGGACGAGACGGTCTATAGCCGAATAGCCGATGTGCCGGCGCCTGTGGACCTTGCAGTCCTGTCGGTTCGGGCCGATATGGTCGGTGATACCATGGCTGACTGCATCAAGGCCGGCGTCCGCTCGGCCGTTGTCATATCGGGCGGGTTTTCTGAAATGGGCAGAGGAGATCTGCAGGAAAAGCTCGTCGCCATAGCGAAAGAAGCGGACTTCCCTTTTATCGGTCCCAACTGTCTCGGCATCTTTGTGCCGTCCCGGTTCGACACCCTCTTTCTCCCCAGCGAAAGAATGATATTGCCCCAGACAGGTTCTGTCGCGCTGGTGAGCCAGAGCGGAGGCATACTCGTGGACCAGATGATCAAATTTTCCGGCGAAGGAATAGGCATGTCGAAAGCGATCAGCATCGGAAACAAGGCCGTCATCAGGGAACTAGATCTGCTCGAATACTTTGCAGCCGATTCCACGACAAAGGTGATCGCTTTTTATGTAGAAGGCTTCAGGAAAAACGAGGGACGGCAATTTGTGACCGCCGCAGTGGAATGTTCGAAGCCCATTGTAATGCTGAAAGCCGGCAAAAGTCCGGCTGGACAGCAGGCCGTGGCAAGCCATACGGCCTCGCTGGCCGGAGATTACGATAATTTCCGTTCCGCTCTGATGCAGCATTCTGTCCTGGAAGTCGCCAATGACCAGGAATTAGCCTCCTACTGCGAAGTGTTGAGCGCCTACAATAATCCAATCGAGGGACGCGTAGCCATAATCACGGGAAGCGGCGGTCACGGCGCTATTGCAGTCGATGCCTGCAGCGCCCAGGGGCTGACCGTTCCATCGCTGGATGAAATCCGCCAGAAAGAGATTATCGCGGCGCTGTCGCCGTCGGTTCAGGCCATTGCATCCTGCCGGAATCCCATCGACCTCACGGGCAGCGCCGCCGATGACGACTTTGTTGCGGCCATGCGACTGTGTTGCAAAAGCGGAGTCTTCGACTGCATCCTGGTTCTCCTGCTCCCTTACATCCCCGGCATTACCTCGGACCTGAGCGCCCGGCTCAGCGCCATAGCGGGGCGGGAACGAATTCCTCTTATCGCCTATGTCCCCCATGAGGAAAAGTACGCCATGCTGATCGATGGATTTCAATTGAACGGCAATCCCGTCTCGCCGTCCATTGAAGGCTCCGTGCTCATGGCGAAGGCCCTGTCGAGGAGGAAACGATGATGACGCAAGAAATGATGGAACTTATCGAGGCGGCCGGTCGGCGGGGTTGGATGATGGAGCCTGCCGCAAAACGCTTGCTCGAGCTGGCAGGATGTCCCGTGCCTCGCTATGCCGTTGCCCGGAGCCGCGAGGAGGCGGGGAAGGCGGCCCGGGAAATCGGCTATCCGGTCATCGCAAAAGTGGTTTCACCAACCATCGTGCATAAATCGGATGTACACGGAGTGGAACTCGGCATTGCCGGCGATGACGAGCTGCTGACGGCCTTCGACAGGTTGTTTGCACTTCCCGATTGTCAGGAAGTCTTGATTGAGGAAAGCCTGCGAGGCACAGAACTGATCATCGGGGCAGTCATGGATGACCAGTTCGGACCGATGGTCATGCTGGGCATCGGCGGCACGGCAGTCGAGGTATACCATGACGTAGCCCTGCGAATGGCGCCGCTTAAAGAGGGGGACGTGCAGGCCATGGCAACAAGCCTCAAGGCCAGAAAGCTGATCGAGGGATTTCGCGGTCAGGCGCCGATCGATATGGAAGCCCTCGCGGCCTGCCTGCTTCGTTTTTCATTGCTGGTTATGGATCTGGAACCTTATATTGCCTCGGCCGATCTCAATCCCGTTTTCTGTTCGAGCAAGGGTTGCACTATTGCCGACGCCCGTTTCATCATGAAGAACTGAAGTGCGAGGATTGCTCCCGCTGTTTTATTGCCGCTCATTGAGGGAGATCAGAGTCCGGGGTGCCTGAGAGGCGTTCAAGAATCCTGTTGGCGCACATCCGTTCTGTGTCTTTCGGTTCATGGAGCGATGAAGCGGCTCAAGAGCAATCCCAGGGAGATCAGCAGCCCTTGGCCCACGAGAGTCTGGATGGTCAGGGCCTGGGCCGGAACGATCCTCTCGTGAGATTCGTATTCCTTCCAGAGTATTTTCACGGCCCTGAAACCCAGTGGAAGGGAGATGAATCCGATCATCAGCAGATAGGAGAAGCCCGCGGCGCCCACAAGAATGATGATTGAGAGAAAGGACAGCGCCATAATGATGCAGTACAGAGTCCTGGCGCGGTTCAATCCCAAGCGGACCGCCAGGTTCCGCTTACCCGCCATTCTGTCGGCTTCATAGTCGGGGAACTGGTTGATCCAGATAACGCCCATGATCAGGAAACCCTGTGGAATCCCCAGGAGGAAAGCCTTGAAGCTCAGCTCGCCGGCGAGGGCGTAATAGGTCCCGAGAGTGATGAGGGGACCGAAGGCGATAAAAATTATAATTTCCCCCAGCCCCTTCGACATGAGTTGAAGGGGAGGGGATGAGTACGACCATCCCGCAAAAAGACCGGCAATCCCTATCGCAAGCACGAGAACCCTGCCGTGAAAAGCAAACCAGAGGCCGCAGGCCAGTCCGAGGGCGAAAAAAAACAATGACATGGCGAGGACGACGGGAGCCGCGACTTCTCCTTCGGGAATGACGCGGCTTCCCCCGCTGAAGGGAGTCAGTCGCACGTTCATCGGATCGCTTCCCCGGGCGTCGTAATAATCGTTGATAAGGTTTGCCCCGAGATGAAGACAGGCCACGCCAGCCAGGCACAGAAGAAAGGGAGGCATGGAGAAGCGTTTTTGCAGTATCCCATAGGCGCCCCCTATGAGGACCGGTATCAACGAACCGGCAAGGAAGGGGAGTCTCAGGGCTTTGATGTATGATCGAAAATTCAACCGGCTTGTTCCTTTCTGAAAGCAGGCAAGATACTATCACTCTTGCTCCGGAAAGGTCTACAATTTCCATCGACTTTCGTTGTTTCGTCAGCACGAGGGGGGTGCGTCCCCCCTCGTGCTGACGGCATGGTGCATCCTTCGGAACCGCAAACTATAAGATTCCCTTTAGGATTGCCATTGATTCTTCCTGATCCATATCCATTATGTATTTGATTCCGCTGATTTGAGCCGCTTGAGGCGTCAGCGCGGCCAGGTCGGTGCGGCTGATGTGATCGAGGGAGAACTTCCTGCTGCCCGCCATGATTTGGCGCAAGCCCTGAGCGAGACGTTCGTAGTACGTATAGATTCCGAGAGCCCCGGCAGGAATCTTTTCGAACTCTTCGCCGCCGATTTCATTGCGGAGAGAGGAAGCCGTTACGAAGATATCTTCCTTTGCACGGCCAAAACGCTCGATGTAGACAGGCGCCTGGTTCTCTTCGATCTTGCGTCCGATGGTCTTGCCGACCATGGCGGCGGCAAGGGGTCCGCGCGCCATGCCAACGAGTTTCACGTAGGGAGCGCCGAGCGCCAGGCCCTTGAAGATCTGGTCCTCAAAGGTGAAGCCGCTGGCGACGGCAAAGGCCGGCAGATAAGCTTTCTTGTCGGCCAGGCACGATGCGAAGCGATAGAGCAGGGAATCGCCTGATGAAAATCAAATTGTCGCTTGAATATGCAATGTTTTCAGAGCTTTCCTGTTTAAGTCGTTGTTTAACGGTCCTTTAAAATTGAGCCATTTTCGGTCGTGAAAAGCGAGCTGCTCCTGTCAATTTCATGCCATTATATTCAGCAATAGCGCTGGATATTTATTATCAAGCCGTGATGCAGCAGATGGTCCATGAATGCCGTTACAATAACCGGATCCTGGAAAACAAGTTCCGCCCAATCGAAGCAATCTTTACTGGGCGTGATTTTTATATTTCGCGCCAGGAGACTATGGTTATGCTGCCAGACGAGCCTGATCCGCCAAGGTTTGCCAGGGCTTCATCGTAATGCAGCGTCCCGCCGCCCGTCATGCTCACCGTTCGTCCGACAATAGACCCGTAAATATCCGTTGTTCCCGTGAGTCGCACTTGTGCATTGGGAGCGAAAACGACGCCGAAGAATTCGACGCTTCCCGTGATGTCGCAGTCGGTTGTGTTGGCGCCTCCATAAATTTGGACATTTGCCGGTATGCTCGATGTATTGACGATCCCGCTCCCGCTTAGATCAATGTTGCCTTCAACATAAACCGTCAGAGATGAACCTGGGGTCACGAGGATTTCCGATGTTCCCGTCATCCAAAACTTGTTTGCCACCTTGAGGACGACATCTCCGCTCACAATGACAGTGGCGCTTCCCGTCATCTTGAAATTCTTCTTTGTAGCTGTTGTTCCTGAATTGTAATAATTGCCCGACGACAGAACCAGCGTATCGCTGCTTCCCAGGCTGACTTGTCCCAAATCCGTCCAGGCGCCGCCCGTCGGCGCGTTGACGGGCGTCATATCCATAGCGCTCGG
>JAFGGB010000108.1 GCA_016930775.1 Deltaproteobacteria bacterium
ACCCGGTGGCCAGCGCCTGCAGAATGGAGCGTGACGCTGTCCTCCTTGACAGGTGAAACGCTTTGGCGGTTTCAGCCGGCAGCAGGATTAGACTCTGCTCAAGGATCTGGTTATTGAGCCAGGAAACGATCCCTCCCCGGTTTTCGATGATGTTGCCCACACGCGTCACGATTAGGCGCGTCGGCGTCTGGCTGAAATAACGGCTCAGCGTAATTTCCGCGACCCGGAGGGATTCCGAAACGAAATTCCCTCGGGAAACCGCCTTGATCGAAGAAATCATGATGAAGTATTCGCAATTGTGCCGGCTCGCCACTTTGGCCAGTTCAAAGGTGCGGACATAGTTCGACCGGACAACCTCGTCGTTATCAGCGGTCTTGCCGACCGGGATGAATTTTCTCATTCCCGCATGGATGACGATCTGAGGACGGTGTAAGGCAAATACCTTGTTCAGGGCATCCATATCCTCGGTATCCAGGATGACCGGAACAATCTGGAATCCCGGAAGATCTCTCCTCAATTCGGCCAGGATTTCACGGAGATAGGATTCGTACCGCTCCACAATGACGACTTTGCGGCAGCCTCTGAGGAAGAGGCTGCGGCAGACCGCTGACCCAAGCTGACCGCCGGACCCGACCATCAGCACCGTTCTATCCGGCAACAAAGACCGTAGGACCGGCTCGTCCAAGGGCACTTGGACTTGGGGCAGCATATCGGAGAGTTGGACCGGCCGGACAGGATACCAAAGCCGCGACGTGGTTTTGCCGTTAATGTCGGGGCAGAAGATCCGGCTGCGGATTCCCGCCTGGGCGCATAGAGCCACGATCTCGTCGATCTGGTCGCGTGATTTTTCATCCAGGGCCAGGACCACTTCCTGGATATTGTGAAGCACCGACAGCGCCTGGATGTGATACCTGTTTCCCAACACCTTGACGCCGCTGATCTTCCGTCCATACTTCTCTTCGGCATCATCGATGAAACCCACAATCTCGTAAGGGCTGGTTTTCGATCCTCCCAAGGTGGATAACGCTCTCAGACCCAGCTTATTCGCGCCGAAAATGAGGATCCGGGGCCGGCGATCGGGGGCAATTTTTTCCCCCTTATCGCGGAAACGGAACATCAAGAGCAAGCGGATTCCCATAAGCATGCTGCCCAACAGGGAAAAATCATAGAGCCCCAGCAGCGGTGGATAGAAATGGACACCGTAAAAGGCATTGATCGACAGAAGGAGCACGCCTCCCAGGAAGACGGCCCGGGATACACGGTAGACATCGCGAGCTGTGACCAGTTCCATAACGAGACTGTAAAGTCCAAGGCCATAGTGAAAAATGGAGCGCACGACCACGACCAGCAAAAGGCCGCCCAGGAAGCTCTTTATGGACGTGCCTTTCCCCGTCGTCAGAAAGTACAGCCAATAAGCCAAAGCGTATGACAGCTGGCTCAGCGCAAAATCTCCGGCGAAAAGATAGATCTGCCGTTTCGAATGGTCGGACTGCCGAGTGCTGAAAGCGCCGAAAATTGTCTCTTTGGCCGCGCCAAAAATGATTTTGAAATAGGTGCCGATCGTTTGCCGTGAGAGATAGTACAGGTCGATCTTCACTTTTTCGGGAAGGATATGTTCGATGTAATATTTCTTCGGGTCGACTCCTTTGGGATATAATTCCTCTTCGTTTCGGCCGTTGGCCTGGCCGTTTAGCGAAGATATGACAACCGGGCCCACGAGCCCCGGCTTCACCGAGAAAATCCTCTTCGCCTCTTCGGGATACATTTTAGCGAGGTCCGGTGCTTCCGGCCGGGGGCCGACGAACGACATGTCTCCTCTTAAAATATTGAGCAGCTGGGGAAGCTCGTTCACCTTTGTTCGCCGGAGAATTCGCCCGACGGTTGTGACCCGGGGATCGTGCTGCGGACAAACGCTCTGGTCGATCCGCACCGAACTCTCCATCATCGTGCGAAACTTATACATGGGGAAGAGTTTCATACCTTTGCCGACTCGCTGAGCGGCGTAGAAGACCGGCCCCTTGGAATCCAGCTTGATGAAAACAGAGATGACCAGGAAAAGAGGCGCCGCGACCACCAAACCGATAAAAGACAAGATGATATCAAAGGTCCTGAGAATCAAAGCCTGATCTACAGTCATACCATCTTTCTTCAAAATCAACGTTCGCCCCCCCGCTTTAGGGCCGCTTCAAGATTATTTACGACACGATCGCAATCCTTTTCTTCGAGAGCCGGATGAAGCGGGAGAGTGAGCTCCCGCCGGCAGAACTCTTCACTCTTCGGCAAAACAGTGTTGGGATAGAGCTTTCGATAATAGGAAAATTGATGCACGGGAGGATAATGAATGCTGCTCTGGACGCCGGCACTCCGCAAGCTGTCCATAACGCTTTCGCGTCGGCAATCCTCCGGCAAAAGCACCGGCATCAAGTGGGCCGCCGTCGTTTGGCCTTCGTCGAACGGGACCCTAACCGAGGGCGTTTCAATGGCAAGCTTTCGGCGATACACTTCAGTCAGAGATTTCCGTTTGCGGTTCCATTCCGGAAGATGACGGAGTTGGACCAGGCCCAGCGCCGCCCGGAGCTCATCCATCCGATAATTGTAGCCCAGCAGGTTGACATCGTAGGAATACGCATGGCCGCGGTGGCGGACCAGGGTGTCGGCCGTCATCCCGTGACCTCTCAGACGCCGAATGTCCGCGAGCACATTATCATCGGGCGACAATACCATGCCGCCTTCAGCGGTCGACATATTTTTATTCGCAAAAAAACTGAAAGCACTGGCATCGCTCAGTCGTCCCACGCCTGGAATCCCCGGCGCATGGGCGGCGTCCTCGATCAACCTGATCCTTCGCACATCACAGAAATCCCTCCACAGGGGCAGATCGACGATATAACCTCCGTAGTGCATGACAATGGCGGCCTTTGTCCTGGGCGAACACTTCGCTTCCGCTTCGTCCAGCGAGAGAAAAGGGCGTCCAAGATCCTCGATATCGAGGAATACCGGGGTGGCGCCGACGTAGAGAACGGCATTCACCGTGGCGACAAACGTGACTGCCGGCACCAAGATTTCGTCTCCAGGCCCGATGTTGAAGGCGCGCAAGATCAAGTGCAGCGCGGCCGTGCAGGAGTTGACCGCGACCGCGCTCTTCTGGCCGTGACAGGCGGCGAAGGCATTCTCGAACGCCTGAACCTTTGCTCCCATGCTCAGCCAACCGCTCTCGATCACTTCAAGAAGAGCGGCCTTTTCCTCGTCCCCCACGATCGGGATGCTCAGGTTGATGCCGTCTTTATCTGCACCCATCCAATTTTCCTAAGCTCCGAGAACCCGCATTTTATAATCTTTCATGAAAGACTTCTGGACGCTTCTGTAGTCCTCGGCGCGGCCGATATCGAGCCAAAGTCCCTCATGATGATAAAGCCAAACCGGCAATTTCTTCTGGAGCATGATATTCATGAGGTCGTCAAAGCCGAAGGGGACTCCGTTAGGGATGAGGTCCAGGATTTCCGGCTCCATGCAATAGACCCCGCAACTCGCCAGATATTTCATCGCTGGTTTTTCATGAAAATCGATCATCTGGCTGTTTTCGGTTTCGAAGACCCCCAGCTCGGATTTTACAATGCGTTCAGTAACAGCGACCGTGATCATCCCACCGTGTTCGACATGAAAAGCCCGGAGCGCCCGTAAATTCAGGTCTGTGATCAAATCGCTGTTAATATTGAAGAACGTCTCTTTAAGCTCATTCTTTAAGAGCTTCAATGGGCCAATTGTTCCCATGGGTTCCGGCTCCTGGTTATATTTAATCTCGACATCCCATTGCTTGCCGTCTCCGCACAATGCCCGGATTAAGTGGCCGAGATGACCCAGTGTAATATAGGTTTTCGTCACTCCCCACCGCCTGAGCCATTTGAGGATCACCTCGATGACCGGAAGATCGCCGACCGGCATCAATGGCTTGGGCAGGAGCATCGTGTAAGGACGCAAGCGTATGCCTTTTCCTCCTGCTTGAATGACGGCTATCATGATTGACCCCCTTCCCGATAATAATGTCCACAAGAGAGAATGATCATCATTTTCTTAGATATTGCGATACCTGGAATCATCAGGATCCCTCAACATACGGTCATCGATGAGCTTCTTGATTTCCCTGATTCCATCGGGAACCCGTTTCGAGATACGAAAGCCCAACTCCGATTTGATCTTTTCAAACGAAACACGATAGTCACGAGGATCCTCCTCTTTGACAATATACCTGACCTTGGCATCAGGGATGAATTTCTTGATTTCTTCGATGATCATCGATTTTTGATAGTTTTCAGGCGTGCTGCCGACGTTATAAACGTTGAAGGCAATCTTATCCGCATCGCTCGTCAGCGCCAGCTCGATGGCCCGGGAAAAATCCTGAACATGGCAGTACGGCCGCCAGAATTGCCGGCCGAAGACACTCAGCTCCCGTCCCAGCGCAAGCTCCTTGGTGAATTCGTTGACCGTGAGGTCGAAGCGCATGCGCGGCGAAATCCCGTAAACCGTCGAGAACCGCAAACAGACCGGACAGAAGTCTCCTCTATGGTCGATTCCGTTAAGGATGGCCCGCTCGACCTGGACCTTAAGCTCCGCATAGAGTGAAACCGGGGCCAAAGGTGAAGATTCATCGATATATCCGTCCGGATCGCTCATCTTCCCATAATTGCTGCAGGTGGAAGCAAAAACGAAGCGCTTGACTTTTCGGGCGGCCGCCATTTCAAGCAACGCTATCGAGGCATCATAGTTCACTTTCCGGGCGAGTTCCGGCTGCTTGGCGCAGGCGGGATCGCCGACAATCGCCGCTAAGTGGACAAGATGGTCGATCGGATACCGATCGAAAATCTTCCAAATAAAATCTCGGGAGCAGATATCGCCTCGTACGAAATCTAAATTTTTCCGCCCCCAGACAGGGACGAGCGATTCTCCGCCGAAACAGAGCTTATCGAGAACGACGACCTGATAGCCTTTATCCAACAGATAACCCACTAAAAGGGACCCGACATATCCGGCGCCACCCGTTATCAGAACCGTATCCATTCCATCGCTCCGTCTCGCTGTCAGCCGGTCACGACTCAGGCTTTAAAATGGGCTGCTTCGGACAGGCTACCGCCCTTGGCGTTAATTGTCGTCCACTCATAATTCAGCTTTCCTCAGGTCTCTTTATGAGCCCGAAAATTTCAACTCTTTTTTTCACTCAGCAAAAGAGTCTTCAGGAGCTCCATAAGCTTATCGAGCTCAGTCGCTTTATAAAAGAAAAAGTCGGCCCCGGCATCCAGGCATTTCTTTCTATATTGCAGATAAGGATAGTTGGTAAAAACAATAAACCTGGTTGCCAGATTGTCCTTTTTCATGGCTGTCAATATATCGATGCCGGTGCCGTCTGCCATCTTTAGGTCGATGATTGCGATATCGGGATTCAGCTTTCTTATTTCCCTGACGGCGTCCCTCACGAATCCGGCCTCACCCACGATCTCTAT
>JAFGGB010000109.1 GCA_016930775.1 Deltaproteobacteria bacterium
AATTTCCGGATAGTTGCCCCCGGTACCAGTTCGCCTTCGTCAAAAATGTTGGTGATGTGCTCATTGATGGTCCGAAGATCCTTCTGAAAAAGCTCCGCCATGAGCTTTTGGCTAAGCCAGACCGTCTCATCCTGGAGCCGGACCTCGACCTTCGTCTTCCCGTCCTCCGTCTGGTAGAGGATCAGTTCGCCTTTGTCCGGGGGGGGGCCTTTATGGTTTTTCATTGGTGTGACCTCACCACATCATCCTTATGAATTTCAAATACAACCATTTTAAAAACCGTCAATTTCTTCTGGTTTAAGACCGTCCAGATTTGTTGTAAAAGAGTAACTCCCGTCAGCCTTAACCGTTAGTGTCTTATGCACCTTTGCTGACGAATATTGCCCAGCTTTGCTGTTATGTTCCCACCAAATCACGTTTCTCACGGCCATACTTCCTTCCGGGCGTGCAGAAGAGGCATCGTTCTCGAAGAGCCTGGGAAGGATAGCTTTAATAATCGCAGCATCATCATCTGAAAATCCTGTGCGTTCGGCAAGCTGAGGGTTCATGCTTCCGTAGGTGACGTAAATTCCGCTGTCAACGCGGTGCTTCATACCCATGGTGTCTGAACCTCTTTTAGTACCATCTCCTTCACCACTCACACTCTTTGTGATTTGTGTACTTGAAACACTCACAGGCTCAACACTAAATGCTGATTGGATAGTTACAGCTCCCCGGATAGGTATCGAAACTCCATCTGCGTCATTACTTTTACCAAAAGCGAATACCTGCCCGAACGCACGAACATCCAGCCATTTCGCACAGGCTAATTTCGCCGTCTCGTCCTTTTTGGCATTGGCGCTAAAGGCTTTTTTGCCCAGCCCATTGGTTTCAGATTCAGCTCTATTTCGAAGACTTGTCTCTCCGTCAACCTTTCTATCATCTGATTGAACGAAAATAGCTTGCCCGCTTTTTTCATTTTCATCTTTCAATGACGTATATCGTTCGATTAAACGATCCCTAACCTTTCGTTTGAGGCATACATCAGCCATCTCTCCAAGACCTTCATAGTCAGTTCGAGGACGATTTCCATTTAACGGATCACCGTTAGGATTAGCATTTTTTACGCTCATGATGATTGCAAAATCGATCTTTTTGCTCAACGTAGCCATATGCATTTCTCCTTTTGTAGTTAGTTTTATTCATTAGGATTTCCACTCTGAGCTCCTTCATCGTCACCTTCTGACTTTGAAATCCACTTGCCTTTTTCCCGTTTGTGATCACGAAACCATTGTCTTTGGCAGTGATAGCCAAGCAGATATTCGCCTGTTAGTCTTGTGTCTGTGATGTAATTGGCAGCCAATATCCTTGAATGGATTACATCGAGCAGTTCTTCGTAGCCATCAAGAAGACCACGGTACCTTGCTCGTATCCTATCCTTGTAAGGTTTCAAGGCCCCCTCAATATTTTTCCAGGTTGAGAAGGGTCTATCGGAAAAACGTTGCATGAGGCGCGTTGCTGTTGTTCCCCGATTCTCATCCGCAAGTTGCAAAGCCAGTGACTCGATCTGATCAGCCACCGCAAGCAATCTACCGTACAAGTAATCGCGCGAACTTCGGTCTTCTTCTAAGGCCATGCTGTACCTCCTTTCATTATAGAATCCCTTATACAGTGCACATGCTATGCCCAAGCACTTTTCAAATTCCCATGGTTCAAGGCCCGCCCGATTAGAAGCGCGGCGAACACACTGCTCAACCAAATCGCGCGGTACCGGTCTACCGTCGATGATTGAAGGCAGAAGACGTTCTACAGTGGCATTGAGGAGTTTAGTATCAACCTTCAATTCTCCTTTTTCGCCTACCCGTTTACCATATGCGCACCATGCGATATCTTTCGGTGCCGGCGCACCTTCAAAAATAATACGGATTTCCTTGTTGGTATCTTTGTCCTTTCTCTTCCCGTAATTTTGAAGCCAGGCAAAATCGGAATGCCACTTTTCTATGCGTTCAAGAAATTCAGAACCGGTCAATTCCCGGTAAAAGGTGATCGCCATGCGCCCCGGTGTCGCAGAATCCAAACCCATGACTACAATATCTTCCGTATCGGTAATGCTGGCTTTGTATCCGGCTAGTTTTTTATTGAAGCGCAGTGCAAAGGATTGCCCGACATCGCCAGATTGTGAGCTTGGCGAATCATTTGTTTGGAACTCAGGACCAAGGAAATCCCATGAGTTGGCGCATGGATCAGGGATTGGTTTACAACTGACGGCCCACGCTACAAAACATCTAGCGAATTCATCGTCAACCTTATGATAGCCTTGTCTGCGAATAAGCCATCTCAGGGTGTTATGTGCTTTTTGGCTTTCAGCATAGCCGACCGTACAGCCCTGTTTCCCAGCATCATCTTTCCCGTCGGTAAAGCGCCCGCGGAAAGTAAATCCTTCCGAGTCATTTGAGGAGATAAGCTTTGCTCCATCGTCTGACGTTCTCAAAAACCGATGGTGTCCTTTTGCGATTCGAACAGGTCTTGCTGAGAACATGCAAAATGGTTGGCTTTCCTGCGCTGGTGCATTCTGACTTGCGTCGCAGTCAATCCATGATTCAATTAGACTTGCATCCTCCCATGTCCCGGAACAAGTATTGCCCGGCTCTTCTATTCTCCACCTGACAAACACCTTCCTATCCTCTACAGGTGTCTTTTTCCCTTTGGAGCTTACAGTTTTGAATGGCAGCAAGCCGCTTTCAGATAGAGCCTTGTACAATTGTCCATCATTTTTCAGGTAGTCACGAACGGCTCTCACTTTTGGATGTGAAAAGGCCTCAGAGTCTGCCCAACAGTCTAACAACCCGATCATCATCTGAAATCGCTTCTCTTTTCTGTTGGGTAAATCAACAGCACAATAACTCAGTTCTTCACAAAGGGGATGGGGAGCATCGGTATTTGTCCGATTTGCCGAAGATTCTGTGACCGGAATTATTGTTACGGACTCATCAAAACCTAAAGAACGGACTCGTCGAAACTTGCCGTCAATGCCGATTGTAACTTCAACATGCGCCTTTTTTTCCATGTGGGAAACCGGCCAAGGTCGCTCTGCGTTATTTGACTGCAATTTGTCAATTTCCGCACTTGTCTCATACAACTTCTGTATCCAACTCATTCCGCCACCCCCAGTTCTTCGGCATCAAGTTCCACCGATCTGACATTTTCAGTACCAAAGGTCTTAGGGTCCATTTTCCGTACAAGCTTTCGATGTTTGCAATCTTCCGGGCGATCGAAAGTGAGCATCCCTTTTTTAAGCGTCGGGTACCAGAACCGGGCATACAACTCATCACTACCTTTTTTCTCATCAGGGTAATCAAACCCGTGAAACATCAGTCCATAGCCGATTTCATGATCTCCGTCATAGGCACCGCTGCCTTCACCGAAGACGCAAGGCGCCACATATCCCTGACAGTCGCGCGTGCCGAGGAAGATGTCCTGTCTTCCGCCCCGCTCAAGCATCCGCTTGGCAATGGCGAAATGTTTGCCGTCGATTCGGTCCCTCTCTAATGACTCATGGCGCTCATTCCATATGAAATGAGCCCGTACCTGATATTCCACATCGGAAAGGAACGTATAGATTGCAAGCGTGTTTCTTCCACTGAATTCAAGAGGCTTCGTTCCTTTGGTTTGAGTGCGAATGCGTTTCACCACCCTGACCGCATCAACCACCCAGATAATCGTTGGTTTCCAATAGATTGACTTACAGACGCCCTTCAGAGCCTCGTAGGTCGGCAGATGATACGAGCATTTCTCACCGCCGATTTTGGTAAGCGGGTCGGTAAAAAGCGCGTATCTTCCCCAGAGCCTGAATTCGATCGTGTTCTTAGGCAACGCATTCATCATGGAATTGTTCCTCCTGTTTTACGGATTCCAGTGATATGCCTGTTACTTTACTGTAGTACCGGTTATCGAGATAGAATATCTCCGTATCCTCTTGCACCCGCTGAAGTGCATCCTGCTGCGACAATTTTTCAAATTCATGCGGAAACAGGTTGACCGAGTATTGCTGGGCTTTTTTGATCAGACCATATTGCTTGTCCACCTCAAATGCGGCACAAAGCTGACCGACCAGATCCCTTCCTTCCTTGTCATAACGGACAATGACACTTCGCGTCGGTGCATCAATTGATCTGAACCGTTTGGCCGCGGTCATGAATGACTGACAAAGATTTATGGACGGTTTTGTTCTGTGAGTTCGACGAAATTCATCAACGGCAAGGTTGTTGGATGAGAGCATATTCAGAAGCGTATCGTTGCGATCTGCCTTGACAGGATAATCCATGGCCTCTTTGCGTCCGTAAAAGTAATTCTGATAGTACCATTCAAGCATCTTCGGACCGATTCTGTCGTTATCGTATTTTGATGGATCAGATTGATAGTCATCAAGAACACGGTTTGATTTTTCTTTGCCGATGGCAATATCCTTCAGATAGTCCAGGTTCTCATCCACGGGATTGACCACAAACACGTCACCGATTTCCTGCTCACCGTGGCGATTGCAGCGACCAGCCGCCTGTGCAATGGAGTCAAGCCCGGCAAGCATGCGGATGACCGTTTGGAAGCTTACATCGACCCCGGCCTCAATAAGCTGCGTACTCACACAGAGAATCGGCTCCTTGGCATCAAGTTGCTGTCGAATGGTCTTGAGTACCTGCTTACGGTGGACAGGACACATCCCCGTGGTCAGATGGAAAGCCTCGATTCCTTCTTTTTTCGCTTCCTCGAAAAGGATACGGGCGGCCTTTTTCATGTTGACAACGAGAAGACAGCTCTTATTCGCCTTGATCTGCTCAATGGCGAGCGTCGTTATCTCCGGATAAGTCCATCCAGGAGATTTGCGATAGTCATGAACATGCACCCGTTGCAAATCGCCGAAGAGTTTGCCGACAGCGGGCATCAATTCATTATTATCAGACAGTTTAAGGGCGCCCTTTTTTTCATCGACTGTTGCCAACAGAGGTTGTGTCGCGGTGCAGAGGACAACTGTGCTCCCGCAGTGATCAACCAGAAAATTGATTGCGTTGTTGAAGAGATGAACGCATTTTATGGGAAGTGTCTGGATCTCGTCAAAAACGATCACAGCCTTCGCCAGCTGATGCATTCGTCTTGCCCCGCGGGTTCCCGCCCCGAAGAGAGTTTCCAGCAATTGAACCATCGTGGTGTAGACAACCGGTGCATCCCAATTCTCGGTTAGCAGCTTTTCTTTCCAACTCTGCGCATCGGCTCCGATATTTGAATGGTGCTCAAGCACAATCTTACCGGTGTCTTCAGGACACTCTTTCGGTTCGAGGATTTCCCGCACGACCTGTGCATTTTGATCAATGATTGATGTAAACGGAATGACATAGATAATTCTATCGATGCCATCTTTCTTTTCCTGATGCTTGGCATGGTGCAACGCAAAACGTAGGCTCGCAAGGGTTTTGCCTCCGCCTGTAGGCACTGTCAGAGTGAACAAACCTTTGGCTTGCTTTGCGGCACGAAGACAGTGCATAGTGATGTCTTTGCGAATTTCATTCACGTGGTTTTTTATTTTTAAAGTTTTGTATCTCCCTTCCAGCCGTTCAATCAGAATATCCCACGAACGATACTCTCCCTGTTGACGATGCCGTGCGGCTTTGGGTTTTTCTGAATCAGCCGTATCCTGCCGATCGGCGTCGATAAGCGTGCTGAAGAGAAACCTCGTGAGCAACCCGAGTTGGAACTGTGTAACTGTTGAAAGGGGGGTTCTTTCTGGGGAAACGCGTACGATATCTCGACACTTCTCTTCAAATTGTTTTGTAAATAGCTTGCCCGTGAGAATGGTATTTATCCGGTCAAATATGGGCTTATCGATATTCTTAAAACATTCCTCCCGGTGCGTCTTATTGTCATTTTTTGCTAACCGCCTTGAATAGGAATCCCATGTCCCGCTGTTGTCAGTCGTCAGGCAGTTGATAAGGCCTGAGTGGTGCGACACCAAACAGAGCGCTAGAAGCTGGCCAAGGATCTTATGGGCGTTTGATGAGTTGTTGTTGCAGGCAAGAAACTGGGCGCCGGCGGTTGAGTGATCAATCTTTCCCTTTTTACCAGTCGGGTCTTCAAACTCTTCATCTTCATCAGCATTGAACTGAGGGTCGTCCTTCTTTAGGGCATCAGTGATATATTTCTGAAATTCTGAGCTGTATTTCCCGGCATCATGAAGTAGTCCAAGCAGTTCTCCATAAAGTCCCATGCCGATTTTTTCGGCACGGATTCTTGCAAGATCAGCAACGCCTGCAAGATGTTCGTAAAGTTGCTGATTTTTATGGGCTATGTATTTAGGCATGGATTTGGTCCCTCAATTTTAAAACACCGCGTTTTGTTGTCCTCACTGATGAGTTAGATTGACCACGCCCTGTTCCGTAAAGGCATAGAGAAGGAATTTTCTGCCGCCCCTTCCCGCCGGCTTTGACATTCCAATTTGGAATCTCAAGGAGTCAAATTCCTCTGCATTCCCCCATTAAGTTAAGAAGTTATCACAATCCGTGATAAGTCCCTTATAGGGGATCCGTTCAGCTTGAAGTTACGGACTGTGAGTTTAAGTGCGCAATGCCTTTATTGCCGACATCATTGTGTTTTCGTCACCCCTATTGAGAGTGGTTTCCCCGTATGATCCCGATCGTACACCCCTTGGTCCCCCAAATGATGTCCCCCCAGAATATTTTTTTTGGTGAGGTCATACGTAGCTCCTCTTTCCTTCGCCTGCAATCAGCGGCGACAGGCCTCCGGTTTCAAGGCCAGGCTCTGCTTTGCTTCAGGGCATTCTCGTCGTCGGCTGCCGGTACAACCTCCCCATCCTCCCGATCTCCTTCCGGACCTCCTCGCGCAGCTCCTTGGGCGCCAGTACCTCGACCCCGGCGCCGAACCTGAGGATCTCCCGGATCACCTCGACGAAGCCCGATACCGGGAAGGTCAGGCGCAGGCTGCCGTCCCTTTCTCGGGAGACCTGCTGGGCCTCGTGCCACTCCTGCTCGGCGACCCAGGGGGAGACGCCGGGCGCGAAGCGCAGCGTTACCTCGGTGGAGCGCTTACCGGCGATGACGCCGAAATTCCGGCGGAGATACGCTTTGATGGACGGAAGGCCGGCCGGCAGGGGCAAGGGGGTGGGGCATGTCTGCACGGAGCGGATGCGCGAGAGGGCGAAGTCCCGGATCTCGCCCCGCAGGCCGCAGAAGGCGACCAGGTGCCAGTTGCCCATGTAGCACAAAAGGTGCAGGGGCCGGATCAACCGCTCCGTGGTCTCGTTTTTATGCGGGGTGTGATAGACGATCTGCAGGGTGCGGTCCGCGAAGAGGGCTCCGACCACGGCATGGAACACCGGCTCCGGAACCCGGGAGTAGGCCACGTTCTTGACCGAGACCTTTTCCTCCATCGTCCGGATTGGGGGCGTCGCGTCGGCGGAACGCAGCGAGAGGAACTTTTCCAGGAGTTGATGCAGGGCCGCCTTCAGATCCCGGTCCGGGATCGCGGCGGCGAGCCGCAGGGCCAGGCAGAAGGCGCGCAGTTCCTCTTCCCGGAGCCAGAAAGGAGGCAGTTCGTAATGGCCGTCTTCGTAGCCGAAGCCCCTTGGGGCGTGATGGTAGAGCAGAGGGGCGCCCAGGCGGTCCTTCATGAAGGCCACATCGCGCTGGGCCTGCTTGCGGGAGATCTCGAACTGCTCGGCCAGCCGGGCCGCGTTGGGGAAGGCGCCGGCCTTTACCTGGCCGTGAAACCAGGCGTAGCGTTCGTAGGAGAGCTTCTTGGCCATGACGCGTCACCTCGCAGATGTTGATATGTTTGCGTACCGCCTGCCTTTTGAATGAAACCTCCGTAAGATGGATCTTTTTTCTTCTTCATCCTCCCCCCAGCTTCAGCCAGATCTTCGCCGCCAGCCGGGCGTCTTCGAGGGCGCGGTGGCTCTGGCGCAGGAAATCCGCCTCGGGGAAGAGGTGTCGGTAGACCGTCTCCAGGCTGTGGTCGGCCAGGCGGGGCAGCCGGTGTCGGCTCAGCGCCAGGGTGCAGCGGTGGGGATGGGGGAGGCCGAGGCCCAGGCGGGCGAACTCGTGACGGAGAAAGCGGAGGTCGAAGGGGGCGTTGTGGGCGATAAGGGTGCTCTCGCGGATGAAGCGGGAGAAAAGGGGCAGGGCCTCCTCGGGCCGGGGCTGGCCGGCGAGCATCGCGTCGGTGATGCCGTGGATCGCCTGAACGGCGTAGGGGACGGAGACACCGGCGTCGATCAGCGTGGCGAACTCCCCCACGATGTGCCCCTCCTCGATGGCGACGGCGCCGATCTCGATGACCCGGTGGCCGGCGCGGGGGGAGAGGCCCGTCGTCTCCACGTCGATCGCCACGAAGCGTTCCGCCTGCGGCGGCGCGCCGACAGCGGCGATGGCGTCCTGGCGGGTGCGGATAATCGGTCTCACGGCCTCTCCTTGGCGGCGTCGGGGATCACGGACAAGGGCATTGACTTCCCGGGGGATATCGCTACGGCGACGTCGGGTCAAGACGGTAAGAGAATGGGACAAGCCGCGGCGGGGCGGGATGCAAAACGGCGGACAAGGAAAATCCCCTCCCTCTCCGATGGGTCCGGAGGCAAGAGGGGATCAGATCGGCCACTTCAGATGCATCGTGTTCCTCCCTGGTTTGTTTTGATGGAACGACGGGCGAACAGATCGATCCTTAACGGGAATCGATCGGCATCCTAGCGCCGGCAAAACCGATTGTCAACGGAAAAAACCGAAGGGGCATCACGGCGGTATCGGTCGGGTGGCAATCCTGCGAAACCGCAGTGCGGATCAGCACCGCCGCGGGATGCCCATCCAACCGCAAGGAACTGATGAGAGAAATGAGCGGTCTACTCGCCGTTGACCCGCTTTTTCATCCCCTTGCCGACCTTGAAGAAAGGGGCGCGCTTGGCCTGGACGGCGACCTTCTTCCCCGTTCGGGGATTCCGGCCCGTGTAGGCCCCGTACTCCCGCACGGAAAAGCTTCCGAAGCCGCGGATCTCGATCCGGTCGCCCGCCTTGAGGGCCTCCTTGAACCCATCGAAGACGAGGTTGACGATGTCGGATGCCGCTTGTTCCGTTAGGGATTCCTTGCGGTACAATGCCTCAATCAATTCCGATTTGTTCATGACCCCTCCCGATCGGTTGAAGTGGACGGCGATCGCCGGCAACCCAAGGTACCCCGGGAGATCGCGCCCTGTCAAGCGCTGTTCTTCGGGATGTGATCTATTTCACATTCCCGGTGTGACGTGGGTCACGGGTCCGGCGCTGACGCCGACGCAGCCGGGGACCGCGCGACGACGAAACGCAGGGCCGGTTTCGGCCCTCGCCCGGCACCGGGTCCGCGGCGGTCCACCCGGCGATGGATCGGGGCGGCCGCCGCGGGACCCGTCGATCAGGCCATCAGACCGGCGAGCGCCTTGCCGTAGGCCCGGCAGGCCGCCGCGCCCTCGGCGTCGGGGTTCCAGGTGCAGCGGATGCCGTCGTCGACGACGGCAAAACCGGCCGCCTCGAGCAGGCCCTTGAGCACCTTGACCGACTCGCCGCTCCAGCCGTAGCAGCCGAAGGCCGACGCCTTCTTGTTGCGGAACCGGAGCCCCTTGATCTCCTCCAAAAAGCCGGCAATGGAGGTGAGGATGCCCCGGTTGATCGTCGGCGAGCCGACGGCGAGCCCCTTGGACTTGAAGAGCTCCGTCACCACGTCGTTGCGGTCGGACTTGGCCAGGTTGAAGAGCTTCACGGTGACCTCGGGGTCCGCCTCGGCGATGCCCGCGGCGATCTGCTCCGCCATGATCCGGGTGCCGTTCCACATCGTGTCGTAGACGAGGGTAATCTGGTTCTCCCGATAGGCGTCGGCCCATTTCAGGTACTGCTCGACGATCTGGACGGGGTTGTCCCGCCAGATCACGCCGTGGCTCGTGCAGATCATATCCACCGGCAGGTTGAAGGCCAGGACCTCCTGGATCTTCTTCGTCACCAGCTCGCTGAAGGGGGTCAGGATGTTGGCGTAGTACTTGATGCACTCGGCCATCAGTTCCGTCCGATCGACGCGGTCGTTGAAGAGCTGTTCCGAGGCGTAGTGCTGGCCGAAGGCGTCGTTGGAGAAGAGGATG
>JAFGGB010000110.1 GCA_016930775.1 Deltaproteobacteria bacterium
CATGCTCCGTGGTCCGGAAGGCCCTGGAGGACGCCCTGACGGGACGCCTCGACATGCTTGACGGAACGGTTTTTCCGCACACATGCGATTCCATGCAGCGGCTCTCCGATATCTGGCGGCTCAACACCAAGTTTCCATTTTTCGCGGACATTGTTCTTCCCGTTACTCTGTCCCGCGAAAGTTCTTTCCGCTATCTTGTAGATATTCTCCGCACATTCAGGACTGAAATCGAAAAGGGACTGTCCGTGAGGATCGACGACAACGATCTCCGGCGCTCCTGCGCCCTCTACAACGATATACGGTCGGCGCTGCGGGATCTTTCAGACATGCGGGCGGAACGGCCCGCTATTCTTTCCGGCCGGGAGTACGCCACTGTCCTCAAAGCAGCGATGATCATGGATCGGGAGGATTTCAGGGAACGACTTCTCGATCTCCTCTGGCGATTGCCCCGATCGAGGGAAGAAACGAGGGATCGCGGCGGACCCCGCATACTGCTCTCGGGAGGCCTCTGCGATCAGCCGGATCTCTTCGGCATGTTCGATGGAGCTGGCGTTGCCATAGTCGGGGACGATCTCTGCACAGGCCTGCGCTACGCCGATGGAGCGATCAATCTGACCGGCGATCCGGTGGAGGCTTTGGCGCAACGGTATGTCTCGCGTGCGACATGCCCCGCAAAACACAGCTCGATTACGGCACGGGCCGAGCACTTGACGATGTTGGCTCGTTCCAGAAGGGCCGCCGGCGTGATTTTCATTCTTCTCAAATTCTGCGAACCCCACGCTTTCGATTACCCCTATCTGCGCGAAGCTCTGGAGAAAGAGGGAATGGCGACGTTGCTGCTGGAATTGGAGGATCGTTTGCCTCCGCAAGGTCAGGTCGCGACGCGTCTGGAGACCTTTCGCCATCTCCTGATGCGAAGAATGCCGACAGCTTCGACGGAAGTCCGGGAGACGTCATGAGATTCATCAAGAGTGCAATTATCGAGATGATCATCGCCGCCCGGAAGGGCCGCACCCGTTTCAGGAAGACTAAGGATCTCCGGGACATCATGACGACCTACTATATGGAGGCCAAAACGGCCGGGTTGCGGCGAAAGAAGGTTGCATGGATTACCAGCGGCGGTCCAGTTGAACCCCTCATCGCCATGGATGTGATTCCTGTATATCCCGAGAATCACGGCGCCATGATCGGGGCGTCGAAGACGGGCGTCGGTCTCTGTGAGAAGGCCGAGGCGATGGGTTATTCGAGCGATCTCTGCTCCTATGCCCGGTCGGATATTGCCTGTGCAGTTCATGGCGGCGGACCAATCGGCGGTCTGCCCCGGCCGGACATGCTCATTTGCTGCACCAATATATGCGGCACCGTGCTCAAGTGGTACGAGATTCAGGCCAGATACTTTCAGGCGCCTCTGTTCATCCTGGACACGCCCTTCTGCCATGTTGATTATACAGAGGAAGTCAGCCGCTACGTGAAGAGGCAGCTTGAAGAATACATCGTTTTTCTTGAGGAAGTCTGCGACAGGCCCTTCGATCATCGGGCAATGGCGGAAGTGGGACGACGTTCCATCGAAGCACAGCGGCTCTGGCAGGCGGTTCTCGATACGGCGGCCAACAGGCCCAGCCCGCTGACGGCTTTCGACGCCTTCTTTTATTTGGCCCTCATCGTAACACTTCGGGGAACCGAGACGGCCATTTCATATTACAGATGGCTTCTGGGCCATCTGAGGGATCGCGCTGCCAGGGGGATAGGCGCCCTGCCGAACGAACGTTACCGCCTTCTCTGGGATAATCTTCCGATCTGGCCGAGACTGCGCTGGCTCTCGAAAAAATTTGCCGAACATGACGCCTGTCTCGTGGCGGATACCTACACCTCGGCCTGGGCCGGATCGCTCCGCTATATGGACGAGAACAGTTTTTTAGAAAGCATGGCCGAGGGATACACACGGATATATCTTAATATCGGCGTCGATCAGATGGCCAGGCAGGTTATCGCGATGATAGACGCGTACGCCGTCGACGGGCTGGTCATGCATTCCAACAGGAGTTGCAAGCCGTACTCCCTGGGACAGTACGATATCCAGAAGATAGTCCGGAAGGAACGGGGGTTGCCCTGTCTTGTTCTCGAGGCCGATATGGTAGACGATCGGAGTTTTTCGGAGTCGCAGATAACCACGAGGATCGAAGCCTTTATGGAGATCATAAAGGAACGAAAAAAGGGTTCATAAGGGAGAATTGTCATGGAGGAAATCTCCTATGGGATGAAGGACAAGGTCGTTCTCGTTACGGGCGGGAGCAGAGGCATCGGTCTTGAAATCGTCCGGCGTCTCATTCATCACGAAAAGGCCCGGGTTGCCATCTGCGGCCGGAAACAGGATGGATTGGAGGCGGCGCGAAGCCTGCTTGGCGAACAGGACCGCTTGCTGGCCCTGCCGGCCCACATTGCCAGAGAGGATGATGTGGAACGGTTGTTCGACGCCGTCGAACAACGATTCGGCCGCCTTGACGTCCTTATCAACAACGTGGGAATGAATATAATGACACCTTCCCTCGCGGAAACGGAGACGAATCTCTGGCAGAAGATCATTGACACGAATCTCACAGGGACCTTCCTCTGTTCCCGAAGAGCGGCGGCCCTCATGAAGGCGCAGGGCGGCGGTAAAATAGTCGCCGTCTCATCCATCGCGGCGCGCAAGGCCGCTCCCGCTATGGGGATTTACGGCATCGCCAAGGCGGCCGTAGAGATGATGACAAAAGTGCTGGCAGTGGAACTGGCCCCCTTTAATATTCAGGTCAACGCCCTGGCGCCCTCGATGGTTCGAACGGATTTCAGCAAACCCTTCTGGTCCAGTGAACCCCTCTATCGGGAAATAGTGAGGGCCATACCTCTCGGCAGAATCGCCGAGCCGATCGATGTAGTTCATCCCGTCCTGTTTCTTGCGTCCCGGGGTTCCGATTTCATCACGGGACACACCCTTATGGTCGATGGCGGCGCCTCGGCCCTCTGATCGTTCAAACGGGTTTTCAATGATCGTTGCCGGCATAGATATCGGGTCCGTTACCACAAAAGCCGTCCTGCTCAGCGGCGACGTTGTTCTGGGATCCAGGGTCATCGCTACTGGCTGGAACTCCGCCGAGGCCGGCCGGAAGGTCTTCGAAGAACTGCTTGCGGAACTCGGGTTCAGCTCTTCCGGGGTGGAGAGGGTCGTCGCCACGGGTTACGGCCGCAACAGCCTTTCATTCGCCCATCGAACTGTTACGGAGATACTCTGTCACGGC
>JAFGGB010000111.1 GCA_016930775.1 Deltaproteobacteria bacterium
CCTGCGTGGCATTGGGATTTATCCCGCAGGCGTCCCATACATACGCCTATTTCGACGCCAACTACGGCATAATGAACGAACACCAGCTGTCCATCGGCGAATGCACCGACAAAGCCAAGGTGCATCCCGAGCCCGAGCCGGGGAAACGCATTTTCTATTCGTCAGAGCTGTCCCGGGTTGCGCTGGAGAGGTGCAAGACGGCTCGCGATTCCGTGAAGCTGATGGGAGAACTCATCGAAAAATACGGCTACTACGGAACGGGCGAGACCCTGATTGTCGCCGACCCGGAAGAGGGGTGGGTCATGGAAATGGCCGGTTACGACATGAACGGCGCCGGCGGCGTCTGGGTGGCTCAGCGCGTACCCGACAACGGCTTCTTTGTGGCGGCCAACCAGTTTCGCATTCGGGAAGTCCCCAGAGACGCCAAGGATATGATGTTCTCCGCCAACATCTTCGATGTGGCCCAAAAGAAGGGCTGGTGGAAACCCGAACAAGGACCCCTCGACTGGACCAGCGTTTATGGCGACGGCGAGTTTCATCATCCCTATTACTCTCTGCGGCGCGTCTGGCGCGCCCAGTCTCTGGTTGCACCGTCTCTGAACCTGTCCTCATCGGCAGAGGGTCCTTTCACACGAGTCTATCCCTTTGCCGTCGCGCCTGACCAGAAACTGACGGTTGAAAACATCTTCACGATTCACCGCGACAACTACGAGGGCACCGAGTTCGACTTGACCAAGGGACTGGCCGCCGGTCCCTTCGGCAATCCCAACCGCTTCGAGGGACAGGCCGAGGGCATGGCGGACAAGGAGGGTCGCCTGACCCCTCTCAAAGGTGAATTCGAACGGCCGCTGAACATCTACCGCTGCGTGTATGCCTATGTAAACCAGTCTCGCAACTGGCTTCCGAACGCCATCGGCGGATTGACATGGTTCGGACCGGACCGGCCGGCCACGGCGGTGCTCATGCCGTTTTACGCGGGTGCGATGAATCTGGCCCCCTCCATCCAAAGAGGGAATATCCTCAAGTTCGACAGGGAAAGCATGTGGACGGCCTTCAATTACGTGGCGAACTTCGCCATGCTCAAGTATTCGTACATGATCAAGGACATTCAAGCGGTGCGCGACCGCTTCGAGGCCAGCGCCTTCGGAAAACAACAGGAGCTTGAGGACCAGGCGCTGTCCCTCTGGAAGAACGGCGAGAAGAACGCCGCCCGCCGTCTCTTGACCGAGTATGCCGATGAATTAGCCGCCGACGTGCTCCGGGAATGGTGGAAACTCTCCGAGCAACTCTACCTGAAGTACAACGATGGCTATCTGAACACGAAGGCGGGAATCGCCCAGGCCGTTTTCTATCCCGCCTGGTGGCTTAAACTGGTGGGCTACGAAGACGGTCCCACGAGCTACGAAAAACCCGTTCCGGGAAAAAGCAATCCGTGAAATGGGCGGACAATCCGATCACTTTGCCGTGCCTCTGCGCCTGAAACGATCAATATCCGCTATCTGCCGGGAAGGAAGAGTGATTGTATTCTGAAATGCTTAAAAAAGTCCGTCAGCAGCTCCGAAGGCATTACGATCAGCATGGACGGCAAAGACCAGAGGATGGAGGAGATGCCTGGTCTTTTTTTCTTAATTCGAAAATAAAGGCCTATTCATTGCCAAAAAAGAAAAAGTTCGCGCATCTCATCCCCCCATCTCGTAAGTTTTAAACTATTAGGTCTTTTTTTAGTGAGTACAAAATTCACAGTGCAGGATGCTTTACGGACCGAACATGATAATATCGGAGATGGCTTTTCCCGTGAGCTTTTTCCTCTACCACCCAAATCTCCGATCTCGATAAATATCAAGGACTTGAAAAGACTATCAGGGTTCGTAATAATCTTTCTATAGACAAAAATATGCGGAATCATAAAAAAAACGGTTGTGAAAAGATTGTCAGGAGATTAGTGTCATTTAATAATACTTTGAAAGCCATGAGGGAAGTTGACGGTGTCGAGTGCAAAGACGCCAGACAGGCGGTCATTGCATAGAGCCCTGAAGATTCCCGCGGAGCGTTGAGTTGTCCGAGAACTATAGAATAATTTGTTAGGCGTTATTCGACTATGGCAACAGCATCAAACTGGTTCTTCTGGGCATTATTGTCCGCCGTGTTCGCTGCGCTCACTGCCATCTTTGCGAAGATCGGGCTTGAAGGGGTGGATTCCGATCTCGCGACGCTGGTTCGTACCGCAGTCATCATGGCCGTGCTTGCCGCGTTCGTGTATTTCACCGAAAGTGGAGCAACCCATTCGAGCTTTCCTCACGAACATGGCTCTTTCTGGCCCTCTCCGGCTTGGCAACAGGAGCGTCGTGGGTATGCTACTTCCGAACCCTGAAGATTGGCGATGCATCAAAGGTCGCCGCCGTAGACAAGTTCAGCCTGTTGCTCGTTGCGGTGTTCGCGTTTCTCTTTCTCGATGAACGCCCGTCAGCCAGAGAGTGGGTTGGAATTCTCATGATAGGGGCAGGCGTAATAGTCTTAGCGGTCAAGAAATGAGAATCCATAGCGTCCCGCCCATTGTTGCAGTGCATAGTTACAGACATCTCTGAACATGTACAGGCGGATAAGGAACTGTAAAGATATCGCGAACCCTTTGAACCTAATGTACTTACAACCAAGATCGAATGGATAAACCGTTTCTTCGCCGGCAGGGGTTTACGAATGAGCGGACTGAAAGAAAACGTCAATGTAATGGAGGGAAAGACGGCACTATGATCGTACTATTCATTTTAACGCTTTCAATTCTCCTCCAGTTCGTTGCAGCATTTATGGCCTTAAGACTTATGCCTCTTACCGGCAGGCGGGCAGCCTGGAGCCTCATCTCAGCGGCATTGATGCTTATGGCGCTCAGGCGGTGCGTCCCGTTAATCCGCATGCTTTCTGGAGACGAGTTGATCCGGCCCGACTTTAACGCCGAACTTATAGCCCTCATGATATCGCTCTTACTTGTTGTCGGCATTTCAAGGATAGCTCCAATCTTCACCGATCGCAAACGTGCGGCAGAGGCGTTAATCGAGAGTGAAGAGAAATTCCGCAAGGCTTTTTATACGAGTCCGGATTCCGTCAACATCAATCGTCTCGAAGACGGCATGTATACGGCGATTAATTCAGGATTCACCAAGATCACGGGATATACCGAAGAGGACATCATCGGAAAGACCTCAACAGAATGCAATATCTGGGAAAATGTCGAGGACAGACAAAGCCTTGTTGCCCGATTAAAAAAGGACGGGGACGCCAGCAACATTGAAGCCGCTTTTCGAATGAAGAGAGGCGATATCCGATATGGGTTGATGTCAGCCTCTGTGATCGATCTTAATGGCGTACCCCACATTCTCAGCGTTACCCGGGACATTACTGACCGCAAGCGGGCGGAGGAGGCTTTAAAAGAAAGCGAAACCAAATATCGCCTGTTGGCCGATAATGTCAATGACGTTATCTTCGTATTGAATATGAATCTAAATTATACCTATGTCAGCCCTTCCGTAAAAATCCTGAGAGGATACGAATCGGCCGAAGTGTTGAAGCAACAACCTTTTGAAACATTGACGCCCGCCTCCTGGGATTTGGCCATGAGAACCGTATCAGAGGTCATAGAGCTCGAAAAGTCGGAGCAGAGAGAGATTTCCATATCCCGGACGCTTCAACTGGAAATGAATCGAAAAGATGGGACAACCGTGTGGACGGAGGTGAAGCTTTCCTTCATTAGAGACGAACATCAGCAACCGATTGGCATTCTGGGCGTGACCCGCGACATCACTGACCGGAAACAGGCCAAGGATGAACTTCAGCGATCCCTCGATAGTCTCAGGAAAGCCTTTGGCGCAACCATTCAGGTCATGGTGTCTGCCGTGGAGGCGCGAGATCCCTATACGGCCGGCCACCAGATTCGCTCAACAGACCTCGCTCGCGCCATTGCCACGGAGATGAAACTTTCCCCGGATAGGATCGATGGCATCCGCATGGCGGGTTCCATCCATGACATTGGAAAACTGTCCATACCCGCGGAGCTGTTGTCTAAACCAACAAAGCTGCTGGATATTGAGTTTGCCCTGATTAAAGAACATTCCAGGAAAGGCTACGAGATGCTGAAGGATGTGGAATCCCCCTGGCCCCTTGCGCAAATTGTTTACCAACACCACGAACGGATGAATGGTTCTGGTTATCCAAGAAATCTGAAGGGAGATGAGATTCTTATGGAGGCCCGCATACTTGCCGTGGCCGATGTTGTTGAATCCATGGCTTCCCATCGGCCGTATCGACCGGCTCTGGGCATTGAGGCAGCCCTTGAAGAGATCGAGAAAAACAAGGGAACCCTTTATGACGATGCTGTCGCAGACGCCTGTATAAGATTATTTCGAGAGAAACGATTTCAGTTTGCAGAAAAGTGATTATCAATCGAAATCCTTGCCTCAAATCAATCCCGTGCGCCGCAGACTTGTGAATGAAACGATTTTTCGCTCAGATTCTCGCGGGTGCAGCAACGCCATTTGTTGCACAAGATGGAAAAAATAGGTATATCTAAACTCTTTTATACGATAAGATATATTGATTACAGCATGTGCGAACTGTTAAAAAACCGAATGGCGAAGAGAAACGACGACCTTGAAGCTAAAACATCAGAAACTCCCGATTCATTCAACTTAAGAAAGCGGGGCTGAACAAGGATCGTTTCATATGCAGCGAGCTCTTTTCAGCCGTCCCTTGCCTTGATGCATGGCGGCACGCAAGATCGCTCCCGACGCAGGGCTTGAAATGAACGTGATCCCGAAGAGCATCCTCTCCTTTTTCAAAGACAACGGTCCTATTCATGCCGGCTCGATGGCCTATTTTTTTCTCATGTCGTTTGTACCTCTTTGTTTTCTTCTCGTCACGATATTCGGCTATTTTCTGGGAGAAAACAAAGAATTTTACGCATTCTTCTCGGCGAGGGCAATGAGATTCTTCCCAGCGGCGACCGCTAATATTTCCCGTGGATTGATGGCCTTAGTCACGTACAAAAAGATAGGAGTCTTCAGCTTTCTTATTTATACCTATTTTTCCCATCTGCTCTATCGGTCGTTAGAATCTGCTGTTCATGTAATATTCCAGGAAAAGGCTAAGCGGTCACAGCTAACCTCAATCGTCATGTCATTTCTCATGATCAGCATGATCGCGGGTTTTATTATCATCTCCTTCGCGGCAACCTCTTTAATCCAAATGCTAAACCTGATGTTCACGGATTCAACGGGTTTTCGGATCGGGATTGTAGAAAGTTTCCTCATACGGTTCGTCATACCTGTATTCCTTGTATTCATAACGGCTGCCGTCCTTTACGCATTGCTGCCGGTTAAGAAAATTGCTTTTCGCAACGCCCTTTACGGAGGCCTTTTTACGGCCCTATTGCTTGAAGCAGCCAGACATTTGTTTAACCTCTACGTAGTCAACGTAGCGACCCAGATCGGTGCAATCTACGGACCCCTCTCCAGTTTTGTCATTTTTCTGCTATGGATATATTATTCAGCCTGCATATTTCTCATCGGCGCCGAGATCGTCTGCACTTTTGATGCTTCCTCAAGGAGACGTGATGAAGACGCTATCCGGGAGCAGAGCAGCCCTCCTGACTGACCTTCAATTTTGTTTCATGGTGTTGTCAATAACCGGCGCATTTCATTTTTTCAATCACTCCCGCGCAGCATAGGTTGAAATCTTCTGAGAGTTTGCACAATCAGCGCCTCTTACAATCTCATCGATATCTCTGAGTTGAATTATTCCTGAATCCAGAGCGAATGTAATTTTTCTGAATAATTTCAGGAAATTATCATTCACATTTTATGATTTTTAACCCTTTGATTTAATTGCGATATCAAACCTTGACTATGGATTCAGGATTATAATATTATGTGTAAAAATCAATATAATATAAGGTATATTTCAAAATTAGACAGAGGAAAGTTATGAAAAGAAAGGCCCCTGCAAAGCATCAATGTCTCACTAAGGTGGAAGAGCTTCAGGCGAGGCTTTATGATACGGAGCGTCGCTTACAGGAGGCCGGCGAAAAGTTGCAGGCTGAAATCGCCGAGCGCAAGCGAGCGGATGAAACCTTTAAGAAAGCTCAAGAATACACTGAGAGCATCGTGGAGACAATACGTGAACCGCTTGTCGTGCTTGCCCCCAACCTGAAAGTCATCTCAGCGAATCGTTCCTTTTACGAAACTTTCCGGGTGGCGCCTGAAGAGACTGTGGGAAGATTCATTTTTGACGTTGGCCACCACGAGTGGGATATACCTGCATTGCGAGAGCTGTTAGAGGAGATTGTCCCCCGAAACACCTACTTTAATGATTTCGAAGTTGATCACCCATTCCAACGCATTGGGCGAAAAAGGGTCCTTCTCAACGCTCGTCGGATCTATCGGGAAGGCAAAGGCACGGAACGAATACTCCTTGCTTTTGAGGACATCACCGACCAAAAACAGATGGAGGAAGCGCTGATAATTTCTGAAATGCGATACCGCCGCCTCTTTGAAACAGCCCAGGATGGAATATTAATCATTGATGCCGAAACAGGACAAATATCGGATGCGAACCCCTTCCTGGTAGAAATGCTGGGTTATTCGCATGAAGACTTTTTAGGGAAAAAGCTTTGGGAAATCGGGGTTTTTAAAGATATTGAAGCGTCGAAGGCCACCTTTTTGGAATTGCAGGACAAAGGATATGCCCGCTACAATGATTTACCGCTTGAGACAAGAGATGGACGGCCCATGGCCGTTGAATTCGTCAGTAATGTCTATCTTGTCAATCATCATAGAGTGATTCAGTGCAACATCCGCGATATCACCGAACGGAAACATATAGCAGAGGTTTTACGGAGAACTAACGACGAACTGGAACGGCGCGTGGAGGAGCGGACAGTCGAGCTCAAGACGGCTCTTTCCGAAATCAAGGCAATGAAAGACCAACTGGAGATCGAGAACATTTACTTCCGCCGCGAGAACAAAATGAAACATCGATTTGACAACATTATCGGGCAGAGCGACGGTCTCAAATATGTTCTCTATCGAGCGGAACAGGTTGCTCCTGCGAACACAACTGTCCTCATTCTTGGCGAGACCGGTACGGGAAAGGAACTGATCGCTGCCGCCATCCATGACATGAGTCCCCGCAAGGAACGGCCCTTGTTCACGGTCAACTGTGCCGCTTTGCCGGGCAATTTAATTGAGAGCGAATTGTTCGGCCGGGAGAAGGGAGCGTTTACCGGGGCCGATACGCGGCAGATAGGCCGATTCGAGGTCGCCAATGGTTCCACCCTTTGCCTGGACGAGATCGGGGAGCTGCCGTTGGAGGTTCAGGCCAAGCTGCTCCGGGTGATTCAGCATAACGAGTTCGAACGCCTGGGCTCGTCACATACCATCAAAGTCGACGTGCGGATCGTGGCAACGACCAACCGAAACCTTGAAGAAGAGGTTCGCAAGGGGCGTTTTCGACAGGACCTTTACTATAGGCTCAACGTTTTCCCCATCACCGTTCCTCCGCTGCGACAGAGAAGAGAAGACATTCCTCTGCTAGTCGAGGCTTTCATAGAGAGCTATTCCAGGAAATTGGGCAAACGAATCACCTCGATTCAGAAGGAGACGATGACGGCGCTTCAGGATTATCCGTGGCCTGGGAATGTCCGTGAATTGGAGAGCATCATTGAACGGTCAGCAATCTTGTGCCACGGGCCGATTTTGCACTTGGCAGACAAACTGGAGCTTTCAACCCTTCAACCATTCCCCGCAGTGCAAACCTTAGAAGAAACAGAGCGAAACCAAATTCTTAAAATCCTTTCTGAAACCCGATGGCGCATTGAGGGAAAGGACGGGGCCGCAGCGATCCTGAGCCTCCACCCGAGCACCTTGCGAGCAAGAATGCATAAGCTCGGGATAGCGAGGCCGGAGACTAACGAACCGGATTAGTCTGTCCCCCTCCCTTCAAAGCAGCCCTCAATATGCTGAGGTTCCACCACATATTGAGGCCGCATGAAACCTTTTATGTTTCTCTACTGCCCCCTCCTGTTGATTTAACCAAACGTTATTAAAGGATAAATTAAAAACTGCGGATCTTCTCGGACTATTGGCAGACCATTTGCTGTTACATTTTCATGATCCTGATCACTGATCATCTCACGAAAAAAGAGTTCTTGTCATTGGATGAGCACTGGCGGCTGGCATGATGATGCTGCAATGATCGACAGTGGGAAGGAGCAAGCAGGAAGGAGGATTGCATGTTGTGGACGATAGCTGTCGCACTGGTAATTTTGTGGTTGCTGGGTCTGGTTTCCGGTTTGACGATGGGTTTGTTCATCCATATTCTCTGGGTAATTGCCATTGCCCTGCTGGCGGTCAATCTCGGTCAGGAGATTATGATCAACCGAAAACTGAGACATATAGCGCAGTCCAGCCGAAAACCAGA
The DNA here is from genome assembly GCA_016930775.1 of Deltaproteobacteria bacterium. GTDB lineage: Bacteria > Desulfobacterota > Syntrophia > Syntrophales > UBA2210 > JAFGGB01. The sequence continues at coordinate 8,467 of JAFGGB010000111.1, forward strand.
CAGCAACCTAGGCGCGTACCGTTAACGGACCAGCCGATGCCGTAATGGATTATGCCCTGAAATACCGAATGGATGCGATTGTCATTGTCATCCCCATTTGATGCCGGGCCGAAAAATCCGACCCCGGATAGTGAATCGGATTCCATAGGAAAAAAACTCCAGACCCTACATTATCATTGTGCCGGTCAGAGTCATTCATGAATGAAAGATATTGTAGCGATTTGAATTCATGCCGGAGAAGATGAGGTATTTGGCAAGGAGGCGGTCAACATCTCCAGGAATATTTGACGAATTTCAAGATGCCTCCGGCCGAAAATGGTACGCAATGAAACATTTAACAATCAAATTTACAGAGAATAGCAACCTCTTTGAAAAGAGACCTATCATTATCCGCTGTTTTGTGGTTCTTATGCTGATCACCAGCTTTGCCGCCTGCGCATCGACATCCAAACAGGAAAGTGCGGGTCAATGCGTTGATGATTCAGTCATCACGACGAAGGGGAAGTCCCTGCCTGCAAGGCGCTGATCATTTTCTCAAGTCATTTTGGTTGAACCTTTTTAGGTAAACTAATGTTTTTTCGATAAGGTTCGTATGCCGCGCACAGCGCATGGCGGGTCATAAGAGGAGGCACTAAGAGTGAGGGCGAGCGGCAAGAGGATTCTCCAGACCCTGCTTCATCTGAGGACGCGTTTCAGCAGAACCAGCCTGGCACAAGAAGTCGCCGGCGACGAACCGCCGTTGCGATCAGAACTATTCAGCAGAGACCAGATGGAGCGGCACGGCACGGCGCTGGCGGACTCGCACAAGTTGAGCCTGGGACGCGCTTCGGACTGGCTTCTGATGCGTCTGTCTGAAAATGAAGGCGTCTTGATTGGCGCCCGCAACCTGCTGACAGAGGACGTCAAGATGGACCGCCGGATTACGCCGGCAGGGGAATGGCTGCTCGACAACTTCTATCTGATCGAAGAACAGATTCGGATGGCTAGGCGACACTTGCCAAAGGGTTACTGTCGGGAACTGCCGAGCTTGCTGAACGGCCCATCGGCTGGCCTGCCACGCGTGTACGACATCGCACTGGAGATTGTCTCGCACGGCGATGGGCGGGCGGATCCGGAAAGCCTCAGCAGTTTCGTTGCCGCCTATCAAACGTTGACCATCCTGAAGCTTGGCGAATTGTGGGCAGTCCCGATCATGCTGCGTCTCGCATTGATTGAAAATCTGCGTCGCGTCGGAGCCCGGATTGCCGCCGATCGGGCGGACCGCAACCGCGCCGACTACTGGGCAGACCAGATGACAGAGATCGCCGAGAAGGACCCAAAAAGCCTGATTCTGGTAATCGCCGACATGGCACGGTCGACCCCCCCGATGGTAAGCTCGTTTGTTGCGGAGCTTACGCGCCGCTTGCATGGCCAGGGTCCTGCCTTGGCCTTGCCGCTCACCTGGATTGAGCAGCGGCTTTCTGAGTCTTGCCTCACCATCGAACAGTTAGTACGCTTGGAGAACCAACAACAAGCCGCCAACCAAGTCTCTATGAGCAACAGCATCGGCAGCCTCCGTTTCCTGGGCGTGATGAACTGGCGTGAGTTTGTCGAGACGATGAGCATTGTCGAGCAGACTCTGAATGAGGACCCTGGCGATGTTTACAGCAAGATGGATTTTGCCACCCGTGATCGCTACCGCCACGTCGTGGAAAAAATCGCGAAGAACAGTCCGCACTCCGAGAGCGAGGTAGCGCGTAAAGCGATTCGATTGGCCCGCGAGGCCGCAGTCAAGGATCAAAGCGATGATCGAGCAGCCCATGTGGGGTTCTACCTTATCGACGAGGGATTAGGGCGACTCGAAGGAACGGCGCAGGTGCGCCGATCTCCCCTCACGGCCCTTAGGCGATTAATCCGTCAGTTCCCTTTGCTCTGCTATCTCGGGATAATCGCCTTGATTACGGCTATTTTCACCGGGACTTTGTTGGCGAAGGCCCATGCCATGGGATACCAGTGTTGGCTAATCGCGCTGACAGGCCTCCCCTTGCTGCTGGTCGCGAGTCATCTGGCCGTGGCTCTGGTGAATTGGTTGGCGACATTATTGGCGACGCCGCGCTTGCTGCCACGAATGGACTTTTCCAAAGGTATCCCGCCGGAATTGCGAACGCTGGCGGTGGTCCCGACGATGATCACAAGCAGCCAAAACATCGAGGATCTGATCGAGGCGCTGGAAGTTCGATATCTGGCCAACCGAGGCGAGCACCTGCACTTCGCTCTGCTGACGGATTTTCGTGACGCACATGAGGAAACGCTTCCGGATGACGAACCTTTGTTACGGCTGGCTCACAAGAGAATTCAAGAATTGAACGAAAAGTACCGAGTCCCAAAAGCTGACATCTTCTTTCTCTTTCATCGTCCTCGCCGATGGAATCCGCGGGAGCAAATTTGGATGGGCTACGAGCGGAAACGAGGGAAGCTGGCGGATTTGAATTCGCTTCTGCGCGGCGACGCGCGGGATCGCTTCTCACTCATTGTTGGGGATATTGCCGTGTTGTCGAATGTGAAGTATGTGATCACGCTTGACACGGATACGCAGCTTCCCCGCGATTCGGCATGGCAGTTTGTAGGAGCCATGGCGCACCCGCTGAATCGGGCGCGGTAC
>JAFGGB010000112.1 GCA_016930775.1 Deltaproteobacteria bacterium
GCTGCATCTCTTGGGGGATGCGGTCCGAGGGTGGGGCTTCATAATGGACCTTTTCATGGCCGATGGGCCCGGAAACGACCTGCATGGGTCTGTCGCCGCGCCACTGGCCCACGGCGATCCGGTATAAACCTGAAAACCCAGTAGGAAACAGGGTGGCATGCCAACCGAAGAGACGCTCCTCCGTGAGCGGTGCGGCATGGTTCGTCGAGGCATCCAGGAGGACCGAGACAAGACCGTCGACATAGCGGTCTACCGGAAGGCCCGCAGCCGGAAGACCCAGTCTGCGGGCAACCGATGACCGCACCGCATCCACATTGAGACGCTCGCCTTCGATGGCAGCGGTCTTCAGAGTTTCTTCCGCGAGGATTTCCATCTGGGCATGATTCTCTAGAGGCAATCCCAGGGAGGCGATCCTGCCCAGGAGTTTTCCCTGCATAAGTCTGCATTGTCCCACCTTCGGGAGGATGCTTTCGTTATCCCACTGGAAACGGGTCCACCCCGGACGCTGCCACAGATACTGTGTCATTTGTCGTCCTTTATTGCTTCAATATGTGAAGCGATTATACCACCTATTCGCTTCGCGTCAACAGGAATTGAGAGCGCAAGGCGCTGTCATGTAAAGAGAGGATTCAGAGGTTATGGGGTGTATTTATGCAGTGCATTCAGCAATTTCGTTTGCAAATCCTGACATAATCTGTCGGCTTTCGTAAATGAAAGGGATGAAGGGATGCCCTTGAGTTAGATCCAGGAGCCTTCAAATAATCTCCGCAAATTGTGCGGCGAATCTTTGGGTTTTCGTGAGCTGGGCCTGTCACTAAAATGCAACCGTCCTAACCGAAAATTTTTCCAGAGAACCCGACCCGATCCAAGACGTTCTTTCTAACCATCTGAGATACAAGCGATTAATTTATGATGAGGAATCACCTATTTAGGTTTTCAAACTTCAAATCCAGTGTGGGGGGCTAGTAACCTCCCAGGTGGGTTCGATTCCCATGCACTTCCGCCAATTTATTCGCATATTTCGATTTTTATCAAGGAAATTTCTTTAACCTGTTTAACCTTCATGAAATTAGTGGATTGAATAGGATTGGAAGTACGAGAAGAGAAAAAAGGCGGAGTCTGCAATGAACCCCGCCCTTCAATGGAAGAACAAAATAGTGGGTATATAGCTATATCATTCTCCGAAGCCCTGCCAAGCCTGCTAGACTAAAACCGAGAAGCAACAGGGCGGCGGGTTCTGGAACGGATTCAACCGAAAATCTGCCCCAGTTTGGTACAGGAGTCTGGTGCCAAGCCTCACCTTCTATTCCACCGCCAATAGTTCCGTAGTTCTTGGGACTCTCGCCTATGTCATGGACCAATCTCTCCACCAAGAGATCAGTATGAAACCATAGATTGTAATGCGGTCCGTTGATTCCTCCCTTCTCTGTAAGATCGTATCCAAACAATTGGATTAAATTGAGAGGAGTAATTAAGGGAACAAAAACCGAGGCATAATAAAAGTCGTTACTCCAATCTGGAGGCGTTAAATGTACTAGCGACCCACCTAACCCTTCATTTACTAAATTCCATCCTTCGGGAGAAAGCGCAAATAGAGCTGCCTGCATAGAGATGTCTAATTGATCGTTAATGTCCACAATATCAAATATCTGACTTATAGTAGGAAAAGTTGCCGGAGCATAACATTCAAGAGTTATTTTTACTGGAGATGCAAACGCAATCGTTGTCACAAAAAATACAGAAATGACGCATAAAACCGAAAAATATCTCTTCATAGCGACCTCCAACTGTCAGGTTATTGAAAAAGATCTTTTTAAAATATCTATAGATTATGACATTTTAAGCATAATTAGTGCCATGATCGTAACTTTATGAGATCATTAAATCTGGCATTGAAACCCTTATCACTTTTCAAGCATAACTTTAAGAGATATCGACAGTTGCACATAATGTTTCAGTAAAAACAAGTAAAATACGTAAGACAGCATTGTAAATCATGACAATATCAAGACCGTAAAAAATATTTACAACAACCTACAATGCATCAAGAAGCTTGCGTGTTTTCGAGAAAGCTTAATAGCTTATTTCCTCCTTTCCCTCCAACAACCTTCTCTTTGCATCGAGCTGAACCGATGCATAGCGTTGAACGCTTTCTCGCCTCCGATGATCCGTCAACATCTGCACCTCGTCGAGAGAATAATGCTTCTCGTTGATATATTGGGAACAGCTTGAATGCTTCAGGCCGGAGTACATGTCGATCTCCTCTCCGACCTCTCTACATGCTCTATGCCATAAATCAGCCATGCAGTGATGCGTGCAGTGTTTCCCCTCGATCTTCCCTCTCCTGTTCGCGAAAAAATATGGACTGTCGATATAGACCGGCATCGACTTCGTGATCTTTCAAAACTCCGAGTGACAGGGAATCAGATGCTGTTTCTTTGTCTTCGTATGCTCAACAAGTTCTTTTAGGGAAAACAGGAGAATCCTAACTCTGAATGTGGTATAATATTCAGCGGCAGGTCAGCTATAGTCTGCCCTCCAGCGCTTTATCGGAGGAATTGCTCATATTGTTTCCTACCAGATCTGCAGAGCCTATCCGAGTACGCCACCGTAAATGGGAGGTTTATATCAAAAACTTGTTGAGGGAGGTATTTATGAAACGAATGGGAGCTGTTATTGCAGTATTGTTAACCGTCGGCATAATTTTTAATGCAGGATTGGCCAAGGCGGACAACTATCCTACGAAATCTATTAAAGTCGTGGTGCCCTATTCGGCTGGCGGCGGCACCGACACCATTGCGCGAGCAATAGGCAAATTCGTAGAATTAAATAAACCCTTTGTTGTTACAAACATAACGGGAGGAGGGGCCAAAATCGGGACTATGGAAGTCGCCGGTTCAAAACCCGACGGCTATACGCTGCTGATGCATTCCGTGACAGCCGTCGCCTCTGGCTATCATGCGGGACTGTATGATACCAAGATCTGGAAAGATCTCAAGCCCGTAGCAAGCATGACCTCTATGGTGGGCTGCATTGCCGTAAAGGCGGATTCGCCCTATAAAACCATCGGCGATTTAATTGCCTTTGCAAAAGCCAACCCTGGAAAGGTGTCGGCAGGCGTATCCGGCATCGGCGGAGGCGCCCATATCATTGTAGCTGTTTTCGCCGATGTTGCGGGGGTTAAATTGAATTATGTGCCCTTTGCCGGAGCTTCCAACACAAGGGCGGCCCTTATGGGCGGACATGTGGATATGGCGGCGGCTTTTATATCCGAGGTCTATGATTTTGTTAAATCGGGCAATCTCAGAGTGCTGGCCACAACCGGTTCCGCAAGATCATCCGACCTGCCTGATGTTCCGACATTTCAAGAATCAGGGATAGACTTCGTATTGCATCACAGAAACGGAATTTTCGCACCCAAAGGAACCTCGGACGACGTTATTAAAGTTTTGGATGACGCCTTACAGCTTGTGGCTGACAACAAGGAATTCCAAAATGTCTTGAAAGGCATGCTGATAGATTCAGCTTATCTTTCTTCCGATGATTTTACGGTTGAACTGGAAAAACTCGATAAAATGATAGAACCGATTGCTCCTCTCATTAGGGCCAAAAAATAACCATTACTTTAAAGGGCTTCTTCATCTATTCTACATGCACCGAGGGAGTCAGTTAACGGAAAAGGGGAATACAGGCGACGGAGCGCTTGTCTTCAGCGAAAAGAACGAAGAATTGCCCCTATGCTGCAATCTATAAAAATGCCAGCGTTCATAAGAAACTCAAGGATTCCCTGCAGTCTGCTGCAGGGAATCCTTGAGTGTTGGGAATATGCTTGATATTGCGGTTGCTGTATCGAAAAACAGGGCGAGAATAAAATATCGCTTCGTCAATATTTTACTATACACAGTGCAGTGAGGCAGCAATGTTAAAGTCCAATAAAGCTGTTGCGATTTGTTTTTTTGTCCTCAGCATTTTCACCTATTATGGGAGCACGTTAATACCCGAGGCGATTTACAGCGAGGGCGCTGCGGGGCCGAGGCTGTTTCCTCAGTTATGGTCGATTTTCATCGCCTTCTTGAGCATCATGCTCTATGGGCAAAGTTATCTCAAGGAAAAGAAAAACAAAGACGACGCATCGAAAAAAGAAAAATCGACGCGGCGGGAAGAAAAAAATGTTTTTTTTATGCTGATCGCCGCCATTGGCTATATCGTCCTCATGAAACCTCTTGGATTTGTCATTTCTACCTTTCTTTTCTCTCTTGCGACCATTGGGCTTCTCGGCGGCGAGAACATCAAGAATAAATATTCTGTGGTGCTCATATCAGCCATCGCCACAATCGTGACATATGTCTTGTTCGCTCAAGTATTGGATGTCTTTTTACCTACCGGCATATTCATGTAAAGGGCCACGATAAGGAGGAACATCCGTGGAATATCTATCATACGGCTTGCATAACATTGTTCATGTCAATTCATTGTTGCTTATCGCGGCGAGTGTTCTTTTCGGCGTTATTTTCGGGGCCATACCCGGCCTAACGGCTACGCTTGGCATAGCGCTCCTGCTTCCTTTTACATATGAAATGGGGCCTTACAACGGCCTTGCCTGTTTGCTGGGCATCTACGTGGGCGCTACGTCGGGAGGATTAATTTCTGCCACTTTAATCGGCATTCCCGGAACAGGAGCCTCGATCGTCACGACATTTGACGGATACCCCATGGCGCAGCAGGGAAAGGCCAATCAAGCTCTTTCGCTGGGGTGCTTTTCCTCCTTTGTGGGAGGTGTGATCAGCATGATTATGTTGATGCTAATTTCCCCCCTGTTGGCGCGATTGGCACTTAAGTTCGGACCGTGGGAGTATTTTTCATTGGGCATTTTTGGTTTGACTATCGTCGTTTCCATATCGAGCAAGAACTTGATCAAGGGCCTTTTAGCCGGCAGTCTCGGCGTCGCCATAACCTTGCCCGGGCAGGATCCCCTGGTAGCCATACCGCGGTACGCCTTTGGTTTTACTCAGATGGAAGGCGGCTTCGCTCTTCTTCCCACTCTTCTTGGCTTCTTTGCAATTACCCAGTTGTTTGGCGACGTCGAATCCGTGGCGGAACAATTCAGCGTGATTCGGTTCGATCCAAAGTACAGAATCTTTCCTCCTCTTGCGATTGTACGAACGTCTATAGGAAATTTCATACGGTCGTCCTTGCTTGGAACGTGGATCGGCATACTGCCGGGCGCCGGCGGCAGCATCGCCTCTTTTTTAGCCTATGATCAGGCAAAGAAGGCTTCAAAAACGCCGGAAGCATTTGGAACGGGACATTATGAAGGAGTCATTGCATCGGAAACGGCCAACAACGCCGTAACGGGAGGAGCGCTCATTCCTTTGATGACTCTGGGAATACCCGGAGACATGGTTACGGCGGTGATTCTAGGAGGGCTTCTTATTCACGGTTTGCGGCCGGGTCCCATGCTCTTTCAAGATAACGCTGATGTCGTAGGTTCCATATTCGTTGCATTATTCATCGCCAATGTGATGATGTTTATACTGCAAAGCGGCCTTATGAGATTTTTTGCGAAAATTATTTTGGTTCCCAAACATATACTGCTGCCGATAGTCGGCATCATGTGCGTCGTGGGAACCTATTCGGTTAACAATAGAATTTTTGATCTCTGGGTGCTCATAATCTTTGGATTCGTCGGCTACATTTTGATAAAAAACAAATTCAACCTGGGTCCCATAGTGTTGGGGTACATATTGGGACCGCTGATTGAAACGAATTGGCGACTGGGCCTGATGGCGGCACGAGGCGATTACTTGCCCTTTCTTACCCGCCCTTTGTCGGCGTTGCTGCTTGTGATGGCCCTGGGTTCGATTTTATTTCCCGTCATAATGTCGAAATTCGGAAACAAGAAGAATCATGCGCAGCGAGCTTGACAGCATCGTAGGTCGACTTTTATGAGAACACTGCACAGTCTTTATCAATGTGCAGTCGCTTGCGGTCATTGATGCGGGCTGCAGTTCTGGGTCTTGAATCGTAGATTTGGGTTCGCCGCTCGTATAAGAATGGTTCGTTTCCATCTCAGTTTGGGAAGAAAATGGAAGGCGCTTCTGGCCGTCATTCGTAATGATCTGCGTTTTTTAAATCTATAACGTTTTGAATAGCCTTCTTGCCGAAAATGCAAAGAACTGCCGTCACTCCTTTTAAGACTGTGCCGACGACTACGCCATCTCAATGAACAGTGCCCCTATTTGGCTGGGGGCGACCATGGAATCGGCGGTCTTGCAGAACCATCCGTTTTGACGTCGACGACCACTGGAATATCGGCCTTCAAAGCCTCTCTCAACGTTTCAGCAAGCATATCCGGCGATTCTATGCGATACCCCATACATCCCATATCTGTCGCAACTTTCGCAAAATCAATCGTATTGAATTTATAGAGTTCGCCCCTTTTGCCGGATCTTGCCCCATAAGCGGCATCAACGCCGATGACGCTTTGCGCTAAACGGCTATTATTGTTAATCACAGTAATCGTTTTGATTCCATATCGTTTGGCGGTCTCGAGTTCGGAAAGATGATACCAAAATGCTCCATCCCCAGTAAAACATATAACCGGCCTATCGGGAGCGGCGCATTTAACGCCCAAAGATGCCGGGAATGCCCAGCCCAATGAACCAGCTGCCCGAACAAAGCGTTGATTTGGATGGGAAAAGAAGACGAAATTGCTTGCCCATACGGCAGAGTAACCCGTATCGGCAACAAGCACCGCGTTTGTCGGAAGCATATTCGAAATATCACTGCAAAGGCGTTCGGGTCTTATAGGAACAGCCTGAGAACGGCAAAGGCATTCTATGGACTTTGTCCAGTCTTTCACTTCGGACAAAGCATGCTTTGCCCAATCATTTTTTTTGTCAATGTCTTTAATCAACTTCAGGAGACCCTGAAGAGATGTTTTCGCATCCCCTAACAAACAGAGTTTGTTTCGAAAATTTCTTCCCAATTCCGACGGGTTGATGTCTATTTGAATGATGTTCGTTTGTGATCTAGGCAGAGTCCAGTCGTTGGTGACCTGATCCCCGGCACTGCACCCAATGAAAATGACGAGGTCCGCTTTCGAAACTAATTCATTTGAAACTCCGCAAGAATAAGAACCGACAACTCCTATGCTCAGAGAATGGTTGTCGGGGATAACGCCCTTCCCATCATTGGAGGTTGCAACAGGAATTGAAAGCGCTTCCGCTAGCTGAAGAATTTCGGATTCGGCCGAAGAAGCTATTGCGCCTCCTCCTGCTATAATGACAGGACGTTTGGCCTCTTCTAAATGCATAACAGCCTTGTTAAAATATTCGTTTTCCGGCGAAAATCGATAAGCAGGATAACGTGCGAATTGTTCTTCGATAACTGGAGCGCAATTGATTTCAGCAGTTTCAATGACTTCGCCGGCAAATCCCAAAAGATCGAGATGAACCGGTCTTGGAGCTCCTGTTGTCGCTTCACGAAATGCTTGGGACAAGATGAATGGCAGTTGCTCAATCGCATCTACATTTACGTTATATTTGGTAACTGCGTCATACATAGGTCCGTGAATTATTTCCTGGTAAGCATTACGATATTGGGCAATCGGTTTCTTTCTTCCGGTTATTGCAATCACCGGGGAATGCGCAAGAAATGGGTCCTGCAATCCAGCGCACAGGTTTGCCGCGCCAACCGATTGGGCCATGCAAATACCCGGTTTTCTGCTCACCCTTGCATATCCGTCGGCCATATAAGCTGCAGCTTTTTCTGAATGCGTCAAGATTCGCTTAATATTCAACTCTTCAAGTTCAACCAGCGTCTTTCTCAAAATCGCCATAACTAGAAAAACGTGCGTAACTCCATAACCATTGAGCGTTTCAGCAATAAATCTGGCTCCAGACATCATAGTTTCCATTTACAGGCGCCTTTCATAGTTGTTCATATCCATTAATCTCGTTTAACTCGTACAGCTTTCACGACGTCGGCACCAATTCAGGCTCGGCAGACAGCCTCCAATCACCAAGCGCGCTTTGCGTCGTCCGTTTATGAAAAGCATACAATCTCTTCCCCTGGATAGGCGAGATTTCATGAAGGATCCTTTCGTTCCGTTCATAGGAAAAAGGCTATAGAACATATAGTAAAAATTCCTAATTTCCTCTCCACAAGGCATAAAAGGGATCGAAAAAAATAATCCAAGGCGCGCAAATAGCGGGGCCAATCGAGGCCGGTCTTGAGCCTTTCACCCTTTCTTGCATTCTCAAATCCCGAGCAGCATTTCCATTAAAAATGAAGCAAAGGCAAAGGTAAATCGACGCCTTCTTAAAAATCAGCATCGTTTTCGAGCCGCCGCCTTGGTCCGTTCTCTAAGCTTGCCAATCAATAAAGTCTGCCTTCTGAGCATCGGGAACTCAGCGTAATAGAGGCATAAGTGCGCCGCGTCTTGTCAATAGATTGGAGCGCCCTCTCGATTCACTATCTCCATAAAAGCCCGCTTGATTTGGGAAGTAACCGGACCCATGGTCCCATCTCCAATGCGTCTGCCGTCAATTGACGAAACGGCTAAAATCTCGATGCGGCTCGCCGTGGCAAAGCATTCGTCGCTCGTATACAGATCATGAAGAGTAAGAGGTTCTTCCGTTATCTCCAAGTTCTGCTCCCGAGCAAGGCGAATAATTGCCCTGCGAGTAATGCCGTCGAGCAAACCAACCCAAAGTGGAGGGGTAATCACGCGGGAATTTTTCACGATGAAAAGGTTGTCGGCCGTGAGCTCGCAGACCAACCCTTGGGCGTTTAAAAATAATGCTTCTTGAGCTCCGGCAGCGTGGGCTTGGAGCTTCGCTAGGATATTATTCAGGTAATTTGTTGATTTTATACGGGGACTTAGAATATCGTGACCGTTTCGTCTAAAGGTTGTGGTTATTACATTGATGCCTTTTGCCCCCATTGCTGTCTGGTCAAGATTCTCTGGGTGACGAACCTCTGGATCCACAATAATGACCAGCGTAGGCTTGGGACACTTAGTCGGATCAAGGCCCAGGGGACCTTTGCCTCGACTGGCAACTGGTCGGATATAAGCGTCGCGCAATTTATTGCGGCGCACGGTTTCCAAAATTGCCTCTCTGAAATCGCTGGGAGCGAGGGGCAATTCGAGCATGATGGATTTTGCCGATTCATAAAAACGATCCACATGCTCGTCAAGGGCGAAGATTCGTCCATTGTAAGCGCGTATTCCTTCGAAAACACCGTCCCCATATAAGAATCCGTGGTCAAAAACCGAAATCCTCGCATCTTCTTCTGTAACAAAATTACCATTCAAGTAAATATACATCGGTAAATCCCTCCTTTCATCAAAGATCTCCCTGCCCGATCCAAACCTTCAGATCATAGCACGGAGAAGGCCGTCAAAACCGTTAAGAACTCGTTGAGAACCAACAATCTCGAAACAAAGCATTAACAAGCAAATCCTTCCTTCTCCCTTTCTTCCAAACACAATCCGAAATTATTATATTAATCAAGAACATCACCGCATATAGCGAAAGATTTTTCCATTCTATTTCAGGGAAGCATAGGGTGATGAGTTCTGGTTTGAAACCTGACTGCGGACGGCCGTGATCTCGATCCTGCCAGTGCATATTCTGTTGGAAGAAAGAACCATTACGACCAAAAGCCGACAATCGCATTAACGTTCTTTCAGCTAAACGAACGCAAGGACCCGTTTTGGATTTTCAACCATCATAAGGCGTATCTGCTCTTTTGTGACCCCTCGGGCAAGCATTTGGGGCACAATATTCCGCAGTATGTGTCCATAGCCTTGCCCGCCATAGCAAACGAGTTTTGATTTAAGACAAGTATCTTGAGACATAAGAATTTGCTCTATGTACCCTTCATGCATAAGAATTTGAATTTGTTCGATTCGCTCTCGGTCGCACGGTCTGTTAAATAGTCCAAAATGGAGAGGGTAGAATGGGTTGCCTCCAAAAATATCGTACTGAAGATAACACCCTGTTTTCGCCAATTTTCGTATCGTCTCAAGTAAAAATCCCGTGCGGTCGATGTGTCCCATAATGACGCGACTGACATCCGCCCCGGCTTCACTCAGAACGCTGATAATTTCCATGGGCGAATCCTCATGACGCCCAGGATGAATCGTTATGGCTGCTCCGGTGACATTCTGAGCGCGGGCGCAAGCCCGCAGGATCTTTTTCTCTCCGCCTTGGAGAGGCCAAGAACATCCGATCTCGCCAATAATCCCGGCTTTGACGCCTGTGCCATCCACTCCATCCTGTATATCTTTGGCTATCTCTTCGCCAATCTCCTCTTCACTCTTCCGATCAATGTCTTGATCCTGCGCAGCACCCACGTAATATCCCGATCCCATGACCACATGGAGGTCTGTTGTCCGAGATAGACGGGCTAATGCAAGGGGATCCCTGCCTAAATTTGCAGTCGTGACATCGACAATCGTCTTTCCGCCTTCCTTTTTGAAAAGCATCAGCTCTCTGGCAGCCATATCCGCATCCAACAGTTTCAGATTGTCCAGATTGTTGTATTGGTTATACATGATCCAGCTGATGTTTTCGAGACTGACAGGCGCATAGGCCAACTTCACCAGCTCAGCTTCCTTTGGTTCCATAAACCAGACGGCCATGTCGATAAGAAGATGTTCATGGGGCAATGTTATTCCAAGATCACCGCCATCAACTAATCCCAGAACAGTCTGAGCCTTTTTATTACATTTTTCTCTTGCTCCAGGCATTTCTTCTCTCCAGTCATAGAGGGTAGTTCAAATCCATCGGGTGATCAAGCGAGGTTGTGATAAGAACCCGTTTTTTTGACATAAAGACGGTAACGACTTTCGAATTGCGAGTCAAGAGAAAACCGCATCGCGACTGCGACGCGGAAATGATTTGAGATGACTCAGGATGAAGGGATCAAGACGCTTTTGACCCCGAATCCGGGAGAAGGGTGATCTTAATGAGAGGGGGGACGCCCCATGCCGCCCTCCGTGCTGCAAAACGCCGCCCGGAGGCCCGTTGAAGCCCATTTACATCATACTCATGAGTCTCCAGGATACGGCATCGATGAAACCTTCCGTCGTCTCATAACCTGCCGGTTTTGGATCCATGAGGGTAACAAGGTCCTTGGTGACAATGCCCGATTCGATGCATTGAATGACGGCCTGTTCGATTTTCTCGCCGAAGGAAGTCACGTCCGGAGCGTTGTCCAATTCGCCTCGCTTCCTGATGCCGCCGGTCCAGGCAAAGATGGAAGCGACAGAGTTCGTGCTGGTGGGATTTCCCTTGAGGTGCTCGTAGTAGTGACGCCGCACTGTTCCGTGGGCCGCCTCATATTCGTATTTGCCGTCCGGGGACACCAGCACTGACGTCATCATTCCCAGGCTGCCGAATCCTGCGGCGATTACATCGGAAAAAACGTCTCCGTCGTAGTTGCTGACCGCCCAGAGAATGTTGCCTTCCTGCTTCATGATCTGGGCGGCGGCGTCATCGATGAGCATATAGCGGTACTGGATGCCGGCATTTTCGAAGTCCGATTGCCGGGCAGTCACTTCCTCAGCGAATATGTTTTTGAAGCTTCCATGATAGATTTTGCTGATGGTATCCTTCATGGAGAACCAGAGTTCATACTTCTCGCCAAGGGCGCAATTGATGCAGGACTGTGCAAACGAACGAATGGAATTCTCCAGGTTATGGAATCCCATTGCAACGCCCGGTCCCGTGAATTCGTGGACAAGAAGCCTGTCCTCAAGACCGTCGGCCGATCGATAGACAAGCTCGACCGTGCCCGGTTTATCCACGGCCATCTCCACGCACTGGTAAAGGTCGCCGTAGGCATGCCTGCCTATTATGATGGGTTTCTTCCAGCTGCGCACAGCCGGAGAAATGTTCTTCACCAGTATGGGCTTTCGAAAAACGGCGCCGTCGAGGATGGACCGTATCGTCCCGTTCGGCGACAGCCATGCCTTCTTGAGCCCAAATTCCCCGACCCTCTCGTCGTCAGGGGTGATCGTCGCACACTTTACGCCCACGCCGTACGCTTGTATCGCTTTCGCTGCATCGATGGTGACTGCATCGTCCGTTTCATCGCGCTTCTGCACGCCCAGGTCGTAATACTTTAGATCAACATCCAAATACGGAACAATGAGCTTCTCTTTGATCATGGCCCAAATGATTCGCGTCATCTCGTCGCCGTCTATTTCCACAATCGGGGTTCTGACTTTCAGCTTGGCCATAGAGATCATCTCCTTCAGCAACCTTTATAATTTTCGGGGAATAGGCCCATACGGGGCTAGAAAAAAAGACTGGTTCTGCACCCGGAATCTCTGCTTATCTGATAACTTGCACAATCCTGTCAAGTGAATTATTGAAGCTTATGCCATTGTCGCCGCAATGCGCCCGCCGGTGCATCCTCTCAAATTCCTATAAGCATGCACCGGATCTCTGTACGGCAAAAAATTCCTCGAAAACGCGAACAACAATCGCAATATCCGCCATAGCCACGTCCATGTGGACAACAAGGCGAATCTTCCTGCCCTGAACGATCATAACGCCCCTGTCTTTCAGGTGGGCTGCGAGAGATTTAATCACGGAGCTGTCTACTCTTATAAAAACCATGTTCGTTTGGGCGGACATGGATTCAACTGTCAATCCTTTGATTTCCTGAAGCCCCCGAGAGAGAAGCCGGGCCTTCTCGTGGTCTTCTGCGAGCCTTTCAACGTGATCCCGCAACGCAATTACTCCCGCAGCTGCCAGTACGCCGGCCTGGCGCATGCCCCCGCCGACCACTTTGCGCCACCGGCGGGCTTCCTGGATAAAATCAATTCCGCCGCAGAGCATCGAACCTACCGGAGCGCCGAGCCCTTTTGAAAGACACAGGGAAACAGAATCGAAATGCCGGGATATTTCTGTGACCGGTCGCTTCAGTTTTACCGAAGCGTTGAAAATCCGCGCACCGTCGAGATGAAGCCTGAGATTTTTCTCTTTGGCAAATGCCGCCGCCTTTCGCAGGTATTCCAGGGGCAGGACCTTCCCTCCCTGCGTGTTTTCAAGGCAGATAAGGCGAGTCCGGGCGAAATGAACATCATCTGGTTTGATGGCGCCGGCAATCCTGCCGAGATCAAGTGTTCCGTCTTCTTCAAAATCCAGAGGCTGCGGCTGGATGCCGCCGAGGACTGCGGCGCCGCCGCCCTCAAACCTGTAGGTATGGGACTCCTGCCCGGCGATGTATTCGTCCCCCCGCCCGCAATGAGTGAGCAGGGCTAGCAGGTTGCTCTGCGTGCCGCTTGAAACAAAGAGAGCCGCGTCTTTCTCCAACATCCCGGCTGCCATCGCTTCCAGACGATTGACCGTTGGATCTTCGCCGTAAACATCATCGCCGACTTCGGCGGCGGCCATGGCCGCCCTCATTGCGGCTGTCGGTTTTGTTACAGTGTCGCTTCTAAGATCAATTATTTTCACTCGCGCCTCCCAGACAAGAACTGCCGATATTGCAATTGATCATAGGGGCAAAACACGGCTTCGATCAAGGCATTTCATGCCCTCCCCGACAACGTGCGCTCATCATCGAAGCCTGGCAGAGCAATCTCGCTTATTTTTGATGAATTTGCCGGGCCTTGAGCTGCCGAAGCAAACCGATTTTCAGTTGGAAGATGTGTACGACCCGTCGACGAGCATAGTGACTGACTGGCCTCCCGAGACATGCGTGCATTGTATGGTAAAATTGGCGAGGCTGCCATCGATAATCGCAGCAACGACGTTCGGGGACGAGGCAAAGCCGAAGCTCCTCAGATCATTGAGCGTCGGAGAAGAGGCCGTATCGCTATTGGCGGTATACCAGTTCATTCCGGCCGTAATGGCGTTCTTGCAGTCATTGATGCAGGCCGCCCGGTAACCCCTGTTTCGGTATTTCGTCAGTTGTGGAACCATTATCGCCATAATCACGGCGATGATTCCCATGACGACCACAAGCTCTGTCAGGGTGAAACCCTTTGATGACCGTTTGTTCCGCACGCCCTTGTCCCGCGATATCCCCTTGATGACCTTTTTCCGACAATCCGACGACAGCATTTGTTGAACATACAATAAGTATGCCACTGATAGCAACCGCTCCCTTACGGCCGAACAGTTCTTCTGCATAGAGCCGCCGAGAGAATTGTGCGCAGGGCGCCGCCGCCAACCGGTGATTTTCACCTTCTTTGCATATTTTAAACAGGATTGCCGTGAAGTGTTTTCCACCGCCCTTCTTTTCCGATTGACATGTCTCTTCTTACTCCCTATAGTGCCGGCCTGCGAACCCATGGTGCAATTATCGCAGTGGACAGACGTTCCTATGATAGGCGATCGCGCCCGTCAACAATTCATTCTACGCCTCGAAAAAGAATACGCCGATATCTATGGCGAACTCCCCTGGATAACCCCGGAACAGGCTGATCGGGCTGAAAAAAAACGGGCTGCTCTGCTCTCCCGTCTGGCGCCGCTCGCCGAATGGGGTTTTCACGGCACAAAGCTCGATTGTCGTGATCTTTCTCCGGGATGCAGGCTCTGCGGCGAAGGGCTTTGGTCTTGTCTCTTCATAAACAACCTCTGCACCGGAGGCTGCTTCTTCTGTCCTTCCGAGCAGAATTCTGTCGATAATCCCACGACAACCACCCTTGTCTTCAATCGACCTGCCGATTACGTGGCATACCTTGAAACCTTCGGATTCAGGGGCGCCAGTCTCAGCGGAGGAGAACCTTTCCTTACCCTGGACCGGAGCATTCGGTTTGCCGATGCGGTGAAGCGCCGTTTCGGAAGCGACATCCATCTCTGGCTCTATACGAACGGACTGGCCGTAACAGAAGATTCGCTCAAACGATTTGCCTATGCCGGAGTCGACGAGATACGTTTCAACATCGCCGCCACACAGTACGACCTTGGAAAAGTCCGTCTTGCAATAGAGACGATCCCTCGAGTTACCGTTGAGATCCCTGCCATTCCTGAGAACAGAAATGTTGTAATGACTAAAATCCACGAGATGGCCGAAATCGGCGTCGATCACCTGAACCTTCACCAAATACGGGGAACGGCCTATAACTGCTCAAAGCTCGCATCGAGAGGCTACTCCTTTCTTCACGGCCCGCGAATCGGGACATTGGAGACGGAGCTGACAGCCCTCAGCCTAGCGACAGAAACACTGGAATCGGGCATCGACCTGCCCATCAATTACTGTTCTCTTATCTTCAGAAACCGTTTTCAGGGTCGCGGAAACCGACTCCGTTTCGCATCAATCATGAAAAAGGAGTGGGAGGATGTTACGCAGGCGGGATACATCAGAACCATCACGATGGAGGACGGCACGACGGGCCGCATCTTCAGGAACGAAAGAAATGCCGATCATGCAAACCTCTCCTCATCCACCATCTCCCTTTCTTACTTTGCCGCAACCGTTCACCCTCGAGTGACATACAGAAATCCCTATAAAGAAGTCGATCTCGCCGAAGGCGCCCGGGTGGTTGTAGAACGGCAGCGCGTCGCCGGGGATATCAAGCTTCCGCCTGAAGAGGCAGCTCTCTTTCAAAAACTGTTCATTCTCGAAGAAACGAATCGATTAACCAGAGAAGACATCCTCGACCGGTTACAAACACTGCCCAATTCCGGCGACAGCGTCCTCATGGACCGTTGGGACCGCATCGTAGAATGCGAGACCATTCCCTGGGGCCTCCTTGAGTATTTCTGAACAAAGCGCCTCCAAAGGAAATGATGCGATTTCCTTTGCCATTAGCAACGTCCTTGGCTACATTGAGGTGGCTGGTCGGTTATATGCCGCCCGAGACATTCTCGCTATGGAGGAGTTGCGCCACGAACCCCAATAAACATATGCTGGATGCCCTCGTCCCGGAAGGCGCGGCACAGCCCGTTTGCATCATTGAAACGCTTTTTCTGTGATGTTGCCCGAAGAAATAGAAATTTCCTGCCGGCAGAGCGCAATAACGCAGTGAGGAGGCGATTGTGGATCAGGAACTGAAGAAGAATTTTTTACAACTGTGGAAAAAGTATTTTGACGGCGCGGAACTCCCCCTTGCCATGTATTACAGCGATGATGAAACCAGGGCCCCCCTGGCGCCTTCACCTTCCGGGCACAGCTGCTTCATTGGTCAACTGCAATCGGTAAGAAAGGGCGGGCGTCTCTCCTTCAAGGCCGAATCCCTGGGATGCGGCGGGGCGCAGCGCTACATTGGCTTCACGGCCGATCTTCGACCGAATTTCGAGTACTTCCTCTCCTGTGGAATACCGGGGACGATGGAGGGAGAGCGGTACAAGAAGTCTCCCGATTTGGTGAAATCTCTCATGAAGAAACTGCCTGCCTTCGAGGCGCCCGGAAAGTTTCTCGTCGCTTCCCGCTGGGACTTCCTGGAAGAAGCCGACAATCCCGATGTGGCAATCTTCTTTGCGACTCCCGACACTCTTTCTGGGCTTTTCACTCTCTCCGGTTTTGACGAAGCCGATGCCAATGCCGTCATTGCTCCATTTTCCGCAGGATGCGGTTCTATCGTCCAGTATCCTTTTTTGGAAGCACGTAAGGGACAGCGGCGGGCCGTTCTGGGTCTTTTTGACGTCTCCGCCCGGCCCTATGTGGCGCCGGAATTGCTCACTTTCGCCGTGCCGATGGTAAAATTTATCACTATGATCAACGATATGAAGGAAAGTTTCCTGACAACTCCGTCCTGGCGGGCCGTAAGGAAGCGGATCGTCAGCCGGAACAGTTAACGGAACGGAAGATCAGCATGACTGAACGAGTGAGACATTTTTGAGATTTCTCGCCTCTTAGCCGCCCTCCCTATCGCGGATCATCCGCCAGGATATCGCGCACTTTCCTGGAGAGGTTCTGGTACGTGTAAGGTTTCTGGATAAAACCGCCGCAACCTCTGTGGAAGAGCTCCCGCGCCTCTCCATCGATGCTGTAGCCGCTCGAGAGAAGCACCTTAATCAACGGATTCACTTTCCTCAAGCGATCGAAGAGTTCGGCGCCGCTCATACCCGGCATTATCATGTCGAGAATCACAAGATCCACAGCCTTCACGTTTTCTTCGAAAAACGCCAGGGCTTCCTTTCCTCCGCAAAAGGCGTGGACTCGATAACCGAGAGCGGAGAGCATACGGGCGGCAACATCCAGAATGAGCTCTTCGTCATCGACGATGAGCACCGTTTCAGTCCCCCGGAGAAGTTCGGACTTTTCTTTGACGCCGGCCGATGCCTCCCTGCAAGAAGCCGGAAGATAGATAGTGAAGGCCGAACCCTTCCCCTCCTCGCTGTAGACGGTAATGACTCCGCCGTGTTTTTTGACGATGCCGTATACCGATGCAAGACCCAATCCCTGTCCCTTCGATTTCGTCGTGAAAAACGGCTCGAAAATTCTATTCTGCGTCGCTTTATCCATGCCGATGCCCGTATCTCTAACGCCGATTTTCACATATTTCCCCGACGGCAATTCAAAATGCCGGTTCGAATCATCGTCGCCGAATTCCTCATTCTCCGTTGATATAAAAAGCTCTCCGCCCCGGGGCATGGCTTCCCAGGCATTGATATAAAGATTCAAGAGCACCTGCTCCATTTGATATCGATCCGCCTCAACGGTCCAGAGAGGCTTCTCCAAGTCCTTGTGAATTATTACTTCCTTTTTGGTTCGTCCAAACATATCGGACGATCGTTCCACAAGCTCGTTCAGATTCGTAGAATTGACTTCGAACATGCCGCCCTTGGCGAAGCCGATGAGCTGTCGCGTCAATCGGGCGCCGCTCATTACCTGGCTCTCGATGCCGTCCAGTTTTTCCCGGTGTGGATGGTCAGGATCAAGATCGAGGCGCATCAGGGAAGCTAAGCCCTGTATGCCCATAAGAAGATTATTGAAATCGTGGGCGATGCCGCCTGCCAGCCCCCCCAGGGCCTCCATTTTTTGACTCTGGTAGATCTGTTCCTCCATGCGCTTAAGTTTCGTTGTGTCCCGAGCGACGCCGCATATTCCAAAAACCTTTCCGTCGCCGCCGACAAGAGGCGTTTTTATCACGTGAAAAGTTCTCTTATCGTTTATATCCAACCGAACATCATCCGATTCGAAAATCGCGCCTGTTAGAACCTTCTGATCGGCTTCACGGATCTGGTCTCCATCCTTCTCTCCAAAGAGTCCTACATAGGACCTCCCTATAACCTGATTCATGGGTTTCCCGAACAATTTTTCCATGGCAGGATTTATGAGGACATATCGAAAATCGACGTCTTTAATGAAAATACCGTCCTGTACTGACTCAAAGAGCGCCCTGAACCTTGCCTCGCTTCTGCGCACTGATTCCTCCACCTGCCTGCGCTCTGAAATATCGCGGACAAGAGCTATAACCTGATGTTCGAGAACTGGCGCGAAACGCGCCTCATAATAATGAGCGCCTTTCCAATCATCAATGGAGTATTCCACCGTCAGGACAGATTCCGACATGTCCGCCTCTGCAATGGCATCTGTGTATATTCGAGCTATATGGGGAGGAAACACTTCGACAACGGAGCGTCCTTGAATAGGCTGAGGAGGTATATATGAATGGTAGCTCAGCGACTTGAAATCAAGGATTATCCCTTCATAATCGAAACGAAAGAACGCGTCGGGAAGAGCCTGGAGAACGGCCCTCATATCTGAATTGGCCTGCATCAGTTCCTGCGAGCTGAGATCCAGGGCCCTCTCCAGCATGAGCCTGTCTTCGTCGCCCTGCCGGTACGCGTCGTTTACATCGTTAATTAAACTTCGGCATTTCTCCGGAAGAGCTTCGAGATCGAGGTCGTGCCGTTTCAGCTGTCGCTTCAACAGGCGGTGCAGTTCTTCCTTCATTCCGACTCCGTAAAAGCCGTTACAGTCATCGTTTGATTATGGAGTTCACATGTACCGTCTTTCACGAACGGCGAAATTTCCCCGTAGGAGTAAAAGCCTGTCAGTGCTGCCTGTTGGCCAAGAACCTCCTGGACACTTTCAATTTCTTCCTCGACCCGCTGTTTGAGAATGAGCTTTCTCCCGACGCAACTTATTAGAACGGCGAGCTCGGGGCGATAGGGTCCCAGGGTTTTGCCCGTTATTTTGGCCGCTTCCATGGCTCCGTCAATCAACCGATCGAAATTGGCCTTCATGAGCCGCGCATAGGAACCCTCGGGCATATCACCAGCAAAAACCATGCCTTGGTCGTTTTCATTGATGGACAAGAGCGTACGCACCACAGGCGCCGCGCCAGTCGAGGTTCGAACGCTCAACGGAAAAAGAAGTCCCGAGGCGGGCAGATGAATTGCCTGTGCGCCGAGATAGGTTGTGTAAAGCTTCAGAGCCGATTTTCCGTCCAGTTCATAGAGAATGTTCTCTTTCGAGTGAGTCACGAGCCGCTCCGGACCAAAGGGATCCCAACCGCCGAAGGACCCGTACCCTACCTTGAGCCTAGTCCCGTAAAAGCCGAGGGCGGCGACAATATGGCGCTCCGCATATTCCCCGCACAGAACATAGGTTTCTTTGAAGCGATCGCTGTCGCCCGACAGTCCTCCCGTCACGGTCACCCCGGCCGGCAGGCCGCCCGAGAGACCTCTCACCAATTGGCTCCCGTTGATCTGCAGGCCCTCCGAAAGAACGATCACGTGGCGAAGGTCTTCCGCGGGGAAAAGACCCGCAAGTTCTTTGCCAACCTCATAACTATTCCCAGCGTCAGCTACAGTGATCTTTGCAGCCTTAACGGTCGTATCCTCAAAAGCAACGGCTGTTGCTGTACAGGCATTGTCATAGACGGAAGGGCCGCAGATCTCGCCGGCAGTGGAACAGCCGAAAAGAAGCGCCTTGGGATATAATCGGGCAATCCGTCTGATCGCATCGCCGTTTTGCAGCGCATCACCGTTGCCAAAGATCATGACAAGCTGGGCGCTGTCGCCGAGTTTTGCTTCCTCTTGAGAATTCCAATCATCCCGCCCGGTCAAGAGATATTGTTCCGTCTTCATTGTTCCTCTTTTTACGCTATATTCGGCACTATCTGTTCATGACTTAAAGAAACTGCAACCGAAAAAGTCCACTGCCCTCCGCGAACGCTTCTTCACCGCCGACCAGTGTCGTTGCGCGGGCGCGATTAATCAACAGAGTTCATATTATCCGGAGAACAAAAACAACAGCCTCTACGTGCCAAGAGGTTCAACATGGATCGTCGCCTCTATATTCAGTCGAGTCTTGAGGGCTTCTTCAACGGAATCTATCTTCTCATGGACACTTTCTATTTTTTCTTCGGGCGGGCAGAAAAGATGAAAGGTCACTTCCTTATGGTTACGGTAATTATGGATATGGAAGTGGTGGGGCCTGCATTCGTCACCGACAATATCATGAACGATCATCCTTATCCGGACCTCCAGCGCTCTGTCCATCCTTTCACCCAGAAGCATATCGGAGGTTTCTCTGAAAATGTCGATGGCGGCCTTTATTATGAGGATCGAAACGACAAGGCCGAGGACGCCGTCTGTCCACCAGAAGTAGGGGCTGAGGAAGGCGCCTGCCACGATAAGGGCCGAGGCTATGGCGTCACTGCGGTGATGCCATCCGTCTGCCGTCAGCGACGGCGCATCGATCTTTTTTCCCGCCCAGAAGGCAAACTGAGCCAATGCCTCTTTCAGAACAACGGAGGCAAGAAACACGGCTATGGCTGTCCGGCCGAAGACCGCCGCGTTGTGAACCCTTAACTGTTCAATGGATCTAACGATGAAATGAAGCCCCACCATGCCCAGCATTGTGCTTATCACAATGGCGCTGATGAACTCGGCCCTGCCGTGGCCGAAGGGATGCTTGCCATCGGCCGGCTTTCTCGCCATCCAAAAACCTATTATCACAACCATAGAGGTAAGAGTATCCGAGAGGGTATGCCAGGCATCGGCCACCATGGCCACGGAAGAACTGGCTATTCCCACCCAAAGTTTCAGTGCGAACAGCGCCGTGTTGATTACAATGGAAATCCATCCCTCGGCAAAGCCGAGACTGCGGTCAGGTATCCCGACCGTCTTCGATGAAGGCGGGTCTTGTAACTCCGGAAGATCAGAAAGGCTCTGTTTCATCGTTCATAATCCCCCGGCAATGGCTTGGCTGTTTCGTCAACGATCGACGCCAGGGCTCCAAAAATAATGATACGTCCCTCCACAATCCTGTTCTTAGAGACGAACCACCTGCAGGCTTACGGCAAAAAAATGAAGCGTGCTTCCCAGCAGCACGAAACCATGCCAGATTGCGTGGCTGAAGGGAATGCGACGCCAGACATAAAAAAATGTTCCCACCGTGTAAGCCATGCCTCCGCCAATCAGCAAACTCAATGCCGTTCCTGAAAGGTTGGCAATCAGCGGTCTGATAGCCGCAACGACGGCCCAACCCATCGCAAGATAGAGGACCAGAGAGAGATTTCTTACACGGCTCAACCGGGTAAATTGGATAAGAATTCCCAGCAGGGCGAGTCCCCAGGTCGCCCCGAAGAGGCTCCATCCCCAGGGACCTCTCAATGTTATAAGTGTAAAGGGGGTATAAGTGCCGGCGATAAGGAGATAAATGGCCACATGGTCAATGGTCCTGAGAATCTTCTTTGCCCGGGGAAAGGAAATGCTGTGATAGAGCGTTGAGGCTCCGTACAGGATGACAAGGGACGCAGCGAAAACAGCCGACGCCGCTATACGCCAGACATCGCCATAACGACTGGCCAGCATTATCAACACGACAAGGCCGGCGATGGCCCCCAGAACGCCAATGCCGTGGGTTATGCTGTTCGCAATCTCTTCACCGACGGTGTACCGTGGCGGGGTTGTCTCTTCTGTCATCGCAACCATCCGAAACCTCTTTCTGGACCCGACAGATTTTCATTCGGCGGGCATGTCAAGGCGAATCTCTCGATACCGCGCCTTCGGAAATTTGTCAACCCTGATTACAGAAAACAAGAGGGCAGGATCATCAATCCCGCGGCAGGGAAATCGTCGACTCAGACCTGCGGATTGTTCATGGTTGGCGGCATAGGAATGTCAATGGAAATCGGCCCATCATGCCCCCTGTTTGACTGAGATTAAAAAATAGCCAAACTGGAGGATAAGTTTAAAAATATTTCTTTCGAGGGCTATGCGACGGACCACAGAGTTTCCGTGGGCGAATCCTTCAGGATAACGCCACGCTCTGCGAGACTCTTCCTGATCTCATCGGCTCGACCCCAGTTTTTCTGAGTTCGCGCTTCCGATCGTTCAGCAATGAGGCTCTCTATCGCTGCAACATCAAGGCCACGTTTCAGCACCTCCCGGTTTCTGTCGGCAATGAAATAATCGTCCGGATCGTCCGCCAAGAGACCGAGAACCTTGCCAAGCTCCTTGAGAGTTGAACGGCCGGCGGCGAGTACGAAGAGCGATTCGGGACTGCAGGCGCTCTTCAGTTCGGCGAAATAGCCATTAATAAGCCGGACAACGTCGAAGAGACATCCCAGGGCGCGGGCTGTATTGAAATCGTCGTCCATGGAATCTACGAAGCGTTCAGGAAGGGTTTCTATTTTCTCGTAGATTTCATGATCGAGACCCGAGAGGTTCCGAGGCATGATCTGAGAGCAATCAACATCAACGGACAGGGCGTCCTTGATCCCCTTCATGACGGCGTAGAATCGCTCAAGACCGGCACGTGCTTCCTGCAAGGATGTCTCGGTAAAGTCGATATAGCTCCGGTAATGACTCTGAAGGATGAAGAGCCGGAGGACCTCGGGATGGTATTTTTCCAGGATTTCCTCGATGGAACATACGTTGCCCAGAGATTTGGACATCTTCTCATTGTCAACCTTTATGAAGCCGTTATGAATCCAGTAACGGGCAAAGGGCTTCCCCGTTGCGGCTTCGGACTGAGCAATCTCGTTTTCATGATGCGGAAATATCAGATCCTCGCCGCCGCCATGAATATCGAAGGTATCGCCCAGATAGCGCTGACTCATGACGGAACATTCTATATGCCACCCCGGACGGCCCCTTCCCCAGGGGCTGTCCCACCAGGGCTCCCCTTCCTTGCTCGATTTCCAGAGGGCAAAATCGTAAGGATTCCTTTTTCTCTCATCGATCTCGACGCGGGCGCCCGCTTCCATGTCCTCAAGACGGCGACCGGAGAGTCTGCCGTAGTTCGGAAAAGACTCAACAGAAAAGTAGACGTCGCCCTCTACGCTATATGCAAAGCCCTTTTCCAGCAGGGTAGATATGAGTCTGATCATACCCTTGATGTTTTCCGTGGCCTTTGGCGTAACCGTAGGTCTGCTCACACCGAGACGATCCATGTCATCGTTGTGCTTCTTGATGAATCTGTCGGAGACTTGGAAAATGTCCAATCCTTGCGATGCAGCCCTTGCGATTATCTTATCATCCACGTCGGTGAAGTTTTTCACGAAGTTCACATTATAACCGCGATACTTCAGATACCGGTAAATTACATCGAAAACAACCGCCGACCGGGCATGACCAACATGACAGACATCGTATGCAGTTATTCCACAGACATACATGCCCACGGCCCCAGGGTCACGTGGCATGAAATCTTCCTTTTGCCGAGTCAATGTGTTGTAAAAACGCAAGGACATACACAATTTCTCCTGATCAATACTGCCTGCTCAGTGGTATCTGCCTCCGAACAGCTTCATGCGGCGGCACGCAACGCGGGGGACCGGGTGCTTTGATGGCGCCCCTTATCCGTCCTAGGGGTTAAGCGATATGCCGCCGAGACCCGCTCGTTCGTCGAACCCACAGAGAATATTCATATTTTGAACCGCTTGGCCGGCAGCTCCCTTAACCAGATTATCGATGGCAGATAGTATTACCACTCTCCCCGTCCGTTCGTCAACGGTGCAACCGATGTGGCAGTTGTTCGACCCCCTGACGGAGGAGATGTTTGGGAAGCATCC
The DNA here is from genome assembly GCA_016930775.1 of Deltaproteobacteria bacterium. Lineage (GTDB taxonomy): Bacteria > Desulfobacterota > Syntrophia > Syntrophales > UBA2210 > JAFGGB01. Next base: position 23,945 of record JAFGGB010000112.1, read on the forward strand.
CGCGGGACAGAGGCGAACAAAGGGCTCGTTTCTGTAGAAATCATCGAAGAAAGACCGGATTTCCTCTGTCGACCGGGGAGATGAAAGCGTTGCGTATATAGTTGTCAATATACCCCTGTTGACGGGAAGGAGATGGGGAGTGAAGATCACCCGTATCTCGCTGCCTGCAAGCATGCTCAACTCCTGCTCGATTTCCGGCCTGTGACGATGAGTTCCTATTTTATAAGCCTTAAATCCCTCGTTCACCTCGCAGAAGAGGGAATCGAGTTTGATGTCTCTTCCGGCGCCGCTTGTTCCCGACTTTGAATCAATGATGATCGATGCCTTGTCTATTGCGTCCTGTCGCAGAAGAGGCGCCAGTCCAAGGATGGCGCTTGTGGGGTAGCATCCTGGATTCGCCACGAGGCGCGCCTGCGCTATCGCCTTCCTGTGAAGCTCGGGGAGACCGTAGACAGCCTCGGCAAGCAGATCGGGGCTGCTGTGCGGGCAGTACCATTCCTCGAAAAGAGCCCGATCCCGGATACGGTAGTCGGCACTGAGATCGATAACCTTCTTACCCGCAGAGAGAAACTGCGGCACAGCCTCCATGGCTTTGCCGTGTGGAACGGCAAGGAAAATCAAGTCGCAGGTTTCGGCAAGCGCCGCAGGCTCGGCATCGATGAAAGCAAGATCCGTTTCTCCAAGAAAAACAGGATAAATTTTTGAGAGGTGCATGCCTTTGTATTGCCGTGACGTTACCGCCACTGGTTCCACCCCGGGATGACGGATAAGCAACCTGAGCAGTTCTTGACCCGTGTAGCCGCTCCCACCGAAGATGCCGATTCTGACCATCGCTCTCCTCCCGCAAAAAAAAAGAGGAGGCCGTAGCCTCCTCACTGTATCGCGCTTTACCGCTTTGAATACTGGAAGCGCTTACGCGCCCCTGGCTGGCCGTATTTCTTCCGTTCCTTAATCCGTGAATCCCGGGTCAGGAGACCGGCCTTCTTCAATGAAGGCTTAAATTCAACGTCCAATTCCACAAGCGCCTTGGAGATTCCATGTTTAACCGCGTCCGCCTGGCCTGACATGCCTCCGCCGCGCACACTCACCAGCACATCGATGCTGTTCTTTTTACCCGCAAGTTCCAGGGGCTGCCTGATGAGACGGCGGAGCACGTCGCGCGTGAAGTAATCGTCAAAATTCCGCTCGTTTACCATGATCACGCCGGTCCCTTCCTTGATGCGGACCCGTGCAATGGCCGTTTTTCTCTTTCCAGTGGCGTAAAAGACTTTCTCTGCCATCCCAATCTCCTAGATTTCCAAAGACTGAGGCATCTGGGCCTCGTGCCGGTGCTTATTCCCCCGGTAGACTTTCAGTTTCTTCAACATTCGACGGCCGAGAGAGTTTTTCGGGAGCATTCCCTTAACAGCTTTCATGATGAGTTTCTCGGGACTCTCGTCCAAGAGTTTCCCGGCAGAAATTTGCTTCAATCCTCCGGGGTATCCGCTGTGTCGATAATAGATCTTATCGGTCTCTTTCTTGCCGGTGAGAATCGTTTTCTCGGCATTAATCACAACGATGAAATCGCCTGTATCTGCATGGGGCGTATAGATCGCCTTATGTTTTCCCTTGAGACGCCGCGCCACTTCAACTGCGAGGTGGCCCAGAACTTTGCTGTCAGCGTCAATGAGGTACCACTCCCGTGTCACATCTTGTTCTTTCGCAAAAAACGTCTTCATAATTCACCAGAGCTGATTCATTGAAAATCCGAAAGGCGTCTAATAGTCAATTTATCAATCTTTGTCAAGATAAATATCGGCTATGGCACGAAGCTAAAAGGATGGCGCCCGCGCCGAGGCTTCGCCTATTGTGCCGAGACCCAAGAGGTTCAGCATAAGCATGTAGCGGCGGTCGCCGGGTTGATCGGAGTAGATCAATGAGAGCGACCAGCATTGTCGACGGATTTCAAGCCCATAGCTCTGATCGAGGGTTCTGTCCTCCAAGAGACTTCGTCTGTAAATGTAACTCGCATCGAGAGCATCGACTATTCTTACTCTGGCCGAAAGGTTGACTTCCTCTATGGAAGAACGGGAATATCGGTACTCGGCGGAAAGAACGTCGCCTCTCGCGTCGCTGACCGCCAGGTAACAGTTCGTAGCATTCCAGTCGCCGCTGTAGGCATCGATCTGAAAATCGGCGTTGACCACAGCATAACGGCAAGGATCGATGGTGAGATCGACGAAGATGTCGCCGAGGGGTCTGCGTTCATCGCCGGCGCTCCTGAGAGACCTGGTGGATTCAAGGCAGTTATAAGTCTGGCTTATTTTGAGTCTCAGCAATTCCCTGTACGATGTAACGCCCGCCGAAAGATTTCGTCCGATAAGCGTTGTGAGCAGGGAATATATGATATCGCTTGACGAACCGATCTCATCGACGAAGTCCGGCCGGTCGTCCTGGCCCACAAGGGGCGTGTACCGGTATTCCACTTCCGGTTTCACGGAGTGCTTTAACCGTTCATAGCCGCCAAATCCTGCATCGAAAATACGGAAAATTTCCGTCGATGCGCGAACCCCTGCGGTAAAAAGCCCCCTGCTGCCGCCCATGTCTTCGGAGATCCCATCGGAATGACTGCTGTCCCAGGCTGTCCCGATGATCGTAACGTACGGCATCAGCTGCACGGGAACATCCGGGCCAAGGGTGGCTGAAAAAGTGGGTCGAACATCGACTGTCTGTCCGCGGTATCCCTCCGTTCGGTAGAAATTATTATAGAGGGAATCGACTGCAAAGAGAACAGATGGACCGAAGAGAGATCTTGTCGGTACGGTCACGGCTATTTCGGGATAGCGCTGGAGCGTCCCGTCGTTGGAGTCGCTTTGAAGATTGTCCGCATACTGGGCGAAAACCGTGAGGTTAGCCGCCGGCCAATCCTTGACGAGCCGTGCCGACGAATCCAGAAAAGGCAGAGACTCGTCGGCCAAAAAGGAAACCCTGCCAAAGCGTTTCTCCTCGCCTTGAAGGTAGTGATCAAGATAGTAATTATAGGATTCGAAATCTCTGAAATACCAGGGATCGGAAACCTTGCGGAGATCCGTCCTGAAGAACCATCCCGACGGCAAAGACGTCTCGTGGTTGACATACCATGACCAGCGGTCCTCGCCGTCTGTCCATGACCGTTCAAGGCCTGTGGGATTAACTTCGATCACTTTTTTATTATCGCGAAGCCAGTCGCCATAGACTGTGCCGAACGAGCGATCTCCGACGACATACCGAACCTCCACTCCCTCCTGAAAACCCCGTTTGTCCATATATCTCTGGTAGAATGTGGCATCGGCGCTATCCGAAAACGCCCAGTAGAAGGGAAGAACGATGTCCCAGCCATGTTTGTCCTGAGAATAGGTGATCCGAGGGAAGAGCAGTCCCGACTGCCGCGTCGTTTTCGCCGGAAAGATGAGGTAGGGAAGGTAGAGTACGGGAACGTTCTTCACCTGGAAGGTCATGTCTTTGACGAACCCGTAACCGTCGACGGTAACGTCAACCTCCTTGCCGCTGAAACGCCAGTCGGGGCGCGCTCCGTCACAGGAGCTCACCGTTGCGTCAGTGGCGTAGTACGACTGATCAGCCGTCCTGGCAATCGTTGATCCTGTGATGTAAAGATGATTCTCATGGAAAAAAAGCTGACCGTTCGTCAGCAGGGCTCTTTCTGTAAGGACGTTATATGTGGCGCGGCCGGCGCTGAGCACATCGCCGTCTTTTGTAAGTTCGACGGACCCCTCGGCATCGATTGACCCGGACGATTCCTCGTAAATGATTTTATCGGCCGTAAGACGTCCGCCATCATAGGATACTTCCACGTTGCCTTCGGCTCTATACCGTTTATTGTCGCTTTCATAGCTTAAAGAGTCGGCTTGGATCGTTACCGGGGTCTGAAGGGCCGCCGGGTCTGCACCGTAAACCCCCTCGGAAATACCGACGGCGATGAAAGCAAAAATAAGAAGGATGGCTGCAGGTCCTCTCACGGGGAATCTCCTTCAGATTCAATCAAGATTTCAACAACAAGGAGGTTGCGGTTGTGTACATATCATAATCCGATCAGTTGCAAAAGAATAAAGGAAATGAAGCCCGCAGCGCGCCCACGAGGTAGAGCGATCCTGTAATGCAGATGAGATCGCCGTCGGCGGCTTCTTTACAGGCGAGTCGGAGTGCGTCCTGGCAGTCGTATTCAACGTCGATCCATCGATGACGCTCTGCGGCAACGGATGCAAGCACAGCAGGATCGAGACCGCGAGGTTCCGGGGGCCTTGTAAAAATAAGCCTCGCAGCCGTTCGGCAGAGACGCCTGACCATTGTCCGATAACCCTTGTCCCGGAGAACGCCGGCGATGAAGATAATGCGTTTGCCCGGATAATACTCGATGAGCGAGCGACACAGCGCTTCAATGCCGGCCGGATTGTGAGCTCCATCGGCAATTATAAGAGGTCTATCGGACAGCACTTCGAACCGGCCGGGCCAACAGACCTTCGACAACCCTTCTCTGAGGGATTTTTCAGAGACAGGAAAACCTGTGCGCTTCAGCGCTTCAATTGCCGTTATGGCAAGTCCTGCGTTGTCGACCTGGTGGAGGCCGCGCAAACCTGAAACAATTCTGCCATAGCAGGAAGTCGACCCTCTATACGTGAAACTGCCATCCTCGTGACGGCCGACACGAAAATCACGACCTCTCTGGTACAGCCGGGCATGTCGTTCAAGGGCCGTATTTTCGATGATGCCGCGGGCGGGATTCCGCCGCACTCCTGAAATAACGACGGCGCCTCCTTTTATTATGCCTGCCTTTTCGGCGGCAATTGCGGCAAGGGTCCTGCCTAGATAATCCTGATGATCAAGACCTATTGTCGTTATGACGGAAAGCTTTGCAGGGGCTACATTCGTTGCGTCATACCGACCGCCCATCCCCACCTCAAGAACGGCGACATCGACGGGCCTTCTGGAGAAATAGATAAAGGCGAGCGCCGTGGCGAATTCAAAATAGGTAATGTCTTCTCCAACAAAGGAACGGAAAGCGCTCACAAGCGCAGAGAGGTCGTCGGCGGAAATCGGCTCGCCGTTAATACATATTCGTTCGCGGAAATCAGAGAGATGTGGAGAAGTATAGAGACCAACGGCATATCCTGCACTATGGAGGACCGAGGCGATCATTGCCGATACCGATCCTTTGCCATTGGTGCCGCCGATCAACACCGATGGAACTTTCAGTTGCGGATCTCCGATTGAGGCAAGAAAACGCGAAACAGCCTCGAGGCCAGGACGTATGCCACGGACAGAGAGTGTGTGAAGAAAATCCACGGCATCGTTTTTGATCATCGGGATGTCCGATTAAAAACCATGGAAGTTCCCGGGAACTTCCATGGCCGAGACTCGAAGGGTTAAATATCAATTATCCAGGGGTTGCCTTGAACATCTCGTCTCCTGGACGAACCCTGTCGCTGACCTTGATGCCGATAAAATCACCGGGAACCGCCCTGGCGACCTGCTGATTGTTAACCTCCATGGAATCGACGGTCTGCTCAAAATCAGTCGTGTGCCCCATGAATTTTATTGTATCGCCGACAGCAAGCTCTCCTGCGGTTATCTTAACGGCGGCGACGCTCGGTTTAGTAAAAAATTTGACTACCTCTCCGACTTTTTCCTCTGCCATGATTCACCCTCCTTGCGAAGCTGATCAGTGCGCGACGTTGGCAACAGTCGTTGCGGCTTTCTGAAACTATTCTTTACAGTATCGGTGTATATCGGAGGTGAGGAAAAATCAAGATGAAAAAGGGGTAAGGATCGGATCCCTTACCCCTCATTGCGGCGAGTTGCTGCTGAACAAATTATTTTGCTTCTGGAGCTGCCTGCTGGCTTTCCTCTTTCGTCTTTGTTTCTGGAGCCTTCGTTTTCTTCTTGCCCTGGGATCGTCTTACGGGTTTTTGAGTGGCTTTCTTCTCTTTTTTAACTCCCGCTTTCTCGGCAGTCTTTCCTTCTGCGGGAATCAGTTCAATAACGGAGAGCAGAGCATTGTCGCCAGGCCGCTCGGCTTTTTTCATGATCCTGGTATAACCGCCTGCACGCTCACGATAGCGGTCCGAAAGTTCGTCAAACACTTTTGCTGCCACGGCCGTATCGCGAATGAATGCCAAGGCTTTTCGCCTGGCATGCAGACTGCCCTTCTTGCCGAGTGTTATCATTTTCTCGGCGACGCTCCGCAGAACTTTTGCTTTGGCGTCGGTAGTCGTTATCTTCTCATGCCTGAAGAGAGACGTCACCATATTTCTGAGCATAGCTCTCCGGTGACTTGATGTCCGTCCCAGTTTTTTAGTTGCATTCCTGTGACGCATGATCCCCTATTCCTTTCAACAATATCACTATTCTTCGTCGTTCTGAATCGATTCGGGAGAAAAATCTATTTTCATTCCCAGGGATAGTCCCATTTCGCCAAGCATGTCTTTTATTTCGTTCAGGGACTTTCTTCCAAAGTTCTTCGTCTTCAACATCTCCAACTCAGTCTTCTGAACCAATTCTCCTATGAACTGAATGCCTGCATTTTTCAAGCAGTTAGCAGAGCGAACCGAAAGTTCCAGCTCGTCAACGCTCTTGAAAAGGTTCTCATTCAGTTCATCCAGATTGTCTATTCTCTCCGAGTCTCCGAATTCATCGGATTCATCAAAGTTGATGAATGCGTCGAGCTGATCCTTCAGTATTTTTGCTGCATAGGCTACCGCATCCTCGGGATAAACACTGCCGTCCGTCCATACTTCCATTGAAAGACGGTCGTAGTCAGTCATCTGACCCACTCGCGCATTTGTTACGGTATGGGTTACCTTCCTGATCGGTGAAAAGGATGCGTCGATATTGATTGTTCCCTCAGGTTGATCAACCTCGGGATCCCGGTTCGCCGGCACATATCCCTTACCCAATTTTACAACCATTTCTGCCTTCAAATGGCCCTTTTCTGAAAGGGTTGCAATATAGTGATCTGGATTGAGAACCTCGACATTTCCGTCTGTCTTGATGTCTCGAGCCCTTATCTCGCCCGGTTTCGTGACATCGAAATAAATCTTCCGCTTCTCCTCGCCATGAAGTTTAAGGCGCACTTCCTTCAAGTTCATGATTATGTTGATCACGTCTTCTTTGACGCCCGGAATAGTTGAAAACTCATGGTGCACGCCGTCAAACCGCACCGACACGATTGCTGCTCCGTGAATCGACGAGAGGAGAACTCGCCTTATTGAATTTCCAAGGGTTGTACCGAACCCCTTTTCCAGCGGTTGACAGTCGAATTCACCGTAAAAGGGCGTGTGCGTCTTCTCGTCGACTTCGATACGCTTCGGTTTTATAAGGCTCCGCCAATTTCTCTGCATCGTCTACATTCCTCGTTTGCTTTCGGTGCTCTTTCTTGGAGTAAAATTCCACCACTACTTGGAGTAAAATTCCACCACCAATTGTTCCTGGATCGGCATAGTCAATTCTTCACGGGTCGGCAGTACCTTAACTTTTCCCAGGAAGTTGGTTTTGTCGAGTTCGAGCCACTGGGGCACGCCCCGACGGGCTACCGTTTCCATAGCTTCAATAATCCGGGTCATAGAACGGCTTTTCTCCTTCACCTGAATGGCATCTCCCACCCTGACCAGATAGGAGGGGATATTCACCTTCCTGCCATTGACAGTGAAGTGGTTGTGCAGGACGAGTTGCCTCGCTTCGTTCCTCGAATTCGCAAAACCCAGGCGATATACCATATTGTCAAGCCGCTGCTCCAGAAGGAGAAGGAGGTGGGTGCCCGTCACGCCTTTTCGGCGTTCGGCTTCCTCGAAGTATCTCCGGAAGGTGTTTTCCACCAGACCAAAGATCCTTTTCAATCTCTGCTTCTCCCGGAGCTGGATTCCATAGTCAGATTTTTTTCTCCGAAGTTGGCCATGCTCACCCGGTGCATAGTTCCTGCGCTCAAAGGCGCATTTCTCTGTATAGCAACGATCCCCCTTCAAAAAGAGCTTGGAACCCTCGCCTCTACAGAGCCGGCATAATGATTCATTATAACGTGCCAAAGCAGTCCTCCCTGTTAACCAGAGTCATTGAATGTAAGATTCTCCTCAGACGCGGCGGCGTTTCGGCGGCCGACAGCCATTATGAGGGATTGGGGTCACATCCTTTATCATTGTAACTGTCACTCCGGCGGCTTGAATGGCTCTCAAGGCCGCTTCTCTTCCGGCGCCGGGACCTGTAAGGTATACCTTTACTGTCCTGAGACCAAAAACCCTTGCTTTCTTCACTGCATCGGCAGCCGTCATTTGGGCGGCGAAAGGAGTGCTCTTTCGTGACCCTTTGAAATTATTCACACCCGCCGATGACCACGAAATAACATTCCCGGAAAGGTCGGTAATCGTCACGACCGTATTGTTAAAGGTCGATTGTATATGAGCGATACCCTCGGTAATATTTTTCTTTTCTTTTCTCTTAGCCGTTCTCTGAGTGGGCCGGGCCATGTTTCCTCCTTACTTCTTGCGTCCGCCTATGGCGCGTCGTGGTCCTTTTCTCGTACGGGCGTTCGTCTTTGTTCGCTGACCCCGTGCCGGAAGACCCCTGCGATGCCTGAGTCCTCGATATGCGCCGATGTCCATGAGTCTTTTTATCGACATCGCAATTTCTCTGCGGAGGTCGCCTTCGACCTTATGACTCTTATCTATTTCCCGCCGGACCGCGGAGACTTCATCGTCCAGGAGATCTTCCGTCTTCTTCCCCGGATTGACCCCTGCGTTCCTCAATATCTCCAGGGCCGTAGTGCGCCCTATCCCATAGATATAGGTTAGGGCTATTTCTAAACGCTTGTTCTTTGGCAAATCAACGCCAGCTATTCGAGCCACGTGGTAAACCTCCTGTTGATCAACCTTGCCGCTGCTTGTGCTTCGGGTTCTCGCAGATCACCCTGACTACACCGCACCGCCTGATGATTTTACACTTCTCGCACATCTTTTTTACTGATGAACGCACTTTCACTGTTTTGACTCCGTTTCGTCACCTGTTATTTGGCGCGATAGACGATTCTGCCACGCGTCAGATCATAGGGGGAAAGTTCCACCGTCACCCGGTCTCCGGGCAGGATCTTAATATAGTGCATCCTCATCTTTCCCGATATATGCGCAAGGACGCGGTGCCCATTATCTAACTCAACGCGAAACATGGCGTTAGGGAGGGGTTCAAGTACTTTTCCTTCAACAACAATTGAGTCCTCTTTAGCCATATACTGTTACTGTTCCTCTCGCTCTCTTGCGGGCATTTCAGTTGCCATCCACGGCGCTCAAAACTATTGCACCCCTGCTCGTTACGGCAACGGTGTGCTCAAAATGAGCGGAGAGCTTGCCATCCCGTGTCACCACTGTCCATTCATCCTCTTTTACCTTCACCTCGTAAGATCCCTCATTTACCATCGGCTCGATCGCAAGAACCATCCCTTCCTTCAGTTCGATGCCCCGTCCTTTCCGCCCGTAATTTGGAACTGGCGGTTCCTCGTGGAGCTCTCTGCCTATGCCGTGACCGACGAAGTCTCTCACGACAGAATATCCGGCCGTTTCTACGCATCGCTGAACGGCTGATGACACATCGCCGATTCTGTTGCCCGGCCGCACGTTCTTAATAGCCGCGGCAAGAGACTCCCTCGTCACTGCAATGAGCCTTGCGGCATTAGCCGATATCTGTCCCACGGCTGCCGTAAGGGCCGCATCGCCGTAGAAACCTTTATAAAAGATCCCGAAGTCAAGACTTATAATATCCCCCTCTTTAAGTTCCCGATCCGAGGGCATTCCGTGCACAACTTCCTCGTTCATCGAGGTGCATAAAGAAAAGGGGTAGCCTCTGTAGCCCTTGAAGGCCGGGACTGCGCCTTTTCGACGGGCGCCTTCCTCCGCATACGCGTCAAGATCAATGGTTCTGACGCCCGGCTTGACCAACTCCGCAAGTCCGGCAAGAATTTCCGCAACAATCATGTTGCTCTGCCGAATCTGCTCAATCTCCTCCTCGGACTTCAGTATTACCATTGACGGCCTTCCGGCGGCAGCATCTTCACCTTACCGTCTTTTCCCTACACGGCCCTTTTTCATAAACCCCTCGTACTGCCGCGTCAGAAGGTGCGTCTCGATCTGTCCCGCTGTATCGAGCGCCACGCCAACGACAATCAAGAGAGCCGTGCCTCCGAAATAGAATGGCACGTTGAACCTGCTTATGAGAATGCTCGGCAGGACGCAAACGGCAGACACATAGAGGGCGCCGCTGAAGGTCAGGCGCGACAAGATCCTGTCAATATATTCCGCCGTTCTCTTTCCCGGCCGGATTCCCGGCACATAGCCGCCGTATTTTTTCATGTTATCAGCTACGTCGACGGGATTAAAGACTACAGCCGTGTAGAAATAACAGAAAAAAATGATAAAAACCACAAACAGCAGTTCATAGGCCGCCTGACCCGGCTGTAGAAAACCGGAAACGGCCTTCATCCAAGGATGAGGAACAAAGTTTGCGATGGTCGCCGGGAACATAATAATCGACGATGCAAAAATCGGAGGAATGACTCCCGAAGTATTCAGTTTAAGTGGCAAATGCGTCGTCTGCCCTCCATACATTTTACGGCCTACGACACGTTTTGCATATTGAACTGGAATGCGCCGCTGGCCGCTTTCCACATATACAATAAAACCCACGACGGCTACCATGAAAACAATCAGGAATACGGCAAAGAATATGCTCATTTCCCCGGTGGAAACAAGCCTCATGGTATTGACGATTCCCTCGGGACCTCGAGCAACGATTCCGGCAAAAATTATAAGAGATATGCCGTTTCCGATGCCTCGCTCAGTTATCTGTTCTCCCAGCCACATGATGAAGGCTGTTCCCGCTGTCAGCGTAATAACCGTCATGAGACGGAACGCCCATCCGGGACTGATTACAACTGAAAGGCCCGATGGTCCTGCCATGTTCTCCAGACCGACGGCAATGCCGAACCCCTGAATGATGCTCAGCACGACGGTGCCATAGCGCGTGTACTGGGTTATCTTCCGCCGCCCCGCATCTCCTTCCTTCGACAATCGTTCGAGGTGAGGAATGACGATTGTGAGGAGCTGCAGGATAATCGACGCGCTTATGTAGGGCATGATGCCGAGAGCGAAGACTGACAAATTTCTTAAGGCGCCCCCGGCGAACATATCGAAAAGACCGAGAAGCGATCCCCGAGCCTGTTCGAAAAAGGCTGCCAGCGCCTGTGTATCGATGCCCGGCGTCGGTACGTGCGCGCCCACCCGGTAAACTGCCAGCAACAGGAACGTTAAAAGAATTCGCTTCTGCAGCTCCGGTATTTTTCCGATATTACGAAGACCGCTTATCACCTTCAGATCACCTCAATTGTTCCGCCTGAAGCCTCTATTTTCTCACGCGCACTTTTGCTAAGGGCATGAACCTTCAGGGTTAGGGGGTAATCGATAGTGCCGTTTCCGAGTATTTTGAGAATATCGCCCCGCTTTTTGATAAGGCCGTTGCTCATCAGGGCGGCCATGTCAACCACGGAACCTTGAGGGAACCGATTAAGATCGCCGACGTTTACGGTTACGACATCCTTGCTGAAGTTGTTGTGGAACCCTCGCTTGGGAAGCCGCCTCGTCAGGGGCATTTGACCGCCTTCGAAAGAGGGAGACACACCGCCCCCCGAACGGGCATTTTGACCCTTAGCTCCCTTGCCGGACGTCCCGCCATGGCCGGAGCCGTCGCCTCGCCCAACTCTTTTTCTTTTATGCACCGCGCCCTTGGGCGGCTTCAGTTCGCTCAACTTCATTGTGTCACACCCTTAAAGTTCTTCAACGGAAACCAAATGAGCCACCTTTGTAGCCATACCGCGGATCTCTCGAGCATCCTTGAGAATGACGCTTCCATTCATTTTTCTAAGTCCCAGGCCGCGAAGGACTTCACGCTGATTCTGCGGCATGCCGATAGGGCTCTTGACCAGAGTAATCTTGAGCTGTTTCTCCACGATTCTATCCTCGCCTCTATCTAAAGTTCCTGTAGGGTTTTGCCCCTGACGATCGCTATCGTGTCTGGATTTTTCAGACGCTGCAACCCTTCCATGGTCGCCTTCACCAGGTTGTGGGGATTATGGGAACCAAGACACTTGGTAAGAATATTGCTCACCCCAACCACCTCGAGTATCGCCCGAACAGCGCCGCCTGCGATAAGTCCCGTTCCCGGGACTGCCGGCTTTAGAAGAACCTTCCCGGCGCCGAAATGGCCGATTACTTCGTGAGGCACCGTACCGCTCTGGAGCTCAATTTTCACCATGTTCTTCTTGGCCTGCTCCGTGCCCTTACGGATTGCCTCGGGAACCTCCTGGGCCTTGCCCAGACCGATGCCGACGGAACCCTGTCCGTCTCCGACAGTTACGAGGGCGCTGAATCTGAATCGCCGGCCGCCTTTGACGACTTTCGCCGTTCTCTTGATTTTGATTACCTTGTCGAGCAATTCCTTATCTTCCATAACTCCTGTTCCATCGCGTGCCTGTTATGATCTACATTTTGATTCCGGCTTCCCGCACCGCTTCCGCAAGGGCTTTCACCCTGCCATGATACAAAAACCGTCCCCTGTCGAACACGGCTGCGGTTATATTACGCTCGATCAACCGCTTTCCCATGAGTGCGCCCACCTTCTTAGCTGCATCGACCTTGTTCAATCCTCCCAGGGCGCCCTTAAACTCGCTGCTCAATGAGGATGCCTCGGCCAAGGTTTGTCCTTTGCTATCATCGATGGCCTGCACGTAAATGTATCGGGACGTCCTGAAAACCGAGAGCCGGGGCCGTTCCACGGTACCCTGTATGCGGCTGCGAACTCGATTCACTCGCCGCATTCTCACCTTCTTCAATTTCTTAACCGATGCCACAGCGTTATAACTCCTCTATAATATTAGGCTCCCGCTGACTTTCCAACTTTCCGACGCACCAGCTCACCGGCATACCTGATGCCTTTGCCCTTGTACGGTTCCGGTCTTTTGAGGGACCTGATCTCCGCTGCCGTCTTTCCCACCAGTTCCTTGTCGATGCCGGAAACTACGATATTGACCTGTTTCTCCACCTTCAGGGCGATTCCTTCAGGAACCTTGTATTCCACGGGACGCGAATAACCCAGGTAAAGCCTGAGCATGGATCCATCAACTTCACCGCGATAGCCTACTCCTACCACTTCCAGTCCCTTTTGAAAACCGGCGCTTACGCCAGTTATCGCGTTCGCTAGCAGCGTGCGGGTAAGGCCGTGCAGCGATCTGGCATCTTGATCGTCGGCTAAGGACTTCACCGTGACGTTCTTGGCATCCACTTCGATGCCCAGCACGGTCGGAACATTCACCGACAGGATGCCCCTTGGTCCCTTAGCATCTACTTTGCCGTCAACCACGGTAACGGTGACCCCGTCAGGAATCATTATCGTTTTCTTGCCAATCCTCGACATTCCTCACACTCCCGGTCGTAACAACTTAATATTACCAAACGTTGCAGAGGATTTCGCCGCCCACTTTTAGAGCCATAGCCTGTTTATCCGTCATTATTCCCTTGGACGTTGACAGAATAGCTACACCGAAACCGTTAAGCACCTTGGGAATACTGGAGCTGCCCCCATATATTCGCCTGCCCAGCTTGCTTACCCTCTGCACATCGCACACAACTCGCTCTCTTGTCTCAGTGTACTTCAAGTAGATTCGAAGTATATGATGCTTTTTCTGGCTGTCCCGCTTGACTTCATAACCCTTGATATACCCTGATTCCTTCAGAACCCGGCAGATCTCCTTGTTGATCTTGGACAACAGAACATCAACCTCTTTGTCCTTGTTCCGATTTGCGTTCCTGATGCGCGTCAGCATATCGGCAATAGGATCATTCACTCCCATGCTGTCTCTCCTTCTTACCAGCTCGACTTGATCATGCCCGGGATTTCACCGTTCAACGCCCTTGCCCGGAGACATATCCGGCACATATCGTATATCCTGTAATAGGCGCGCGGTCTCCCGCAGATCGGGCATCTATTGTACTGCCGAACCGAGAATTTCGCTGTTCGTTTCGCCTTTATGATCAATGATTTTTTTGCCACACCGATCCTCCCTAATTTCTGAACGGAACACCCATCAGCCGTAGAAGCTCCCGCGCCTCGTCATCCGTCTTCGCCGTAGTGACGATGGCGATGTTCATGCCGAGAACGTGCTCGACTTTATCGTAGTCGATTTCGGGGAAAATATATTGTTCCTTAATGCCCATGGAAAAGTTGCCCATGCCGTCAAAGGATTTTTGCGAAATCCCCCTAAAGTCCCTGATCCGCGGAATAGCCACATTGACAAGACGATCGAAGAACTCGTACATTCTCTGTTTTCTGAGTGTAACGGCACAGCCTATGGACATGCCTTCACGCAGCTTGAACGTGGCGATGGACTTCCTGGCCTTCTTAATGACAGGCCGCTGTCCGACGATCTTTGACAAATCTTCCACGGCGCTGTCAAGAATCTTAATGTTTTGGATAGCCTTGCCAAGTCCCATGTTGACGACAATCTTCTCCAGTTTTGGCACTTCCATCACGTTCCTGTAATTGAACTGCTTAGTCAAAGCAGGAATGACTTCCTTTAGATATAAATCTCGTAAACGCTCCATTGACGTAACTCCGGCTTATTGGTCAATCGTCTCTTTGCACTTGCTGCATATCCGTGATTGCTTACCGTCCTCCAGTCGCTTGTAGCCGACCCTGATGCCGGTGTCGCACTTGGAGCAGAGGGGCACTACATTTGAAAGATGAATAGAACCTTCTTTCTCCATGATTCCGCCCTTCCCGGTTTTATCGGGTCGCTTGTGCTTCTTCACCAGGTTCACCTTCTCAACGACGACCCTGTTCGTCTTCGTCAGGATAGAAAGGACCTTTCCGGTCTTTCCCTTTTCCTTGCCGGCGATAACCTTGACTTGATCACCCTTTTTGATGCGCATTGGTCTATATTCCCGTTCAATTTTGTCGTTAATTAAATTACCTCGGGCGCAAGGGAAACAATTTTCATAAACTGCTTTGCGCGCAACTCCCGTGCAACCGGTCCAAATATTCTGGTTCCGATGGGATCAAGGGCGTTATTGATGAGCACTGCCGAATTCTCGTCAAAACGGAGATACGAACCGTCTTCGCGTCCTATTTCTTTTACAGTCCTTACGACAACCGCCTTGTGCACGTCGCCTTTTTTGACCTTGGAGTTCGGAATAGCTTCCTTTACGGAAACGACTATTATGTCCCCCACGCTGGCGTACCGTCTCTTCGATCCGCCAAGAACCTTTATACAGAACACTTTTTTGGCGCCAGAATTATCGGCCACGTTCAATATTGTCTGCATCTGAATCATAGGAATAACTCCATGAGAGCAAAACTACCAGGGCAGTCCGCTACTTTGCCTTTTCGACGATCGTTCTTACCCGCCATCGCTTCATGCGACTCAGCGGCCGCGACTCCGCGATGAGCACCCTGTCGCCCACGCCGCAGGTGTTGTTTTCGTCGTGGGCATGATACTTCTTGCGACGCCGAATGAATTTCTGGAACTTCGGATGCTTAACAAGTCGTTCCGTCATTACAACGACTGTCTTATTCATACTGTTGCTGACAACGACGCCCTGCATTGTTCTTCGAATACCGTGGCTATCCATTTCCTACTTCAGCCCTCCTTTATGCCTCAACACCGTCTTCATGCGGGCCACATCCCGTCTCAGGTTCCGCAAGGATGCCGGCGAATCGAGCTGACCTGTGGCATGTCGGAACTGGAGCTTGAAATACTCCTCGACCAGCTTCTTTTCCTTTTCTACGAGCTCGTCGAGATTGAGATCTCTAACTTCTCGAATCTTCATTAAATATCTCCCTAGCTAGAAATTCTGTCGCTACGGGTAATTTGTATGCGGCTAGACGCATGGCTTCACGGGCCACATCTTCGGCAACGCCCTCGATTTCGTAGAGAACCGTGCCTCTTTTCACAATGGCGACCCACTCCTCCGGCGTTCCTTTACCCTTGCCCATTCTTGTCTCAGCCGGTTTCTTTGTGATGGAGCTGTGGGGGAAGATCCTGATCCAAACCTTGGCGCCACGCTTGACATGCCGGGTGATGGCAATACGGGCCGATTCGATTTGACGGGCAGAGATACGACCCGCCTCTGCGGCCTGAAGACCATACTCGCCGAAATCTATTGTACAGGCCTTTGTTGCATTTCCATGGGCCTGAACCTTCTGCAGCTTCCTGTACTTAACTTTCTTTGGCGCTAACACGATTCACATTCCTCATGATTCTCTTCGGTCTATTGACGCTCTTCGGAAGAACAGGTCATGCCGTCTGAAGCTCTTCCTTTTTCCCCGGCAACACCTCGCCATGGAAAACCCAAACCTTTATGCCTATGGCGCCGTATGCAGTCCTTGCAATGGCATATCCGTAGTCTATATCGGCTCTCAGAGTATGCAACGGGACGCGGCCTTCACGGTACCATTCGCGGCGCGACATTTCCGCGCCGCCGAGACGGCCCGCACAGGCGATGCGCACACCTTTTGCGCCGAATTTCAGCGCCGAGGTTACGCTTCTCTTCATGGCGCGTCGAAATCCGACTCGTCGCTCCAGTTGCAATGCCACATTCTCTGCAACGAGCTGCGCATCTACTTCGGGTTTTCGTATCTCGACAATATTGATGATCACTTCGCCCGTTACCATTTTTTCGAGATCCTGCTTTGCCTTCTCTATCTCGGCGCCCTTTCTGCCGATGACGATGCCGGGGCGGGCAGTATGAATATTGATCTTCAGCTTGTCGACGGCTCGCTCTATTTCTATTTTCGCTATGCCGGCGTGGTAGAACTTCTTCTTCACGTAGCCCCGAATCTTGATATCTTCGTGAAGATACTTCCGGAAGTTCTTCTTATCGGCAAACCAGAGCGAACTCCAGGTCTTATTGATCCCTAACCGAAAACCGATTGGATTAACCTTCTGCCCCAAACTTCACCTCCCTGCAATCACTTCTCGTCGAGAACGATTGATATGTGGCTGGTTCTCTTTTTAATGCCCGCAGCTCGCCCCTGGGCTCTCGCCCTCCAGCGCTTCAGCGTGGGACCCTGATCCGCGTATGCCTTTTTGACGAAGAGAACCTTCTCGTCTATGTTCGGATTCTGGGTTGCATTAGCCAGAGCCGACATCAGCACTTTTTTTATCAGACCCGACGCCTTCTTGGGAGTCTGGTCCAAAATGCGCTTCGCCTCTGCCGTGGCCTTGCCGCGTATCATGTCTATTACTAGCCGGACTTTCTGAGGCGATATCCGGACATATTTGCCTGTTGCTCGTGCTTCCATGATGTGTTGCTTCCTCAATTCATTTGTTTCATCACCGGCTCGGCGACTTCTTAACGTTGCTTCAGCTTCGACTTCCTGTCGCCTGCATGGCTGTAAAACGTCCGGGTCGGCGCAAATTCACCAAATTTGTGTCCTATCATGTTCTCCGTGACGAAAACGGGAATGAACTTCTTTCCGTTATGCACCGCAAAGGTATATCCGATCAACTCGGGAATGATCGTGGACCGGCGGGACCAAGTCTTAATGACGGTCCTGCTGCCGGCCTCTTCGGCCTTGCGTACCTTATTAATGAGCTTTTCGTCGATGTATGGACCCTTTTTGATTGATCGTCCCACGCCCTAACCTCTTCTCTTCACGATATATTTGTCAGAATATCGGTTGCGCCTTGTCTTGAAGCCCTTCGTAGGAACCCCCCAGGGAGTGCAGGGATGTCGGCCGCCCGAGGACTTGCCCTCACCGCCTCCCATGGGATGATCAACGGGATTCATGGCCACTCCCCGGACTTTGGGTCGACGTCCGAGCCACCGAGTTCGGCCTGCCTTCCCTAAGGTAATATTTTCGTGTTCGATATTGCCAACTTGTCCTATTGTAGCCTTGCATTCGATGCGAATCTTGCGCACCTCGCCGGAGGGAAGCCTGACTTGAGCGTACTCGCCTTCCTTGGCCATGAGCTGGCCCGCCGTTCCGGCGCTCCTGATCATCTGGCCTCCCTTGCCTATCCGGAGCTCAATATTGTGAATCTGCGTTCCCAAGGGTATGTTTTTCAAGGGAAGCGTATTGCCCGGCTTAATATCGGCGCTGTCGCTTGCGATAACCGTGTCGCCTACGGAAAGGCCCGTTGGCGCCAGTATATATCGTCTCTCGCCGTCAACATAGTTCACAAGAGCTATTCTGGCCGATCGGTTGGGATCGTACTCAATAGTGGCCACTGTAGCCGGTATCTCCGTCTTGTCGCGACGGAAATCGACAATGCGATATTTTCTCTTGTGACCGCCGCCAATATGACGGCTGGTTATCCGGCCATAGTTGTTCCGGCCGCCGGTCTTCTTCATGGACTTCACAAGGCCCTTAACGGGCGCCTCTGATGTGATCTCCTCAAATGAAGATCCGGTGATGAACCGTCGACTTGGTGATGTCGGCTTATAGGTCTTTACAGCCATGGACCTTATACTCCTTGGAATATCTCGATGGAGCCGCCGGGCGCCACGGTGACGACAGCCTTTTTCCAGTCGTTTCGTCTGCCCATCGTCCGTCCCAGGCGCTTCTTTTTCCCCATCATGTTCATGGTACGCACGTCCAGGACCTTGACCTTGAAGATCTTCTCGACAGCGCTTCTGATTTCGATCTTCGTTGCCCGCCTGTCCACTTCAAAGGCGTACGTGTTTGCGTCTTCCCGATCGCGGGTGCTCTTCTCCGTTACCAGAGGCTTCTTGATGATACTGTATAGTTCCATTATGACGACAACGCCCCCTCTATCATTTTCACCGAGGGTTCCAAAAGAAGGAGGTGATCGTATTTCATGAGATCATAAACATTGAGGCCCTCGGCACGCATCATCTTCACATCGGGCAGGTTTTTCGACGAACGCTCAAGGATCTCGTTCTTGCCATCTATAACGACAAGCGTCTTCTTCAAACCGAACCGGTCAAGAACCTGCTTAAAGATCTTCGTCTTTATTTCTTCCATGGGAAATTCACGCAGAACGAGCAACTTCTGTTCCACGATTTTCATGGAGAGAGCCGATCGAAGAGCCGCCTTTCGAACCTTTTTCGGAACCTGATATGAATAATCCCGAGGCTTAGGCCCGAAGACTATTCCCCCTCCTCGCCACACAGGCGATCGCGTCGTGCCGGAACGGGCGCGACCCGTCCCCTTCTGCCTCCAGGGCTTCCGGCCTCCGCCGGATATTTCGCCCCTCGTCTTCGTCGAGGATGTGCCCTGGCGCCTGTTCGCCATCTGCATTTTCACTACTTCATACATTATATCCCTGTTGACGGCAGCGGCAAAGACAGCATCGCTCAGTTCAAGATCTCCGACCTTATTCTTCTCAATGTCGTATACATCTACATGCGGCATGATACACACATTATCCTTGCAGTTTTTTTGCATCCTGAACGAGAACCATTCCATTGACGCTTCCGGGAACCGGTCCGCTTACAAAAAGGAGGTTCCGTTCCGGGCGCATACCCACGACCATGAGATTCTGCACAGTCTGCCGGACAGCTCCCATATGGCCGGGAAGCTTCTTCCCCTTGAATACGCGGGACGGAAAGGCGCTCGCACCTATAGATCCCGGCGCCCTGTGAAACATCGAACCATGGCTCGCGCGTCCGCCCCGAAATCCGTGGCGCTTTACGGCGCCCGTAAATCCGCGACCCTTGGTCGTTCCGATGACATCAACATAATCACCTATCGTGAAAATATCGGTCCCCATCTGCTGCCCCACCTCGTAATCATCGGGCGATTCGATGCGGATCTCCTTGAAAAATCGGAAACACCCCTTGCCTGACTTCGCGCAGTGCCCTGCGATCGGTTTAGTGACCCTTTTTTCATCGACCCGTCCGAATCCGATCTGGATCGCATTGTATCCGTCGGTTTCCTCGGTCTTCTTCTGTACAACGACGCAGGGACCCATCTCGATCACTGTTACCGGCATGACAGATCCATCATCCCAAAACAACTGCGTCATCCCCAGTTTTTTTCCTATCAGTCCTCGTTTCATCACACACTACTTCCCATATAGTCGGCATCGACGAAAAGGAGGGGATGGCCAGAAAAAGGATTGATCCATCTCCTCTTGTATCGGTTGTTACAGTTTTATCTCGACATCCACGCCCGCTGACAGATCCAGCTTCATCAGCGTATCAACGGTTGCCTGGGTCGGCTCGATGATGTCGATGAGCCTCTTATGCGTTCTGATCTCAAACTGCTCTCTGGACTTCTTATCCACATGAGGCGACCTGTTAACGCACACTTTGCTGATTTTCGTAGGCAACGGGATGGGACCCCCAACCCGCGCTCCGGTCCGCCGAGCCGTTTCCACAATATCCGCCGCAGAACGGTCCAGCAGTTTGTAATCGTACGCCTTGAGACGAATCCTTATTTTCTGACTATCCATGGTTCCTCAAATCCGCATAGTGCCTTCGTTATTCAATAATGGAGCTGATGACGCCGGCGCCGACGGTCCTGCCGCCCTCGCGAATCGCAAACCGGAGCTGCTCTTCCATAGCGATAGGAGTAATAAGCTCGGCCGTCATTTCCACGTTGTCGCCGGGCATTATCATTTCGACTCCCTCGGGCAATTGAATCGAACCCGTCACATCGGTGGTCCTGAAGTAGAACTGGGGACGGTAACCGTTAAAAAATGGCGTGTGGCGGCCCCCTTCTTCCTTCGTCAGAACATAGACTTGGGCTTTGAATTTGGTGTGGGGCGTAATGGAGCCCGGTTTAGCAACAACCTGGCCACGTTCCACTTCCTCGCGCTTTGTGCCCCTGAGGAGCACGCCCACGTCGTCGCCGGCGCGGCCTTCGTCGAGGGTTTTCCGAAACATTTCAACCCCGGTGCAAACCGTTTTAAAGGTAGGACGGATTCCAATGATTTCAACCTCATCTCCCGTTCTGACAATGCCGCGGTCCACCCTGCCCGTAACAACGGTGCCACGACCCGAGATCGTGAATACATCACCGATGGGCATCAAAAAGGGCTTGTCAAGATCGCGTACCGGCTCGGGAATAAAAGCGTCAACAGCATCCATGAGCTCGAAGACACACTTGGCATCCGGAGAGTTAACGTCGTCGGTTTCGAGGGCCTTCAGTGCGGAGCCCCTGATGATCGGAGTGTCGTCGCCCGGAAAGTTGTAGCTTGAGAGAAGTTCCCTGAGTTCCAGTTCAACGAGATCGAGAAGCTCTGGATCATCAACCAGATCGACCTTGTTCATGAAAACGACAACGGAAGGAACCTGCACCTGACGGGCGAGCAGGATGTGCTCCCGCGTCTGAGGCATAGGACCGTCTGATGCGGCAACGACAAGCACTGCCCCATCCATATGGGCGGCGCCGGAGATCATATTCTTGATGTAGTCGGCGTGACCCGGACAATCAACGTGAGCGTAATGACGCTTCACCGTTTGATACTCTACGTGAGCTATATTAATAGTAACACCCCGTTCCTTCTCCTCGGGGGCATTGTCGATCTGATCGAATGCCTTGTATTCGGCAAGACCCTTCTTTGCAAGGTGCTTGGTAATCGCCGCCGTAAGCGTTGTCTTTCCGTGATCAACGTGACCGATGGTGCCTATATTAACATGCGGTTTAGTTCTCTCAAATTTTTTCTTGGCCATATCAATTACCTCCTTCGGTTAAAATGGATAATCGCTCTCGCTATAATTTCTTGCACGCTGCTCGTCCGAAGCGTCTCCTCTCAACAATCTTTCGGGCCAAGTTTTAAAGAGGGCGCTGTCACGTAAAAAAGCATTTCCTTTTCTTCCTCGACTTCGGTCCAACAGCGATGGCGTCGACGGCTTCCTGAAATCCAGGGGCTCACATCGAATCTGACGCCTGCCGTCACAGCGCCTGCGACTAGCAGAGCTTCCACACTATCCTGTCGAGACTGCTGCGACCGTCGCCGGCAGAAAATCTGCGATACCGTTAATGAAAGTTTCCCCCTTTGACGACATCTGCGAGACACCCGTCGTCCGCGGACCTGCTTTTCAATTTCCGTTACGAACCCTGAGCGCTCAGGCCGTCTCTATGGAAACTTCACTATGACCGGTCGCATCAATCAGATTGACGAGACGGTCCGCCCAGGAACAAACAATGGCGGCCGTCGCACTCGTTCTGCCGCTTTTCTGTTCCTGCTCCATCCAGTCCTCGACGGTGGAACCGTCTCGGACTTCAACCCTCTTGCTGGAAACCTTCGTACAGTAGAGTATCCGCCCCGTCGTCGTTCCGGCATCTAAATGGTCCATAATGCCGATATTGCGGACCCTATGTAAAGGAACAGATCGTGCCGCGACGCACCATCGATCACCACAAGCTGACCAATAGATTGCGCCTATTAAAATCGATAA
Source organism: Deltaproteobacteria bacterium (assembly GCA_016930775.1). Classification (GTDB taxonomy): domain Bacteria; phylum Desulfobacterota; class Syntrophia; order Syntrophales; family UBA2210; genus JAFGGB01. The sequence continues at coordinate 46,378 of JAFGGB010000112.1, forward strand.
TGGGCGAAAGCCTTGTTAGCTTCGGCCATCTTATGCGTATCTTCTTTTTTCTTTACGGACGCCCCTCTGCTGTTGGCGGCATCTATAAACTCCCCAGCAAGCTTTTCCACCATGCTCTTGCCTGCACGTTTCTGGGCGTTTGATATAATCCACCTGATCGCAAGGGCCAGGCGCCTGCCCGCCGGAACTTCCGTCGGTACCTGATAGGTGGCGCCGCCAACGCGACGAGACTTTACCTCGACGACGGGCTTTACGTTCTCCATAGCCTTCTCAAAAACGGGGAGCGGCATTTCTTTTGTCTTGGACTCGATGGCATCGAAGGCGCTGTACATGATCGACTCGGCAACGCTCTTCTTCCCCCGCTTCAAGAGACAGTTGATAAATTTCTGGACGAGAACATTATTGTATTTCGGATCCGGCAATATCGTCCTTTTCTGTATCACTCTTCTTCGTGGCATAGTCCCTAACCTTGCTTACTTCGGCCTCTTTGCGCCGTATTTCGATCTTGACTGCTTCCGGTCCTGAACACCATGAGCGTCGAGCGTTCCTCGAACGATGTGGTAGCGGACGCCCGGAAGGTCCTTAACGCGCCCCCCCCTTACAAGTACAACGGAGTGCTCCTGAAGATTGTGCCCTACTCCTGGTATATAGGACGTGACCTCATAGCCGCTCGTAAGACGAACGCGGGCCACTTTACGTAAGGCCGAGTTTGGCTTCTTCGGTGTCGTTGTATAGACGCGGATGCAGACGCCGCGGCGTTGGGGACATCCGGCAAGGGCCGGCGCCTTTTCCTTTTTCCGAACCTTCTGTCTACCCTTGCGAACCAGTTGGTTAATAGTCGGCATTCGTCCTCCAAACCTAACAATCTATACCTTGCCTTCGACAGCGCAATCCGCTACAAAAAGAAAGGCTTTGTATCAATTCGCGGCTTCACTGTCAAGTACTTTCTCACCATTTTCAGCGGATTCGATGAGAATCTCCGGACCATCGTCGATAATCGACTCCGGCGCCGTCCTTACATTGATTCCCAGCGTTCTGTATAGCGGAAGTCCCGTTCCTGCAGGGATAAGCCGCCCCATGATAACATTCTCCTTGAGCCCTTGGAGCCGGTCGATTTTACCGGCCAATGCTGCCTCAGTGAGAACGCGTGTCGTCTCTTGAAAGGATGCGGCAGCTATGAAGCTTTCCGTCGTAAGAGATGCTTTCGTAATGCCTAACAGGACCGGCTCGCCGATAGCAGGCTTGCCGTCTCTGGCAAGAACCTTTTCATTCTCCTCATCGAAGAGGACTCGATCAACCTGTTCGTCCGACAGGAAATCCGTATCGCCTGGATCGGCGATTCGGATTTTCCTGAGCATTTGCCGAACGATGATCTCGATGTGCTTATCGTTGATCTTTACACCCTGCAACCGGTAGACCTCCTGAACCTCGTCAACGAGATACCGGGCCAGTTCTTTAACTCCTTTGATTGTAAGAATGTCATGTGGATTGCTCGCGCCACCCATAAGCGGCTCGCCGGCGATGATACGGTCTCCCTCCTGGACATTCACGTGCTTTCCCTTGGGAACAAGATATTCCTTGGGCTCTCCAACCTCAGGCGTCACAATGATTTGTCTTTTTCCTTTAATGTCATCGGAGAAGGAAACCACGCCGTCTATCTCGGCGATCATCGCGTACTCCTTCGGCTTTCGGGCTTCGAAAAGTTCCGCGACTCGAGGAAGTCCTCCCGTTATGTCCTTTGTCTTCGTCGTCTCCCGGGGAATCTTGGCAATAACGTCGCCTGCCTTGATCTCTCTTCCTTCCGCAACGAGGATGTTTGCACCTACGGGCAGAAGATGGCGCGCCATCGCCTGAGTCCCTGGGATCCTTGCAGTTTTTCCTTCCGGGTTCTTAATTGAAACCCGGGGACGAAGATCCAGGTTTCTGTATTCCACTATGACCTTGCGAGAGAGGCCCGTTACTTCATCGAGCTGCTCTTGCATTGTTTTACCCTCGATGATGTCGCCGTATTTAATGATGCCCCCAACTTCGCTAAGAATAGGGATGGAGAAGGGATCCCACTCGGCCAGGAGTGTTCCCCGGGTTACAGTTTCTCCTTCGTTTGCTCGAAGGTACGCGCCGTACGGAACGGGATATTTGCCGCGGCTCCGCCCCGCGTTATCGATGATATGAAGCTCTCCATTCCGGCTCATGACAATCGACTCATTGTTTCGGTTCACAGCCGTGTGCAGATTGACAAACCGCATGATTCCTTCATGGCGGGATTCAAGAGTGGAACGTTCCTCGAATTTAGCCGTACCGCCGATATGGAACGTTCTCATTGTCAGCTGAGTGCCGGGCTCGCCGATCGACTGGGCTGCAACTATTCCGACAGCTTCGCCAATGTTGACAAGATGACCGTGAGCAAGATCTCTTCCATAGCATTTTGCGCAGACTCCAGGGGCAGCCTTGCAAGTTAGAACCGACCGAATAAGAACCCGTTCGAGACCGGCGCGATCGATTTTATCGGCCAAAGCCTCATCGATTTCCTGGCCTGACCGGACGATAACCTCGTTTGTGAAAGGATCGCTTATATCCTCGAGAGCCACTCGACCAAGGACGCGGTCGCCGGCCGTCTCTATGATTTCACCGCCCTCCGTAAGGGCCGAAACGAAGATGCCGTCAAGGGTTCCGCAATCATATTCTAGAATAATGCAATCCTGCGCAACATCCACGAGCCGTCTCGTCAGATATCCAGAATTGGCCGTCTTAAGGGCCGTATCGGCGAGGCCTTTCCGGGCGCCGTGAGTAGAAATGAAGTATTGAAGAACCGTCAGTCCCTCACGAAAGTTGGCTGTAATCGGCGTCTCAATGATCTCGCCCGAGGGTTTAGCCATGAGACCGCGCATGCCGGCCAGCTGACGAATCTGCGCGGCGCTGCCGCGAGCTCCCGAGTCAGCCATCATGTAAATAGGATTGAAGCTCGGTGTTTTTTTCGTTTCACCAGAGGCGCCTACAACATCTTCAGTGCTGATATCTCTGAGCATATCGTCGGCCACTTTCTCCGTAGCGTGAGCCCAGATGTCAATGACCTTGTTGTAGCGTTCGCCGTCCGTGATGAGACCGTCCATATACTGCCGCTGGATTTCCAGAACATCGTTCTTTGCCTCATCGACTATGCCTTCTTTCGACTTGGGAATCGCCATGTTATCAAGAGCGAAAGAAAGGCCGGACTGTGTAGCGAACTTGAATCCCAGGTCCTTCAAACGATCCGCGAGTATCACGGTCGTTTTCGCCCCGCAGGTTCTGTATGTATAGTCGATCAGTGTTGCCAGTTCCTTTTTGTTCATTACTTTATTTACAGCGGCGAAGGGGATCTCATTGGGCACAATTTCATACAGCACAATGCGCCCGACGGTAGTATCCACAAAATCTCCATTCATTCGAACTTTGATCTTGCTGTGGAGTTCAACGGCGCCTCCGTCATAGGCCCGCCGCACTTCCTCGGGGCTTGCAAAGGCCATCCCCTCGCCCTGTCCGAACTCCTTCGCTCTCGTCACGTAATAGATGCCGAGAACTATGTCCTGGTTCGGTATGATGATGGGCTTCCCATGAGCTGGAGACAGGATGTTATTTGTCGACATCATGAGGCACCTGGCCTCCACCTGAGCCTCGACGGAGAGGGGCACATGAACTGCCATTTGATCGCCGTCAAAGTCGGCGTTAAAGGCCATGCAGACCAGCGGATGAAGCTGAATCGCTTTGCCCTCAATGAGTATCGGTTCGAAGGCCTGAATGCCCAGCCTGTGAAGAGTGGGCGCACGGTTCAGTAGAATGGGATATTCCCGGACAACCTCGTCCAAGGCATCCCACACTTCTGGCTCTTCCCGTTCCACCATTTTCTTCGCACTCTTGACGGTGGTTACAAAACCCTTCTGTGCAAGACGGTTGTAAATGAACGGCTTAAAGAGCTCGAGGGCCATCTTCTTGGGAAGACCGCACTGATGCAGCCGGAGATCGGGCCCGACAGTGATGACCGAGCGACCCGAGTAGTCCACACGCTTGCCCAGGAGGTTCTGACGGAACCGGCCCTGCTTGCCCTTCAGCATGTCCGAGAGAGACCGAAGGGGACGTTTGTTTGTGCCTGTTACAGCTCGCCCCCGGCGACCGTTGTCAAAAAGCACGTCAACAGCCTCCTGGAGCATTCTCTTCTCGTTACGAATGATGATTTCCGGAGCGTTCAGTTCCAGGAGCCGTTTCAGCCTGTTGTTCCGGTTGATCACTCGGCGGTACAGATCATTGAGGTCGGAGGTGGCGAACCGTCCGCCGTCAAGGGGAACGAGCGGACGGAGATCCGGCGGTATCACCGGGAGAACCTTGAGAATCATCCATTCGGGACGGTTGCCCGACTTTTTGATCGTCTCGATGACCTTAAGACGTTTTATGATTTTTTTACGCTTCGTCTCCGAGGCAGTGGCGCTGAGTTCCGCACGGAGTTCCACATCAAGTTTGTCCGAATCCGTCTGTTCCAGCAGCTTCCTGATCGCCTCTGCTCCGATGCCTGCCTCAAAACCGTCGGGACCGTATTCCTCTCGAAGCTCTATGAACTTTTCTTCCGTGAGAAGCTCCATCCGGCGAAGGGTCGTATTTTTAGGATCCAGGACGATCCAGGACTCGAAATACAGAACCCTTTCCAGTTCCTTCAACGTAAGATCGAGTACGTTGCCGATCCTGCTGGGCAGGCTTTTAAGGAACCAGATATGGGCAACGGGCGAAGCGAGCACGATGTGTCCCATACGATCGCGGCGCACCTTGGACTGGATCACCTCGACGCCGCATTTCTCGCAGACCATGCCCCGATGCTTCATCCGCTTGTAGCGGCCGCAAAGGCATTCATAATCCTTCACGGGACCAAATATTTTCGCGCAAAAGAGGCCATCCCTCTCCGGCTTAAAGGTTCGATAATTGATCGTCTCAGGCTTCTTAACTTCACCATGCGACCAGGACAGTATTTTTTCCGGCGAAGCCAGGGATATTTTAATGGCGTTGAACCTGACTGGATCTTTCGGTTTTTCGAAGAACCCAAATATATCTTCCACTTATGTTGACTCCCTTACGGTTGAATATTCATCACGGGATACCCCAGGATTATGTCTCCTCGATCAACTCCACGTCGATCGCAAGACCCTGCATCTCTTTCACCAGAACATTGAAGGATTCAGGCAGCCCAGGTTCCAGGTTATGGTCGCCTTTAACAATCGCCTCGTACATGCGAGTCCGGCCGGCAACGTCGTCAGACTTGACCGTGAGGCACTCCTGAAGCGAATAAGCCGCTCCATAAGCCTCTATCGCCCACACTTCCATTTCGCCAAGCCTCTGGCCGCCGAACTGCGCCTTGCCTCCCAGCGGCTGCTGGGTAACAAGAGAGTAGGGGCCTATTGACCGGGCATGGATTTTGTTGTCCACTAAATGGTGGAGTTTCATCATGTAGATCATGCCGATGGTAATTGCCTGATCGAAGGGCTCACCGGTCCTTCCGTCGAAGAGTTGCGCCTTTCCGCTGGCAGGCAAACCGGAATCGGAAAGCATTGCTCTTATCTCCGACTCCGTGGCTCCGTCAAAAACTGGCGTTGCCATAGGAACTCCTATTTTCAGCCGCCTCGCAAACTGCTTGACCTCTTCTTCAGCAAGATTGTCTATAAACTTATTAAATTTTGGTGATTCGTAAATCTTCTTCAGTTCAGTCTTGATGGCATCGGCGCTGTAGTTCTCGTTCAAAAGACGCTGCACCTTCTCGCCGAGACCTTTGGCCGCCCATCCAAGTTGGGTTTCAAGGATCTGTCCCACATTCATACGGGAAGGTACGCCCAGAGGATTCAAGATTATGTCTATGGGCGTGCCGTCCGTGAAGAAGGGCATATCCTCTTCGGGAAGAATCCGAGAGAGAACGCCTTTGTTGCCGTGACGCCCAGCCATTTTATCGCCGACAGAGAGTTTGCGGTTGATCGCAATGTATACCTTTACCAGCTTGACTACTCCGGGAGGCAACTCGTCTCCCGCCTGGACTTTCTTCATTTTCTCTTCGAAATAGGCCTCGATGACCTCTTCTTTTGCCTCGAGATTGTCGAGGATCTTCTGTACTTTCGCCTCGGCTTCAGCATCTTCTATGGTGATTTCCGACCAGAGACGGAAGGGTATCTGCTTCAGCAGTTCCTCGGTAATAACATCGTTTTTTTTCAGCCAAACCTTCCGTTTCTCCGTATCGCTGAGCTTCGACTCCGCAACCTTTCCGATCAGTTGCCGCGATATTTTCCGCTTCACGCTGTCTCTTACAATCCGGATCTCGTCATCGCGGTCCTGCATGAGGCGATCGATTTCTTCATCCTCAATGACCTGCGTCCTGCCATCTTTATCAGCGCCCTTGCGAGAGAAGATTTTAGCATCGATGACAACACCCTCCACGCCTGGGGGCACCCTGAGCGATGTGTCGCGCACATCGCCGGCTTTTTCACCGAAGATGGCCCGTAGCAGCTTTTCTTCAGGAGAGAGTTGGGTTTCGCCTTTTGGGGTAACCTTGCCGACGAGAATGTCGCCGGCCTTCACATGGACGCCGATGCGGACAATGCCGCATTCGTCAAGGCTTTTCAGGGCCTCCTCGCCCACGTTTGGAATATCTCTGGTAATCTCTTCTTTTCCGAGTTTCGTATCCCGGGCAACCGTTTCGAATTCCTCTATATGGACGGACGTATAGACGTCATCCTTGAGTATCCTCTCGCTCACCAGGATAGAATCCTCGTAGTTGTAACCTCCCCAGGACATGAATGCCACCAGCACATTTCTGCCCAAGGCAAGATCTCCATTGTCCGTAGCGGGTCCATCTGCTATGACGTCACCCTTTTTGACGCGATCGCCGATACTTACGATAGGTTTATGATTTATGCAGGTGTCCTGGTTCGACCGCTTGTACTTCGTGAGGTTATAGATGTCAACGCCCGTGCCGAAATCGCCTTCATCTTCATCGTCACACTTAATGACTATGCGGGCAGCATCCACATCTTCAATTACGCCAGAGCGCTTGGCTATGACAACTGCGCCTGAATCGCGCGCCACCACGTTTTCCATGCCCGTTCCGACGAGGGGCAGTTCCGGCTTCACCAAGGGCACTGCCTGGCGCTGCATATTCGATCCCATGAGAGCCCGGTTCGCATCGTCATGCTCAAGAAAAGGGACGAGTCCCGCGGCGGCGCTGACGAGTTGGCTCGGAGATACGTCCATGAGGGTCACTTCGCTGGGCGGAGAGGTAATATAATTGCCGCCCTTCCGCGCCGTTACAAGCTGCTCCTCGAGCTGTCCTTCATCGCCAATGGTAGAGTTCGCCTGAGCTATGATCTGGTTTTCCTCCTCGATGGCCGTGAGATATTTAATCTCGTTCGTCACTTTGCCGGCTCTGACGACGATAGAAGGAGTCTCAATGAAGCCAAAGTCGTTTACTCTGGCATAGGAGCTCAACGATACGATCAGGCCTATATTCGGACCTTCCGGCGTCTCAACGGGACATATCCTGCCATAATGGGTATTGTGGACATCGCGAACCTCGAATCCCGCCCGTTCCCGGGTGAGACCTCCGGGCCCCAGGGCCGAGAGCCTCCGCTTATGAGTCACCTCCGAGAGGGGGTTTGTCTGGTCCATGAACTGAGAGAGCTGGCTCGACCCGTAAAACTCATTCACCACTGCCGTTACAGGCTTTGCATTCACGAGATCGTGAGGCATCATTGTCTCGACATCCAGCAGGCTCATCTTTTCTTTGATGGCTCGTTCCATCCGTACAAGGCCTATGCGATACTGGTTCTCGATAAGCTCTCCTACAGAGCGGACTCTACGGTTGCCAAGATGATCGATATCGTCGATATTGTATTCGCTGACGCCGTTTTTGAGATTTATGAGGAATCTAACTGCCTCGATGATATCTTCCCGTCGAAGCACCGTTACATCAATCGGCACATTCACTCGGAGCTTATAGTTGATCTTCACCCGCCCTACATCGGAAAGATCGTAGGTCTCGGTGTTGAAGAAAAGACTGTTGAAGAACCGGTAAGCCGTGTCCAGCGTGGGAGGATTGCTGGGTCGAAGACGGCGATAAATATCTATGATCGCCTCTTCTTTGCTTTCGATTTTATCAAGGGAAAGCGTGCTTCTAATATAGGAATCGGAGCCGTCCTCATCGAGTTGCATGACCTCGATTTCCTTTACTCCCGCAGATCGTACGCGCTCCAGTCCTTCGCGGGTCAGTTCATCATTGAGAGGAATAATCACTTCCTTTGTTTCGGGGTTGACGACGGACAACGCAAGCACCTTGCCGATGAGGATGTCTTCGCCGATTTCAATCGCCTTTATTCCCGAATCTTCCATCCGCTTGTAAGCGGCCTTGGAAATTTTTCTCCCTTTCTTGACAATTATCTCCTTATTTGAAGGATCTTCTATATCGCCCGGCGCCCGCTCTCCGATGATCGCATCATTGATCGTCAGCCGAATTGAACCGCCCTCAAGGGAGACATGCTCCACCTTGCAGAAATACTTCAGCAATTCCTCCGAGGTGTATCCCATGGCCTTCAGGAGGATCGTCACGGGCAACTTCCTTCGGCGGTCGATCCTGGCGTAGATTACATCCTTGGGATCGAATTCCAGATCAAGCCACGACCCCCTGATGGGGATAATGCGCGCCGCGTAAAGAAGCTTTCCACTCGAATGGGTTTTACCCTTGTCGTGATCAAAAAAGATGCCGGGAGACCGGTGAAGCTGGCTCACTATGACGCGCTCGGTACCGTTGATGATGAAGGTTCCCTTGTCTGTCATAAGTGGGATTTCGCCAAAATAGATCTCTTGCTCCTTGATGTCCCGAATGATCTTCTGGTCCGACAAGTGCTCCGTATCGAAAACAACAAGGCGAACGACGATCCTCAGAGGCGCCGCATAGGTCATCCCCTTCTGCATGCATTCGTCTTCATCGTAACGGACCTTGCCGATCTTATAGGACACAAACTCCAAGGAGCACTTCCCTCCAAAATCCACTACCGGGAAGACGCTCTTGAAAGCCCATTGAAGACCAATATTTGCACGCTTCTCCGGAGCAATGTCCTCCTGCAGAAACCGCGCATATGAATTTTTCTGGATCTCGATGAGATTGGGTATCTCAATGATTTCCTTAATCCGGCCGAAGTTTTTCCTATAGGTTGTCATACTCTCCCTTGAGTCGGTACTGGTTTTTTACGCCGTCAGACGTATGCACCGACGGTTCATTACTTAATCTCGACCGTACCGCCAACCTTTTCCAGCTTAGCTTTAATGTCAGCGGCTTCATCCTTCGAGACGCCTTCCTTCACGGACTTCGGAACACCTTCGACCAGATCTTTCGCTTCCTTCAGGCCCAGACCGGTAATGGCCCGGACTTCTTTAATAACCTGGATCTTCTGGTCCCCGAAACTGGTAAGGACAACGTTGAACTCCGTCTGTTCTTCCACTGCTTCGGCAGCACTGCCGGGAGCGGCAATAGATCCAAAAGCCGCCATAGGCGCGGCGGCAGTTACGCCGAACTTTTCCTCAAGCTCCTTTACGAGCTGCGACAGTTCGATAACCGTCATCTGTTCAATAAATGCAATCACATCTTCTTTCGTAATCTTTGTCTCTGCCATGTTCTTCGTTCCTTCCTGTTATTGGTTTGGTCAGATTAGTTTGCCTGTTCTTTCTTCACCCGGTACGCCTCGATCACTTGGACGAACTGCCTCGGCACGCCAGCGAGAACGTTGACGAAGCGCGATTGCACGCCCACCATCACCGAGAGCAGGTTCGCCATGAGAACATCTCTCCCGGGGAGGTCCGCCAGGACCTTGATCTGCGCCGTGTCCAGCAATGTGCCGTCGAGTACGCCAACCTTGATCTCGAATTTTTCGTTCTTCTTGGCGAATTCAGTGATGGCTTTCGTCGCTGTCACGACGTCTCCGCTACTCACGATAAGGGCCATTGGGCCTCTCAAGTGATCGTTCAACGGCGAGAAATCAGTGTTTTCAGAAGCAATCCCCAGGAGATTGTTCTTAACCACTCTCATCTCGCCGTGGCTCTTGCGAAGCTGGTTCCTCAGATCCGTGATTTGCGCCACGGTCATGCCGCTATAATCGGCCAGGATCGCTAGATTAACGGTCTTGAGTTTCTCATGAAGTTCGGAGACAACCTGTTCTTTCGTTACCCGATCCAAATCATTTGCCCCCTTTCGCATCAAATAGGAGCATCTCCATCATGATTGCACCCGCATGATAGAGACTGCTCATTGAATCGGACTGCCAATAACAGGAAGAACTGTGTAACCCCTCGCTGTCTCGGCAGGCCGATTTGCATCGATTAAACCTAACGTACCTGCTGTCTTCGACACTATGTCGGAAAACCGCTGTGCTAACCTGTTCGTAAAATGCTCCTGATATCGACTGGATCGACTTTCACACCAGGACCTATCGTGCTGGAAAGGGAAAGAGCCTTCAGGTATGTTCCTTTACTGGAAGCAGGTTTCAGCTTTATTATCGTTTCAAGCAATGCGTTGATGTTGCCAATAAGCTTCTCTTCTCCGAAGGACACTTTTCCCACGGGACTGTGAACAATGCCCGCCTTTTCGACCCGGAATTCAACCTTGCCCGCTTTCGATTCCTCAACAGCCTGTTGAATGTCGAAAGTTACGGTGCCGACCTTGGGATTCGGCATCAGTCCGCGGGGACCGAGAATCTTCCCGAGTTTGCCGACGGCGCCCATCATGTCGGGCGTGGCGATAACTCGATCAAACTCCAGCCAGCCTTCCTTGATTTTTTCAATGAAATCGTCGGACCCCACATAGTCTGCTCCTGCCTGACGAGCTTCCTTCTCCTTCTCGCCCTTGGCGAAGACCAGCACCCTAATGGTCTTGCCGAGGCCGTGGGGAAGGACGACGCTTCCTCGGACCATCTGATCGGCGTGCTTGGGATTAACACCAAGCCTGATCGCCGTATCGACTGTTTCGTCGAATTTCGCCCGGGCAGTGGAAATTACCAGAGCAACAGCCTCCTGAAGAGAGTACCGCTTGCCTGGATCTACTTTTGCTCTCGCAGCTGTGTATAACTTACCCCGATTGGCCATGAATCAACAACTCCGTGCTACTTTTAATATTAAACAACATCGATGCCCATGGAGCGCGCCGTCCCTTCAAGGATACGCATGGCGCTGTCAACATCATAGGCGTTCAGATCCTTAATTTTCAGCTCGGCAATCTCCTTGAGCTGTTTCACCGTGACCGTTCCCACCTTTTGGCGTTTCGGGTCTCCTGACCCCTTGGCTATTTTCGCCGCCTGCTTTAGAAGGACCGACGCCGGAGGCGTCTTCGTGACAAAGGTAAAGGACTTGTCAGCATAAACAGTGATGAGAACGGGAATTACTATTCCTTCCTGATTAGACGTCTGGGCATTGTAGGCCTTGCAGAATTCCATAATATTGACGCCGTGCTGGCCCAAAGCAGGTCCAATCGGCGGCGACGGCGTGGCCTTGCCCGCCTGTATCTGAAGCTTGATTATCGCGATTACCTTCTTTGCCATTGCTTACCCCTTGCCATGCTGCCACGTAATAGGTCTGGAGGCACACTCCAGAGCAAACTAAGTATTCACCACCTGGATGTAATCCAGTTCCACAGGCGTTGATCTGCCAAAAATACTGACTATGACTCTCAGCTTACCCTTGTCGGGCTTTACTTCATCCACCACACCATCGAAGTTTGTGAAGGGACCGTCAATAATCCGTACGTGATCGCCTTCCTCAAACTTGAATTTGGGCTTTGGCTTCAGCGTCCCTTCGTCAATACGGGCCTTCAAATGTTCCACGTCGGCGTCTGCAATAGGCGAAGGCTTGTCTCTGCTGCCGACGAAACCCGTCACCTTGGGAGTGTTTCGAACAATATGCCAGGTGTCGTCGTTCAGTTCCATCCTCACGAGGATATAACCGGGAAAGAATTTACGCTTGGACGTCTTCTTCTCACCCTTCCTGAGTTCGACAACGTCTTCCTCGGGCACCAGGACATTCTCGAAATAACTCTCCATCCCGGCATTTGCAATCGCCTCAGTGAGGGATTGCTTCACCCGATTCTCGAAGCCCGAATAGGTATGCACAACATACCATCTGAATGCCATGATTCTACCCCAGGAGAGCTCGAACGATCCTGGTCAGACCCATGTCCACCAAGCCGAGGAAGAGCGAGACGATGACAACGACGACGAGGACTACGGATGTGGAACCGAGGGCTTGCTTCGGCGTTGGCCACGCTACCTTTTTCAGTTCGACCCTCGCTTCCCTGAGAAACTGGACGACCGCGTTTAAGATGGTTCTTAATTTCTCCATTTTTTACCATACCCATGTAATAATAATGGCAGGCCAGGAGGGATTCGAACCCCCAGCATCCGGATTTGGAGTCCGGCGCTCTATCCAATTAGAGCTACTGGCCCGTGCCGTGTTACTTCGTCTCCCTGTGAACCGTGTGAATCCGGCAGAAGCGGCAATATTTCTTGAATTCGAGACGATCTTTCGTCGTCCGCTTGTTCTTCGTCGTCGAGTAATTTCTACGTTTACATTCGCTGCACGCGAGGGTTATCTTGTCTCTCATGATTATACCTGCTCTGTAATAACTGGAGCCCACGACCAGGATTGAACTGGTGACCTCATCCTTACCAAGGATGTGCTCTACCGACTGAGCTACGTGGGCATGTCGCCTCTGTTCGGCACCGCCTCACCCAACGTCCTTCTCCGCAGTCAAATTTATGGAGCGGGAAACGGGATTCGAACCCGCGACCCTCAGCTTGGAAGGCTGATGCTCTAGCCACTGAGCTACTCCCGCTTACTGACGGAGAAACCAAAAAATGGTGGAGGGGGGAGGGTTCGAACCTCCGTAGGCTTCGCCGGCAGATTTACAGTCTGCTCCCTTTGGCCACTCGGGAACCCCTCCTCAACATTCGCTTCCAAATGGAGCTGGCGATGGGACTCGAACCCGCAACCTGCTGATTACAAATCAGCTGCTCTACCGCTTGAGCTACGCCAGCTTGACAGCGATTAAAAAAACAAGCGATTTCGTACGCTGCTCAATATGCAATATCGTGCGAAAACGCGAATTAGGGACATTAAATACATTGCCCCTTTTTGTCAAGTAGTTTTTCGCGCTCACCGTCAAATTATATCTCGTCTCCGAATACCTGCGCTGAAAATCGATAGAGCGTCGCCTCCGGCGATTTCCACGCATCGGAGGATAATCCGGCCTTGCGGCAGGTCTCTTCCACAAAAGTGAGGCCGTCCCATTCATATTCTGCAGCTACTTGAGGCAACAAAAGCCCCGATCGATAACCTTTTACGATATAGAGGCCGTCGCGGCCGATTTCGATTTCCTTTGGGCCTCGAATTTTTTCAAAAGGAGTAAGGACAGATATCTCTATTGCAAGATCCTTCAGCTCCGATTCTTTGAGCGGGGAAAATCTCGGATCCTCGAAGGCGGCTGCGCGAGCCATTTCGAAAACCGTCCTGTCAAGAGGTTTTTTGGCCTCTATGAAGCCTATGCAGCCCCGCAGATGCCCTCTCTTTTTCAGTGTTACGAAGGCGCCTCGCTTCTCCCGGAGCGCACCGCTCTCATTGTCAAAAGAAGGCTCTTCCTTCCCCGCGAGCGACGAAACGATGCTTGCTCTTGCTATCGCCAGGAGACGCTTCTGTTCGGCAACCGTAAGACCCATATCAACACCAACCTTTCCCTGGGTCTCGACATCCCTGATTTCTCCCTCCTTATAGAATACGGCAGCGGCATATCCGACTACACTGCCTCTATCGCCTGTTACATCGCCGGAATTCGCATACCGCAGCATCTTTGAACCATGAGCTCCAATCTTCTGCGCCGCAAGAATAGCAACCGCCATGGGACCTCCTCCGCACGCCTCGCAATCACCGCTGTCGAGATCGGACAGAAGACTGCGGTAATCCATTTTTTCAAGGTGCCTGAGAACGCGAGCGTCAAGCCGCACGGCTTCCTCATAGCCGTGAAAGTGAGACAGATCGGAACTTCCCACAACGAGAATATTGCTGCCGCTTGTTGCATTTGATATTGCCTCGGCCAGTATCCGGCAGGTCTCATCGTCCTGACTTCCCATGACAATGGGAACAAAGGAGAACGAACCAAGCGCAATCTGCAGGAATGGAAGCTGTATCTCCACCGAGTGCTCCTGACTGTGAGCAGGGGGGAATTCTCTGATAAGCGGATTTGCAGCCATGATTTTTCGAGCAAGCGCTTCATCGACGGGTACAACCCCGAGAGGCGTTTCGAAGCCGCCTGCGGCGTAGACGGAAGCTCCCTGAAAAGGAAGCCGATGGCTGGGACCGACGACGACAACCGAATCGAAAACCCTTCCCTTGAGAAGCTTGTAGGCATGGGCGGCAATGGCGCCTGAATACATGTATCCTGCATGGGGTACGACGATGCTTGTTATCGCACCTTGCACCGGCTCAATCGTCGCCTTGTCAAGATAGCGCTCAATATCCGCCCTTAGAACGTCTGGCCGGCCGGGATACCAGCTTCCGGCAATCGCAGATTTTCGAATTTCGTTCATATTTGCAGCCTCCGGGGCGCCGCACGGACAGAGCAAGCAAGCCGACATTAGAACATATATTATTCCGATGCGTCTCATTGCAATCAGGCAATCACTCAGATGCCAGCAGTGTTTACAATGTGTGAATGTAGAAAAATATCAAAATGTTGTCAAGTCCTATCTCCAAAATTGTCTCTATCAATATCAGTTAACTCTCATGTCAAAAAAATTGTTGACTAATAAGAGGCCGATGGATACTATCGTGAATCCTAAACAGCGTGTATCCTTTGGAATATTCTGGACATGACAAAACGTTAGCATCCTTATATATATTATATTACGGAGGTTTGTGATGGGGATTCGCGTCGCAATTAATGGATTCGGGAGAATTGGTCGGTACCTTGTCAGGACATGCGAGGGACGTAAGGACATTGAAATAATTGCAGTAAACACCAGAGCGAAAGCTGAAACGCTATGCCATCTATTGAAATACGATTCAGTCCATGGAAGGTTCAGAGCGGACATCGGCAGCGATGAAAAGCATCTGATAGTAAACGGCAAGAAAATCATTGTGACAAACGATACGGATAATCTGACCGCCCTTCCCTGGAAGGAGCTGGGAGTCGATATCGTCTTGGAATCAACCGGAAAATTCAGGAAACGCGATCAGTGCACCGGCCATCTGACGGCAGGCGCCAAAAAGGTCATTATCGCCGCCCCCGGCAAGAATGTCGACGGCACCTTTGTTATGGGCGTCAACGAAAAGTCCTATGATCCCAAGGTTCAACATATCGTCTCGAATGCCTCTTGCACGACCAACTGCCTTGCACCGGTCGCCAAAGTGATCCACGAAAGCTTTCGAATACGTCGCGGCCTCATGACGACAATTCATTCCTATACAATGGATCAGCGACTGCTCGACGGCTCACACAAAGACCTTCGACGGGGACGAGCCGCTGCCATGTCAATAGTTCCCACAACCACCGGCGCCGCCGCCGCTGTGGGAGAGGTGATCCCCGATCTGAAGGGCAAACTCGACGGCATTGCCCTCAGGGTTCCTACGCCGAACGTATCTCTGGTCGACTTGGCCGCCGAACTGGAACAGAAAACAACCGCATACGACATAAACACCGTCCTGAAAAATGCCGCCACGGGTCCCTTGAAAGGAATCATGGCCGTCTGCGATGAGGAACTCGTCTCTGTCGACTTCACCAGCGATGAGCACTCCTCCATTGTCGATGCACCCCTTACGATGGTTATCGAAGGAAACATGGTCAAGATTTTCGCATGGTACGACAACGAGAGCGGATATGCCTGCAGGATGAGGGATCTTGCCGTCTACATGGGATCTTTCTTCTAAGGAGCACGCAGTGATAAAGCCTCTCATAGCGGCAAACTGGAAAATGAACAAGACCGTCAGAGAATCGGTCGAATTTTCCCGGAAACTGAAAGAAGACTTCGCAGAATATCGAGAACGCGACATCGTCGTGGCGCCTGCCTTCACCGCTCTGTATCCTGTTTCGGAGATCCTGAAAACAACGCCGATCAATGTGGCTGCCCAAAACATTCACCAGGCGGAAAAGGGGGCGTTTACCGGCGAAATATCGGCTGCCATGATCGCCGATGTGGGTTGCAGCAACGTGATCGTGGGTCATTCGGAACGGAGAACCCTCTTTTCAGAAACGAATAATACAATTAACCGGAAGCTAATAGCTGCCATCGAAGCAGGTCTTGCGCCCATCTTCTGCATAGGAGAGACTCTGAACGAAAGGAACGACGGGCGTACCTTTGAGGTAATAAAAAATCAGATCGAAGAGGGATTGAATATTATTGAAACAGATGATATAGGGGGCATCGTTGTCGCCTATGAACCCGTGTGGGCCATTGGAACGGGCAGAACCGCATCGGCGGAGCAGGCCGAGGAAGCTCATCTGTATATACGGTCGATTCTCAGAGAGATTGTTGGCGCGGCGGCGGAAAAAATGAGAATCATCTATGGCGGCAGCGTCAATGAAAAAAACATTGCCGGGCTCATGAGGCAGCCGAACATAAACGGAGCTCTCGTAGGCGGTGCGAGCCTTGATTATATTTCATTCAAGAAAATAGTACGGCACTAGGAAAAGGAGAAGAAAAAACCGTGTACATACTTATTGTTGCTTTGCACGTCATCATATGCATCATCTTGATCATGGTCGTGCTTTTGCAGACCGGCAAGGGAGCTGAAATGGGCGCCGCCTTCGGAGGTTCGAGCCAGACAGTCTTCGGCAGCTCCGGACCAGGCACCTTCCTCAGCAAAATGACAACCATTGTGGCAATCGTTTTCATGCTCACGTCATTGTGGCTCGCTTACTTCGCATATCATAAAAAATCGAGCCTTATGGAGGATGCGGTAAAGGCGCCTGTCGAACAGACCGTTCCCGCAACAACCGAGAAGGCTGCGGTTCCTGCAGTTCCGGCGACTCCGGCGCAGCCTGTCGCACCCGGAGCCACTCAAAAGCAATGATTTCGTTGTTTATTATTCCATCGAAACGAAAGTATTTTTCGATTGACAAAGGAAAGGAAACAACGTAGGTCATAACCGTCTTCGCCGAAGTGGTGGAATTTGGTAGACACGCTATCTTGAGGGGGTAGTGGGCAAAACCCGTCCGGGTTCAAATCCCGGCTTCGGCACCATGAGACTGATAAAGGGCGTAATCTTTGCGGGTTGCGCCTTTTTCATTTGAGAAGGGAAATTCCATTAAAAAAAGCACTCAGGAAAAATCCCAAGTGCTTGATTTTTCTGGTGGAGCTGAGGGGAGTCGAACC
>JAFGGB010000113.1 GCA_016930775.1 Deltaproteobacteria bacterium
AAAAGCGGTTTCCCGTATTTCTCCATTAGGCAGATAATATTGAAACACAACTTCCTTGCCGTTCATGAATTCCCGCATAAAGAGATCCGTTCCGCCTTTCCCGTCACAAACCTCCCAGTAAATCCATCTCGTTTTATCTTTATCCGTTTGTATCCCCTCGAATTTTTGTAGATTCCGAACAGGCTGATCGTCGATTTTATACAGAGGCAATCTTTCAGCAAAGGCCTTTTCCGCCGCCTTGCCCAATATCAGCCACGCACGCAGACTCTTGCCGGCGGTGCAATCGAAACGTAGATGATTATTATCGCTGTTTTTTATCTGGGCCTGTCTGTACAGGGACCATTGATTCGCATTCGCCGCACTGATCAAACAACACATCGTTGCGATGCAACAAAAAGCTATTTTTTTAACCACATGAATACCCCCCAAAAATCAAACAATCAATAGGGCCTGACAGCTAACGCAATGCCGAGATCGCGATCATCGTCGGTTATTTTTTCAATTCTCGGATTCCATGTGCGACTGGCAGTTAAGGTCAACCCTCTCGCACCTGCGACTAATGCCTCAGGCGCCGCAATTGTTTGAGCGGCATGCGATGTGAAATCGATTGCCTGGCTTCGTTTGCCGTCGATTTCAATCTCGACTGAAACCGGCTGCTTTTCTATATCCGGATGCAGGCAGCACAGAACAAGCTCTGCGCCCTTCGGAATTTCTTGTTCAATATTGATCGTCGCCCGGCGCCCTGTCCAGCGAAACCCATCGGGCATATCGCGGCACTGTTTTCGCAATAATTCATCAGCCCCGCCTGGCGGAAGAAAGCCCAACCCTTGGAAGGGCATTATCCTTAAAAATCTGATATCGCCAATCGCTGCACTTTGTTCTCTGTTTCTCGTTGCATCTCTGGTGAAACCAAGCCTGAAAGGATTATATGTCTTATTCGCCTGAAATTTTACTTCCACATGCTGAGAACGCATGATATCGGGTACAACATAATAACCGCTTTTCTTCCCTCCCTCGAAAAATATCCTTCTGTCCAGCAATCGATCATTCAACATCACCGCCAGTTCGAGCGGCGCGTCCTGAACCAGTTCCGGCGGAACCCACACCGACATCCCAAGTATTTCAGTTTGGGGCCGCACATGCATGTACGATTCTCTCCATGCCCATCGCATCTTCTCCCCTTCGAAGCTGCTTTCACTAAAGAAACCGTAAGAATCAAGCATAACTTCTGAAGAGTTCATATGGCTGCAGTGAACAACACCGATTAAAATCAAACTGCCCATCAAGATTGCTTCTGCAATGATCCTGAATGCTCCAGATGAACGTACCGTCATAACGACCTGCACGCAGCCTGCGGCGTGAATTTCTTATGGGACATTGATATAAGTGCAAGAAAAAAGCAGAACAGCAACGACTGATCGGGGAGATAGAGAGGTTGCATGGATAACATGGTGAACAGATAAACGCCTAGACCAACGAGCGTGCCTTTAAAAAAGTTCTTATGTACATTGTTTCTTATCAGGGTCCTCCCTTGCAGGAAGACGGCAACGATTATCGCACAAAATATAACCACGGCGGGAATGCCCAGTTCAGCGGCAAGCTGCACATAGTAATTATGGACATTTTCACGCCTCTTTTTCATCTCCTTAACGGCAGGACCAGTAACTCGTTTTTCCATACGCCTGGTCAATGCATCGCTGAATTCTCTGAATTGCGACGGATTGCCGTAATACCGTCCGAGGCCGATGCCCGTAATCGGATAATCGGCGACAATCCGGAGCGCCCTGTCGATCCAAA
Source organism: Deltaproteobacteria bacterium (assembly GCA_016930775.1). Lineage (GTDB taxonomy): Bacteria > Desulfobacterota > Syntrophia > Syntrophales > UBA2210 > JAFGGB01. The sequence goes on from JAFGGB010000113.1 coordinate 1,798, forward strand.
AGAGCCTCCCGAGGACGTTGCGATCTTCCAGTAGCGACGAAACAACCATAGCGGAACCAAACCGTCTGACATTTACGTTTTCTGATTTCAACAATCTGGAAGGATAGGCATTGATTATCAGAACAACGCCTAACAGAACCGCTGCACAAACCGCGATGGCGCCTTTATGCCTGAGCCCCCGGAAAATCAGAACTGCAATGAAAATGGCAAAGGCAATCCAGGTGGCGCGCGAATAGGAAAATATCAGCGCGATGAAAAGGACCGCAAGAGCTGAAACGCCGAGAAATTGCTGTACCCTGTCATCCATTTTGCTCACAGAAATCAGGAGTGTGAAAAAATAGAAGAGCGTGATGCTCCCGAAGGAATGAATATCGGTAAATGGTGAATAAAGACCATAGAATTGGCTATACATGGGCGGATAATGGAACAAAAACTGGAGACCAATAAAAAAAATGATAATTCCTGCTTGAACATAAACCAGCTTTCGAAAGGAATTGCTATGCCGCGCCAAAACATCGTCAAGCGTAAACATCCTGTACAGCATGAGCCCCTCCACCATGACAAACGTCGCTGTCAGTATAAAAAAGTCATCGTTGCGAAGGGCGTTGGGATAGGTGGTGAGATTATATAGGAGATAATCCCATGGATATCTGAAAAGAGTTACAACCAGGGAAAGAATTGCAATGAAAGAAAGCGTATCGACAAGGCGCCCTAACAGGGGAGGTTTGACATTCATACAACAGAGGCGTCTCAGGTTTTTTATATTCTTCAGGAACCAGGCAATAAACAGCACGGCAAACCCGAAGTTCAATGGAGAAAACGGCAGGATGCCGCAGGAAAACAAACCGCCGGCCAGGGGAATGCAGGCAATAAAAATCATAAAACTCAACGTTGTGTTGAAAAAGACAACGACAAGGACGGCAATTGCGCCGACACAGCCTATATAGAAATAGGATTGCGGCGCGTTGTATAAATAGACAAAAACCAGGCGGATACAGAGCAGCAGAAAGAATAAAAAATTAAACGCCGTAATGCCGTTGAAAACGATGGAAGAGACTTTTTCCCAATTCCTACGCCAGGATGCCCTTGCATCTTCACCGTTGCAAGGACTTGTGAAAAGGCCGGTTATTTTGTCAGCGATTAAGCTCATCCGGCGATCGATTTGACGGGAATCGGACTTTCGGTTTCTGCTTTTCGAGAAAGATATTGTTCGATAACATCGTGAAAAATCTGATCGGCAAAATCCTTCATGTTTTCCGTCGCGCATGCTGAAAGAAGGCCGTACGAACCGCGTCGCAGGAAGTCGTGCTGCGCAGGCAGTTTTTCAAGCGCCTTTTGAAACATCTGTCGCAAATATTTTTCATCGGTGTTGTGCAGATCGAGCGCAACAAGAGTTCTTTCAGTAAAAACACTGAATCTTCCCGGATATTTATAGTATAGATACCCCATGCCGCAGGGACGCGGAAACTGCCCAAGTCCAAAAACGATCCTGGGCCCGTTCATCAGATCAATCCTATTCTTTTGGACTTCACTGTGACGACGATGGAATAGCATATCTGAAATATTAAAAAGGGAATAAACACCAGGACGCGCTTGTCTCCAGGAACACGAATCATATAGATCGCCCCCACTCCCTGGCAGAGACCCATAGAAAAGTAAAAGAGACTAACCCCCGTTTGACTGCAGCCCATTCTCGTCAATAACTGATACAGATGACTCCTGTGAGCCTGAAAGACGTCTTCCCCCTTGATCAGCCTGCGAAGAAAAGTAAAAAACGCATCAAATATAAAATGAAAGAGCAGGAGCGGGACGACAAGCAGCGACGTATGAGAATAATCGTACAACGCCGCGATAATGGCGAGAGACGCGAAGACAAATCCTAAAAAGGTGCTTCCGACGTCTCCCATAAAAAGACGGGCTCGAGGAAAATTGAAGACTATGAAGCCGATGCAGCCGGCTACAATCGAATAAGAAATAATATATGACAGATGGCTCCCCTCCAGAAAACTGATGATGCCGAAGAAGAGCCCCGCCAGTATGGCCGAACCGGCTGCCATGCCGTTGATGCCGTCCATGAAATTGAACGCATTGGTCAAACCGACAATCCACAACAGCGTGACCGCATACTTCGAATATCCCAGATGAACTTCACCCAGAAGAGGGAAGCGGAATTCATCGATAACCAAGCCGAAAAAAATAACCGTCGAAGCGGCGCAGGTATGAACGGCGAGGCGGAATACAAAAGAAGTCGCCACAATATCGTCATAGAGCGAAACGGCGGCCACAAGGAGAGCCGAAAAAACAAAGCCTCCGAAATACCATTGCGCCGTAAGAGAACTGTCGGCTACGAGGAGCGCCGCCAGGATGCCCATAATAAAGGCCGCGACAATAGCGATGCCGCCTCCCTTGGGTATCGGGCCTGAATGGGACGATCGTGCATTAGGTATATCGATTATCGTAAAGCGGCGTATGAGGAACCGGCAGATGATTGCTGAAGCGCCAATCAACGAGATAAAAAAAGCTGTGTGATACATCATCGCAATCTTGTTCATGTCGTTTCATCAGAGACTGCTCATAACCTCGTCGCGTATGGAAATGCGGGCCGGGGCATGCCATCGGAAAAGTCTCTGCGAAAATATTCATTGGCATTGAGGTTGATATTCTGGAACGATTTTTTTTAGCATTGCTTTTATTGCATGTGCATCATAGCCCTCGCTGACGGATATAAGTTCCGCTACCTCTGCCATAAGTTGATCGTAATCGCAAGAGGCGCCTTCAAGAACAAAAATCTTTTTGTGACCCGTCGGCGCAATGCCCTCGCCTTCCGTAATCAGTTCCTCATACAATTTTTCACCGGGCCTCACACCGATGAATTCTATCGGTATATCCCTTTCCGGTTCGAAACCGCTCAATCGGATAAGATCCTTCGCAACATCGAGGACTTTCATCGGCTTGCCCATATCCAGTATAAAAATCTCGCCTCCCTTTCCCATCGAAGAAGCCTGGAGAACCAACTGCGCCGCCTCCGGTATGCTCATAAAATATCGACTCATTTCCGGATGTGTAATCGTAACGGGACCGCCGCGGCGTATCTGCTCCTGAAATAACGGGAGAGCCGAACCGGAACTGGCCAGGACATTGCCGAACCTTACAGCAAGATAACGCTTGCGCCACCGGACGTTCATGCAGAGAGCGATCATCTCGCAGATTCTTTTCGTGGCGCCCATGACATTTGTGGGACGAACCGCTTTATCCGTCGATACCAGGACAAAACACTCGCAATTGTGTTCTGCAGCCAGGGAAGCCAAGTTCAGCGTGCCGGCAACGTTATTCCGTATCGCCTCCCAGGGATGCATTTCCATGATGGGGACGTGCTTGTAGGCTGCGGCGTGAAAAATTACCTCCGGCTCGAAACGCTCGAAGACATACCTCAGGGAGTTTTTGTCTCGAATGTCTACAAGATACGGCTGAATCGTGAGACCGCCGTTCCGCTGCCGGAACTCGTTTTCCAACCGGAATATGTTGTATTCACTGAAATCCAGGAGTGAAAGCGCCCGTGGTTTAAACCTATATATCTGGCGGACCAATTCTGAACCGATGGAACCGCCGGCGCCGGTTACTAAAACATTTTTCCCCGCAAGAATCTCTTCAATCGACGCCGTATCGAGCTCAACTTCTTCCCTTCCCATAAGGTCCGCAACGCTCACCTTGCGAATCCGGTCTATCAGGACCTTTCCTTCGACCAATTCCCAAATGCCGGGGACAATCCGATATTTCTTGCCCGTTGAATCGCACAACTCCACAATCCTCCGCATATCCTTCGAAGATATCGAAGGAACCGCGATCACAATTTCATCAAACCTGTCATAATATTTAGCAATGTCTTCCGTCGTTCCCAGAACAGGCAATCCATGAATTGTTCTGCTTATTTTATGAGTGTCATCGTCGAGAAAGCCGATTGGCAGAAAGGCCGACTTCGAACTCTCCTGTATCTCTCTCAAAATCTTCTCACCCGCAGAACCGGCGCCGACAATAAGCAACCTTTTTTTCTTCTTGGAAGACTTCCATTTTTCTTTGTCGAAGAACATTCTGACGGTCTTGTCAAACAACACAATCCGCACGCAAATCCTAATGCCGCCGATACATATGACGGTAAGGAGCCAATCCATAAAGAAAATGGACCGAGAAAATCCTTGAAAGCGATAGACAAAGGCCACAATGCCGACAATCAGCAAGCTTGATACCGAAGATCCTTTCAATACATTCATCAAATCGCTGTAGCTCGTATACCGCCACATGCCGCGATAGACGCTGAACAACATAAAAACAAGCAATTTAAGCGGCAGAATAAAAACAAGCGTGCTTTTCAGCAAAGCCAATTGCTGGGCAGGAATAGACCCCTCAAAGCGGAGAAGATAGGAAAGGACATAGGAAAAACAAACCAGACAAGCATCGAAAACCACTAGGATGTAAAAGTTTCTGGTCCGTAATATCCGCAACATCAGCATCCACCCTCCAACTATTTTTCTCTGTAAAATCTTTTATTCTTTTTAACGCTCATTTGTTCATGCCCCCCTGCACCCTCGCCCCTTGCTTTTGTTCCACCTCGACCTTAGACCCTTGCCCCTTGGATTTATCGCCCCTGCCCTTCATCCCCTGGACCCTCGCCTGCCTTCGGTCCTGCATTTACCCTCGACCCTGGCCCCTATACCCTCGACCCTAGCATAGCATCCCCTAGACCCTGTTCTGCCTTCGGTCCTGCATTTACCCTCGACCCTGGCCCCTATACCCTCGACCCTAGCATCCCCTGGACCCTCGCCTGCCTTCAGCCCTGCATTTACCCTACACCCTGGCCCCTATACCCTCGACCCTAGCATAGCATCCCCTCGACCCTAGCACTATCTCCCTGCACCTATCATCCAATTCCGCGGAGTAAGAAAATCAACCGGTACGTTGTCCATCGTCACGTTTGCTTCCAGCGATCGATTCAGAACCACAAATTTCTCCGGTCTGTAGGCGTCGATGAAGCTGCGAGCAGATCGACTGAGCCTGGGACGATCCAGATCGGCATATTTAACTTCCATAGCCATAATGTTCCCTGCCTGCTCGACAATAAAATCTATTTCTCCGCCTGCCTTGCTTCTCCAAAAATGTATGTCTGAAGTTATGGGCATACGTTTATAAAGCTCTGAAAACGCCCAGTTTTCCATAAGCGCTCCTTTGTCGATTCTCAAGGAAACATCGGCGGCAAAGGCATTGAGCAATTGATTTCGTATGCCATTGTCGATAAAAAATATTTTCGGCGCCGTGGTAAGTTCTCTGCGTTTTCCACCGGCAAAGGGCTTAACCGCTTTGACAACATGGCTTTCTTCAAGAATTTCAACATATGAACGGATAGTGGACGCATCAACATGACACACTGATGCCAGTTCTGAAAAGTTTATCAGGTTTCCCACCTGTCCGGCCAGCAACGTAAGAAGTTTCCGAAAAACATCAACACGTTTGATACGGAAAAGATCCGAAGCGTCCCGCAGAATCAAGGCTTCCGCAAGGTCGTTCAGGAAGCCGACTCGATCCTCGTCGGTTGGCGCCAGATACACCGCAGGGTAGCCGCCATGAATCATCTGTCGTAGGAAAATTTTCTCACAGAAATCCCTCTCGGCAATTGGATTCACCGGTTTTTCCCGCAGCAGCAATTCTTTGAGGCTGAATGGCAGCAGCCTCAGCCGGTCAGCCCTGCCCGCAAGAGATTCGCGGGTTTTACTCATCAGATGAAACGAAGAAGAACCGGTTGCAATGATGGAAATCCCGAGTTTTGCATCAACCAATCCCTTGACAAAGAGCCCCGCGTCAGGCATGTGCTGCGCTTCATCGAGAAAAACAGCTTGGACGAAGGAATAATTTCCCCGGAGAAGAGACACAAGCTCAACAGCGACGCCAAGGGATGAGCGCAAAAGCGGATCTTCCAAATTGATATAAAGAATATCGGGCGCATAGGATAGGAGATGCCGCCAGACTAGAGTGGATTTACCCGATTGACGGGGACCAATAATGAGAAGAGCTCGATCCTTCTTCAGATTTATTGGTTCCACATCGCGCAGGACATACGTTTCGGGAATATAGCGGCGAATAAAAACTTCGGCCTGGTTTGGATTCGTCAACCAGGGATTGAATAGCAGTATTCGGTTGTGAACCTCGTTGCTCACCATGATTCATGTTTATCATGGCTAATCATGATCGTCAACCACGATTAGCCCGGTTGAT
>JAFGGB010000114.1 GCA_016930775.1 Deltaproteobacteria bacterium
ATGGGCGGTCATGATCATCCTCGTGATCATGTTCCTGCTGAACTTCCTCTTCATCTACGATTTCGTGAAATCGAAATCCTATAAAGTTGAGTAAGAGAACATAAATAGTTCGACCTTTGCCGGTGCGCGACCATAAGGCGCGCACCGGCCTTTTTTCTCATCCGATATCCAATGACTGACGAAACGAAAGCAACAAGAATCTTACAGTTTCTGCGTCGGATTTTCACCGACCTTGATGCGTCGCACCGGGAAAACGCCACGGCGCTCACCTCCATGGAAATGCAGGAACTCGAAAACATCTTCGCTCTCCTCCTCATGGGTTCCTTCGTTGGGTTTCCGGCGCCGCCCACATTCCTGGCCGTGGAACTGCTGCCCTACATGGAACGGGAACTCCAGATCCTCTCCAGGCGGGCCAAGGACTCCACCGACATGTTTGCCGAGATGTGCGGCACTCTGGGGATTGACTAGATGAAGATTTTATTTTTCACCGGCAAAGGGGGCGTGGGCAAGTCAACGATATCGGCAGCGGCAGCCTGGCAGCTTTCGCAACGGCATCGCGTTCTCATTATTTCCCTTGATCCCGCCCACAATCTGGGCGACGTCTTCGGCGTCACGCTGAAGGATAAAAAATATCGCTTCTCGGATCGTTTGTCCCTTCGGGAAGTAGACCTTCAACAACGATCGAGGGAATACCTCACGAGAGAGATCACGGTTCTGACCCAGACATACCGCTATCTCCAGACGATCAACCTGGACAACTACTTTTCAATTCTAAAGTACTCGCCAGGCATCGAGGAATACGCACTGCTCACCGGCATAGAAGAAACTATCAGATCCGAAGAGGACATTGATTTTCTCATCTTCGACACTCCTCCCACGGGACTTACTCTCCGATTTCTGGCCCTGCCGAAGGTCACGATCACATGGATCGACAGACTCTTGCAGATCAGAAGGGCCATCCTGGAAAAGCGATACACCATATACCGCATCAGGGGTCCCCTGGACGACAAGGAAACGCTCCTCAATTACAGTGAAGACGACGATGACGCCATCAGGCGCCTCAAGGCGTTGCGGGAAAACTACCAAAGCCTCTGTGATATTCTTCAGGGGAAGGACTGCGGCGTTGTAATCGTTTTCAACCCCGACGTCCTCTCTCTCAGGGAATCGCAACGTCTTATCGAAGGTCTCAATGACCTGGAACTCCCGCTTCGGCTCATGATCAACAACAGAATAACGGAGCGGAACAGCATCATGGCCGACCACGTGGACGGCGTCATGAAGGGTTTCGCCCCGGGCGTTCCCATCGGGCGGGTATCGCTGGCGGACCAGCTTCTTGACCGGCGCGACGGATCATTGTACGATATAGCCGAAGACTTGAGCGCCTATTTTACGGCCGGATTCAAGGAATAATACATGACATCGAACGAACAAATAATCTATCAACCAATCTTTCTTCTTTTCGTCGGCATAAGCCTTCTCCTCACCCTGGGCTATTTCTGGGGAAGGCGCTGGAATCGACAGATCATGCTCTCCGCCCTCAACGACCTGATGTCCATCGTACAACCCGACGACCAGACCTTCACGAATATCGGAGGCGCCATCGGGCATCACGCCAATCTGTTCGTTCGAAGAAAGGGAGCTCCCTTTTCCCGTGTGGACGCAACGATAACGCTTCTTCCCCGCCACTCCTGGCTGTATCTGCCCATCTCGAAATTTTTCAGAAAATACGACAGACTCTTTATCACTCTCTATCTTAAGCAGCCCCCCCGGGAGGAGGCTCATCTCATAGAGAATAGTTACAGCAGATTCATGGGATCAAAAATACTGAACGCCGGGCGCCTGAACCATGAGACCGTCGCCTGGGGAAAACTCTCCTTCCATTTATACTTCGCAAGTCTCTCAATGCGAGACAAAATGCTGCGTTTCATCGGGGACAATCCTGATCCCGGCATAGTGCGCCACATCGCCATTGTCCCGGACCAGAAAAAAGGCTTCGTCTTCATGGTTCCGCTGAAAGAACAAGTTGCACGGTACTTCGCGCCGATTTACCGATGGATGCCCGCAGCGTCACGGGAATGAATCACCGGGGAAAAGCTCAACGTCCCGGACCCCGGGGAGAAAGAGAGCTGCAGCAGATTCGATAGAAGGAGGAGCGAGAACGGCAACCTTCCCCTTTGTCCTGATTATTCTCGCCATAGGCGCCTTCATCGGCTTTACAATCCCCTATGGCAGGAGAAAAAATCGCGAAATCGAACATGACGCCTTTGCTGCTCTGGAAAATGTCTTTCACCCTGACGATCGTCTCTTTACAGCCATCGGAGGATCGGTGGGGCGACACGCCACATTTCAGTTCCACCGGCGAGACATTCTGGCAGAAGTAGACGCGACCATCACCCTGCTCCCCCGCCAGGCGCCCCTGTATATGCCGATCTCAAAGATTCTCATGCGGAACGACCGGCTCTTCGTCGCCTGCTACATGCGAAGGCCGCCTCCGGGAGAAGGACATCTCATCGAAAAAAAATACAGCGGATTTCGAGGACCCGCGATCGTCAACGAATCGGGCCTCTTCAAGGAAGAAGTCTCCTGGGGAGGCGCCCCTTTTATTCTCTATTTTGAACAGAAAATCCTGTATGATCGGTTTGTAGAGCTCTTGAACGAGCTGGACGAACCGGGACCGCTTCGTCACATCGCCGTCGTCCCGGCCCAGCGAAAGGGTTTCGTTCATCTCGTTCCCTCAATCGGAGAGGTTGAACGGTTCGTGGCGCCGGTATATAATTGGTTTATGCGAGTCTTCGGGGGAACGTAAAGAAGAAGTCCCCTGGCGGGAGCATTAACGATGGCGGCCGCCAGGATGAAGTCGAAGAGAAACAATTGTCGGTATCGCAACGGACACCATAGATCACAAGAGAAAGGAGCAGTCATGGAGAAAAAGTTTCAGTCACTATCCGTACCACGTCGCGTCCTGTTGGGACCGGGACCGAGCAACGTCCCCCCGGAGGTTCTCCAGGCAATGGCATTGCCGGTCATAGGCCATCTCGACCCCGCCTTCCTTGCCATTATGGAAGAGGTCCAGGCCATGCTCCGCACCGTCTTCGCTACGACCAACAGGTTCACAATCCCGATTTCCGCTACGGGAAGCGCAGGCATGGAAGCGGCCCTGGTGAATGCCATTGAACGAGGCGATAAAGCGCTAGTATGCGTGAATGGCGTCTTCGGCGTCCGCATGTGCGATATCGTCGAGAGGGCAGGCGGCGAACTGAAGAAGATAGAAGCAGAGTGGGGAACGCCTTTCCAGCCCGACCAGGTGAGAGATGCCCTGAAAAACTTTCCCGCAGCCATCGTAGCGATCGTCCACGCCGAAACCTCCACGGGGGTGCTCCAGCCCCTGGAGGAAATATCACGGATCGTCCATGATCATGGCGCTCTCTTCGTCGTCGACGCCGTCACCTCCCTCGGAGGAACGCCCGTCAATGTTGACGACAGAAAAATAGATGTCTGCTATTCGGGAACACAGAAGTGCCTGAGCTGTCCTCCCGGTCTTTCGCCCATCACCTTCAGCGATTCGGCGATCGAGAAACTCAAAAGCCGCACATCGAAAGTTCAGTCCTGGTATCTGGATATGACAATGATCGAAAAATACTGGGGACCGGAAAGAGTGTACCACCACACGGCGCCGATCAGCATGATCTATGCCCTCAGAGAGGCCTTGCGTCTTGCACTGGACGAGGGTCTGGAATCCCGTTTCGACCGGCATAGGAGGTTGAGCGCTCAACTGATAGACGGTCTTGAAAAAATGGGCCTGGAAATGCTCGTGGACCGGAAATACAGAACGCCCATGCTGAACGCCGTGAAAATACCATGCGGCGTCGACGAAGCCGTTCTTCGAAAGCGCCTGCTGGAACGATACGGCATCGAGATCGGCGCCGGCCTGGGACCCTTGAAAGGCAAAATCTGGCGAATCGGTCTCATGGGTCATTCCTGCGCGGAGGAAAATATATCGCTCATACTATCGGCTCTGAAATCACTCCTGTAACGATCATGGCGGAGGGTCAGCCGACCCCGCCGCCGCCAGCTCAAGCGGGAGGACAAATATAATGACGGCCACAACCATAACTTTAGAAGAATTAAAGAATCTCATGGCGTGCGAGGGAGCGTTCTGCCTCTCCCTCTACATGCCCACTCAATGGCAGGGAACGGGAACGGACACGCAGCAGAACCAGATCCGTTTCAAAAACATGATCAGGAAGGCCGAGGATCAACTTCTTGAATCAGGCATGAAAGTCTCGGACATAAAGATTTTCCTGCATCCTGCCCAGGAACTCCTCAGCGACGCGGTATTCTGGAAAAACCAGTCAAAGGGCTTCGCTCTTTTTCTCGCAGACGGAACATTCAAATATTTCAAGACGCTCCGATCCTTCAACGAGACGGTTCTTCTTTCCAAGCAGTTCCACCTGAAACCGCTGATCCCGCTCTTTGAGGGCGCCACTTCTTTTTTCATCCTCGCCTTCAGTCAGAACAATGTACGACTGATCAGGTGCACCGGTCAAACGGCTCAGGAGACGATACTCTCCGAGGCGCCCACGAACATGAACGAGGCGCTGAATCTAGATACCTTTGAAAAGCGACGCCAGCGCCATACCGGGGGAGAAGACGTAAAAGCGAATCTTCATCTCTATTTTCAGATCCTCGATAAGGCTCTGAAAATTCACATAACGGATCGCCAGACGCCTCTTCTCTTTGCCGGCGTGGATTACGCCTTCCCGATTTTCAGAGAGACGACGACTTTCCCCGCGGTCACGGACCGTCATATTTCGGGAAATCCAGAGGATATGAGCATCGAGGAACTGCACCAGAAGGGGCTGCTTATCATCGAGGACATCCACGGGAAGGCTCTGGAGGAAGCAAAGAATCAGTACCGTCAGCACGCAGGTACGGGGCATGCCTCAGACAATCTTCGGGAGATAGTCCCCGCGGCCTTCCACGGCCGTGTCTCCCTTCTCTTCATGACTCCCGGCATCGAGCGATGGGGCGCCTATGATCCCCGGAGCGGGGAAATACGATTTTCCGAAAAGGAACAGCAGGGAGACGTGGATCTGGTAGATCTGGCGGCAATCCACACCCTCATGAACGGCGGCGCCGTTCATACGTTGAACGTCCAGGAAATGGTTGGCAACGACGCAGCCGCCGCCCTCTTCAGATACTGAAGGCGACACTTCGGCGCAAGCCCGCGAGAAAGGACCGGTCCCGGTCCTTTCTCATTTCAGGGGCTTTGCGGCGAAGGGTCGCCGCTTCCTGAAGAATTCTTTCAAAGCGCCAAAAGGTCTCATGGCCCTTCCGGACCGGCGCCCTGCATCGTGTTGTATCGATACAAGAACAGGCACGACGACGAGGGTTAACAGTGTTGCCCCGGCCAGACCGAATATAACGGCCACAGCCATGGGTCCCCACCATTGAGAAGACTCTCCGCCGATGGACCAGCTCATTTTCCGAAAATCGAAACTGACTCCCGTGGCCATGGGAAAGAGACCGAGAATAGTCGTAATTGCTGTGAGCATAACGGGGCGGAAGCGCGTGAGCCCCGTCTTTATCAGCGCCTCGCGACAGTCCAGTCCCGTTGCTGTAAGCTTGTTATAATAGTCTATCAATACGATCGAGTTGTTCACCACGACTCCGGCGAGACTCACAACGCCGACGCCTGTCATGATGATGCCGAAAGCCGTGCCGGTCGCAAGAAGACCCAGGAAAACGCCGACGAGCGACAAAACCACCGACGAAAGGATGATAAAGGGAGTGATAAAGGAATCGAACTGGGTTACAAGAATGATGAAGATGATAAAGATGGCCGCTACGAAAGCCTTTTGAAGAAAATCCGCGGCCTTCTCCTGCTCTCGCTGTTCGCCCGTGAAGGCCAGCGTGTAACCCCTGGGCCATTGGAAATCGGCAAGTCTCGTTTTTATGTCCCGAATGGTTTCGTTGGCCAGACGGCCCGAAACATCGGCGGTGACAGTGACCACCCTTTTCTGATCGAGCCGCATGATCGCCCCTAAGCCGCTCGAAAGGGATGCTTCGGCAACGCTGGTCAGCGGAACAGGTTCTCCCCGGGGTCCCGAAATGGTGATCCGTTTCACGCTCTCTATGCTCTGACGGTCCTTTTCGGGGAGGCGGGCCACAATGTCGTACTCGTCCTTCCCTTCACGGTAGACGCCCACTTTGACGCCGTTGATGGCGGCTTTTACGGTGTAGGCGATCGTGAAGGCATCGAGTCCCAGGAGAGCCGCCTTTTCCTTGTCCACCCTAACGATAATCTCGGGCTTGCCCTTGACGAAGTTGTCCTTCAGATCCACAAGACCTGGTATATTGCTAATATCCTTGCGAATACGGGCCGCCAGATCGCCGAGAACCAGGATGTCCTTGCCGGAAATCTCCATGTTGACCGGAGCGCCCGTGGGAGGTCCCTCTTCTTCCTTTTCCACCTGCAGTTCGACACCGTTGATGGAGGACAGAAGTTTCTCCCTTATTTCCCTGATGACGCCCGAAGACGACCGCGACCTGTCGAAGAAGTCCTTGAAATCGAGCGCTACTCGGCTTAAATGCGTTCCCGTTCCCCCCTGGGAAAAGGGATCGCCGCCGATGGAACCGACATTGGCTATGACATGCCGGATATCCTTGTACTGCGAGGCGACCTCCTCCACTTGTTGAACGATCCGGTCCGAAGCCTCCAGATTGGTCCCTTCGGGCGCCTTGATGAATACATAGGCTCGGCGGGGCTCCGTTTCGGGGAAAAACTCCACACCTCTGCCGAAACGCGCGAAGGCGGCAACAGAACCGGCTAGAAGAGCAATGGCCGTCAGAACAATAACGAGCCGATGATTCAGCGCCCACAGGAGCGCTGTTCGATACATTCGTTTAACCAGGGGAAGTCGCTCATTGCCGCCGTCTGCAACCAGCAATTTAGCCGTCTGGAATCTCGCCGAGAGAACGGGATTGAACACAAGGGCGACGAAAAGCGAAGACGTGAGGGCGAAAATAAGAGTCAGGGGCAGGAATCGCATGAATTCTCCCATGATGTCCGGCCAGAAAAGCATGGGGGCGAAGGCACCGAGGGTCGTGAGAGTCGAGGTGATGACGGGCCAGGCGACCTCGTCGGTGGCGGCGCGGGCAGCTTCCAGACGAGTGGCCCCTTCCTGCATGTGGCGGTAAATATTCTCCACTATGACGATCCCGTTGTCCACAAGCATGCCCAGGGCCAGGATGAGGGAAAAGAGAACCACCATGTTCAGCGTCACTTCGCCGGCCATGAGGCAGATGAAGGTCATGAACATTGAATAGGGAATAGCCAGCGATACAAAGAAGGCCGACCTCCCGCCGATAAAAATGAAAATCACGGCAAGAACCAGTATGAGACCGGAAATGATGTTGTTCTCCAGGTCCGATACCATGAGCTTCACGTCCTGCGACATGTCTGATGTAAGATCGATCTTGAGAGACGGCGGAAAGAGCGGCTTCATTTCCTCAACGATTTTTTTCACCTCGTCCACGACGCGGACTATGTTCTCCCCGCTTCTCTTCTGCACCGCAAGCGTTACGCTCGGCTGCCCGTTGATGCGGCTTTTCGTCAGGGGATCCTTGTAACTGTCGCTGATCCTGGCGATGTCCCTTAGATAAACAGGCTTTCCGTTCCTGACGAAGGCCACGAGTGAATGAATCTCCGCGGGGTGTTTGAATTCCTCCGGGACCCGGACGAGATACTTCGTCGGACCGATGTCGAGGCTGCCGCTCGGCATATTGACGTTTCCGCGCTCAACAGCGGCGATCATGCCGGAAAAAGGCACATTGTAGGCGGCGATGCGGTCGAGATCGAATTCAACGTGGATCTCCCGTTCGAGACCGCCTGTCAGAACGGCGTCGAGGACTCCCTGGACGGATTCTATGCGGTCGCTCAGTTCATCGGCGAACGTCTTCAGTCTTTTGAGACTGAACGGCCCCGAAAGGACGATGCGGATTACAGGAAATTCAGAGAAGTTCACCTCCGTTATGACGGGATCATCCTGAAGCTCCGCCGGGAGATCGCCCTTTGCCTGGTCCACCTTGTCGCGCACTTTTTGGAGGGCGTCGTCGATATTAACCTTCGGCAGGAATTTTATTGCTACGGTTGAGAGTCCCTCCTCGGAGGTTGAGCGTATTTCCTCCACATCGGAGAGCCCCTTCAGCTTCCGCTCCAGGGGAATGGTGATGAGTTTCTCGACATCGGAAGGCGCCACGCCTTCATAGGTGGTCGTGACGAAAATGTAGGGTATCGTTATGTCGGGGAAAGACTCCCGGGGAAGTTTATTGTAACTGTAGATGCCGACGATGACGATGAATATGAGGAGGGCGACGACCGTCGACTGCCGCCGCAGGGCCGTTTGATTGATGATCATTGGACGTCAACCCGCATGCCTTCTTCAACTTCCGTCTGACCGACAACGATCAGGCGGTCGCCCGGTTGAAGACCGTGGACAATCTGGACCTTGTCCTCGGCAATGATTCCTATGGCGACAGTCCGGGCGTGAACGACGCCGTTCTTTTCTATAAAGACAAGACGCTCTCCACCCTTGTCAACCAGGGCCGAGAGGGGCGCCACGATCGCGTCGGGTATCATCCTCCGGAGAAAAACGACCCGGGCAATCATGCCGGGACGGACGTCCCGACCGTGATTGAAGATGACAACCCTGACAGGGAAGGTCTTTGTGGCGGGGTCGGCCTTATAGGAAATAAAATCTATGGCGCCCTTGAAACTCCGATCAGGATAGGCGTCCACGTTGACGAGGGTTTCCTGCCCCTCCTTGAGATAGCGCACATCGCTCTCCGGGACATTGATGGAAATCTTGATCTTCACCACGTTGACAAGTTCGGCGACAACCTGGCCTCTCGCCACGTATTCTCCGACATCCACGGGAATCCTGTTGATGAGACCCCTCGCCGGAGACCTGAGAAAGCCGCGCTGGTATTCAACTCTGGCGCGGCGGAGATTGCTTTCCGCCAGCGTCCGTTCCGTGAGACTCTTTTCCAGTTCCTCGTTTGCAAACACGCCCTTCTGGTAGAGTTCCTTCCTTCTCGAATAAACTCTGTCCGCAAGCTGGAAGGTAGCCTCCGAGCTTTCCAGGGCTGCTTTCAGAGCCGACACATCGATCTGCGCGATAAGCTGTCCCTCATTAACCTCATCCCCCTCCTTTGGTCCTATCGACTCCACCACGCCATCGAGATCGGAGGCCAATTGAACGTCATAGAGAGGCGCTGTCTCGCCGGGCAGGACGATGATGTCTTTAATGGGAGTCGGCTTCACCGTGATGACGGACACTTTTACGTTCCTCTGTTCCACTGCCCGAGGCTGCGCCTCGGCCTGCCGATCGGTATTGCCGCAGCCCGCAAGAACCGCGAAGGCGCAGATTGTCGCGGCTGCGATTGATTTTTTGGCTGTTTCGAAGGTCATAGGCATACAGTGCAACCCTCCGTCCAAAAAAACTGATCCATCCTTTCAAGAATCGCTCTTATTACCATAATCTCCTTTCCGTTTCCAGGAGTACCAGCGGAGAGACGAATTTTTCAGGAAAATTTTCTTGCATCCATTTTCGAATCATCGCATGATGCCCCGTTGAAACAGACAAGCGAAAAACCACGGGAGGTTCTTCGTGGCAAGGTCTTCAATACTGCCAATCATTCTATGCTTTTTGATCGCAAGCCCGGTCTTGACGGCGCAGGCGGCCGGGGAAGCTAGCGCTCAAAATCGAAAGATCTCGCAGTCGCCCGTCGTTGTAACTGTCCTAAAGCGGGGGGTGCTTGCTCCGGAACGGCTTTTTATCGGTACGGTTTATTTCGCCGAAATATCCAGGGTAACGGCGGAGGTCAGCGGTGTTGTCGAGGAGTTTCACGGCAGGGAAGGACAGCGCATTTCCCGCGGGAAGCCCCTGGCGACGCTTGATGCCAGCCTCAACGGGAAAGAACTGCAGGCGAAACGGGCTCTCCACGAGCAGGCATTGACGGAACTGGAAAAGGCCCGGAAGGATCTGGCCCGCCTGATCGTCCTTTTCCAAAAGAATATTATCCCGGAAAAAAGCTTCGACGAAGCGAAGTTCCTCGCCGAGAGTCTCGAAAAGAAGGCGAAGGCCCTGGAGGCGGAGGTTGAACATCTTACGATCATCGTCGGCAAATCCGTCATCACGGCGCCGTTCGACGGCATCGTCATCACGAAGGATGTGGCGCCGGGCGAGTGGCTTGCACCGGGGATATCGGTGGCCTCCCTGGCGAGGACCGACAGTTACGAGGTTCTGGTCAACATCCCCGAGGAAGTGCTTCCCTTTGTTCGCACGGGCCTGTCGTTGAATGTCGCCGCCGGCGGCGGCGTCTTCAAGGGAACGGTGGCGGCCGTTATTCCAAAGGGAGACGTGGCCACGAGGACCTTCCCGGTGAAAATCCTCATAGCCGGACCGGCCCCTCTGGCCGAGGGAATGAAAGCCCAGATCGCCGTGCCGGTTGGAAAAAAGCGAACGGTCCTCTTCATCCCCCGAGACGCTGTCGTCACCGCCTCGGGATCACCGGCTCTTGTTGCCGTCGTCGATGGAAAAGCGAAGTTTTTCCCCGTATCGATCGCTGGATACGACAACCTTCAGGCCGCAGTTGTAAGCGATGCCCTGACGGCAGGAATGAAAATCGTCGTGAAGGGACAGGAACGTCTCCGCCCCGAGCAGCCGGTAACGATCGCCAAGGAACTTCCCTGATCAATGAACCCCATTCTTTTTTCCATCCGGGAACCCGTCAAGATTGTAGTAATGGTACTGGTTATCCTGCTCTTCGGGATCATCGGCCTGTACCGCTTGCCCTACCAGCTCAGTCCCACCCTCTCGGTGCCGCAAATCACCGTCACGACCACCTGGAGCGGCGCCACTCCCTACGAAATCGAGCGGGAAATAATAGAGGAACAGGAAAAAGTCTTCAAAGGAATCCCGAACCTGACGGAAATGGAGAGTTCCTCCTACAACGGCCGCGGCAACATAACACTGAAATTCAAGCTGGGCGCCGACGTGGACGATGCATTGCTTCGGGTGTCGAACAAGCTGAACGAAGTAAAAGCATACCCCGAAAATGCCGACAGGCCCGTCATCAACGCCACAGGCGCTTCCACATCGCCGGTCGTCTGGCTCTTCATGGTGACGGCAGAGGATAATCCTCGGTCGGCCTATGAGTACCTCTCCTTTCTGGAGAACGAAATCCAGCAGTATCTCGAACGGATCGACGGCGTAGCGGAACTCTTTATAGGCGGCGGAGTGAAACGGGAAGTTCACATCATCGTCAACGCCGATATACTGGCGGCTCATAGTCTCACCATCACGGATCTCATCAACATCCTAAAGTCGGAAAACATTACCGTATCGGCGGGCGCCCTGGGCATGGGCCGCTGGGATTACCGGATCAGGACCGTCGGGGAATTTCCCAACATTAAAGAACTGGAACGAATGGTCATCCGCTCAACGGGACAGAAGCGCCTGTTTCTCTCAGATGTCGCTCGCGTGCAGGAAGGCTACGAAAAACGTACGGCCGCCGTCATCAACAACGGCAGGGAAGGCATCGGCATCGGCATCAAGCCGGAACCGACGGCCAATATCCTGGAACTCACCGATCAAGTCGAAGAGGTTGTACGGTGGCTGAATGAAACGAAACTGAAGGAGGAAAAACTGCTCTTCCAGTGGGCCTACGACGAACGTCCATATATACTGGGCGCCATCACGCTCGTAAGAACAAACATCCTCATAGGCGGCTTCCTTGCCGTGCTCGTGCTGCTTCTCTTCCTGAGAAGTTTCAGGTCCACGGTCATTGTCGCCACAGCCATCCCCATCAGCGTCATCGGCGCTTTCATCTTTCTGTCGGCCTTCGACAGGACCCTGAACGTAGTGTCCCTGGCAGGCATCTCCTTTGCGGTGGGCATGCTCCTGGACAGCGCCATCGTGGTCCTTGAGAATATAGACCGTCACCGGAAACTCGGCGTCAAGACGCCCCTGGAATACACCTACGACGGCGCCAAAGAAGTCTGGGGCGCCATCCTGGCCTCATCGCTCACCACCGTGGCCGTCTTCCTCCCGGTGGTCTTTATGGAGGAGGAGGCCGGTCAGCTCTTCAGGGACATAGCCATCGCCGTCACCTGCGCCATACTCCTCAGCCTCTTCGTCTCCGTCTCCGTGATCCCATCCTTTGCGAACAGGCTTTTCCGGCTCGGGAAAAGCGGAATCCGCAAAGAACGGAAAAACAATAATTCCGGAATCGGCGGCATGCTGACCGGCGGCATCATGAAGCTCGTCGCCCTGGCGACGAAAAACTGGCTGACAAGCGGCATAACCGTCGTGGCGCTCACGGGAGCGGCTCTCGTCGCCACTTATGTTCTGACGCCCAAAATGGAGTATCTTCCCCAAGGCAATCGTAATTTTGTCCTGAATATCTTCGTTCCACCTCCAGGACTCTCGCTGGAGGAACGGACGGACATCGGAAACTATCTGTTTTCTTCCGTCCGGCCTTATATGAACGAAGACCGCGACGGTCTTCCGGGCATCAAGCAGTTTTTCTATATCGGACATGACAGCATCATGCTCCTCGGCGCCATGAGCATCCACGAAGACCGTGCGGGCGAACTGATTCCTCTTTTCTCACGGCTCATCACCGGCATTCCGGGGATGTTCGGCGTGAGTTTCCAGGCAGGCCTCTTTCAGAACCGCCTTGGAGGCGGACGAACCATCGATGTGGACGTGACGGGCGGGAATCTCACCGACATTGTCAGAACGGCGGGCGCCCTTTTCGGCATGATCATGAAAGAAATTCCGGGAACGCAGGTCCGACCGGTCCCCTCGCTGGAACTGCTGTTTCCCGAGGTGGCCATCGTCCCCGACCGTGAGAGCCTCAAGGCCGCCGGCATGTCCGCCGGGGAACTCGGAGTCGCCATTGATGTCCTGATGGACGGCAGGAAGATCGGAGAATTCAAGAGAGAGGGTCAAAAAAAGGTCGATCTCATCCTCAAAGGCGCCGACGTCGACAGCGCCACGCCCGAGGCGCTGCTCGCGGATCTCATCGCTACGCCGACGGGCAGAGTCGTTCCCCTTTCGTCTCTTGCATCGCCGCAGCAGACAACGGGACTAACGGAAATCAGGCACCTGGAGCGGGAGCGGACGATAACGCTGCAGGTGACGCCGCCTAAAGAAACCTCTCTCGAAGAGGCCATGGACGCCATCGGCGACAGGCTCGTTCCCCGCCTGAAGGAACAGGATCTCCTGAAGGGAACATCCATACGGTTGAGCGGCGAGGCTGAAAAGCTAACCCAGGCCCGCCGGAGTCTTCAGTGGAACTTTCTTCTCGCCGCAGTGATAATTTACCTTCTCATGGCGGCGCTCTTCAACAACTTCATATACCCCTTCATTATCCTCTTCACTCTGCCCATGGCAGGGGCCGGCGGCCTTATCGGGCTTAAACTCGTGAACATCTTCACCCCGCAGCCCCTGGACATTGTCACGATGCTGGGCTTCGTCATTCTCATCGGCGTCGTGGTGAACAACGCCATTCTCATTGTTCACCAGTCCCTGAACAACATCCGGCAGTACGGCATGGACGGCCGATCGGCAGTCCTCGAATCGACGCGGACAAGACTTCGGCCGATTTACATGACGACGTTCACAAGCCTCTTCGGCATGCTTCCACTGGTAATCTCGCCCGGTCCCGGTTCCGAGATTTATCGCGGTCTGGGAAGCGTCATTCTTGGCGGTCTGATGCTTTCGACCATATTCGTCATTTTTATTATACCGTCGCTGCTTCTGTTCTTCGTCAATCTGGAGAAAAGGCCGGACCAGTCAGAAAGCGTCCGGTTGCAGATCCCGCATGGGACGGATTTCTATAAATAATCGACACGGAGGCAATCTCATGGACATTAAAGAACTCCCACTGGAACACCTTGATGTTGAAGCTTTCATCCTGCAACAGATCGAGGAAATACGCGGAACCGTCGGAAACGGAACCGCCGTCAACGCCTTATCGGGCGGAGTGGACTCCTCTGTGGTGACGCTCCTGGCCCATCGGGCTCTTGGAAACCGCTTGAAATCCTACTTCATAGATTCCGGCCTCATGCGCCGGGACGAACCCCGGCAAATCGCCGCTTGGTTCAAGGAACTGGGAATCTCGGTACAGATCATCGATGCACAGGACGATTTCTTCGACGCCCTTGCGGGGCTGACGGACCCCGAGGAGAAGAGAGAGGCCATCACACAGACGTTTTATAAACAAGTCTTCGGGCGGATCGTCCGTGAGAGCGGGGCGCCGTTCCTTTTCCAGGGTACGAATTACACAGATGTGGAAGAAACCGTGGCAAAGATCAAGAGGCAGCACAATGTGCTGGAACAGCTGGGCATCGATCCACAAAAACATTTCGGCTACCGCATTATCGAA
>JAFGGB010000115.1 GCA_016930775.1 Deltaproteobacteria bacterium
TGATAATCGCCCCTCCTGGCGGTGAGACCCGACCACGACAAGGCGCCCATCGTGATGCCGTGATAGCTTTGCCAGCGGGATATTATTTTATAGCGGCTTTTTTCGCCGGCGGACACGTGGCGGATCCGCGCCAGTTTTACGGCTGTCTCCGTCGCCTCGGACCCGGAATTGGTAAAATAAGCGCCGCCCATGGGTTTCTTCGTCAGGGCGCAGAACCGCGCGGCCAGTGCCTCGGCTATGGGGCTTGAGAAATGAAAGCGGTACACATACGATAGGCTCTCTGCTTGGGAGGTCATGGCATGAGTTATCTCTCGGGCGCTCTGCCCGAGATTGGCGACCAGGGCCCCGCTGCAGCCGTCGATGTAGCGGTTTCCCAGCGTGTCGAGGATATAGATGCCGTCGCCCCTGACGGCCTGCGGATAGTCCCTCTTGAGTGAGCAATTGATAAGATGTTGCTGCTGCGACATGATCCATCTCCTTTCAGATAGCCGACGTGCCGACATCGGCATTGATGCGGTCCGGTCTTTCCGATTCCCGGCGAGATATCGCGGTTCGTTTCCCGGATCGCGGCTGCACGGCTATGAGCCGCCTGTCCTGCAATGAGGCGGCTGATGACTCTGTCCCATCCAGTTGCCGGCGCAAGCTTTTTTTTCGTAAAGATCATTGAGGCTTTTCCCCAGGCGCGCTATCCCCTCGTCGATGGCCCATTCATCGAGATGCGCTATGGAGAGGCGGAAATAAATGCCATTGGGAGGCCCATAGAACGAGGAGCTTCCGGGCATGACCGCCACGCCTCGATCGATGAGGAAATCCATGAGTTCGTCTTCCTCTATGGCCAGTTCTTTCAGCCGGACCCAAAGAGCATAGCCCCCCGACGGCTCTGTCCATTCGATATGTTCGTTTTGCATATTCGTCTTGAGCGCCTTCAACACTGCCAGCATGCGTTTTCTGTAGACACGGTGCATTCGCCTGATGTGCGCGTCGTAATGGCCCGACCGGCAAAACCGGTACAACGCCGATTGAGACAGGAGGCTGCCCGAAATTATTGAAGCCTGCTGGATGGCGACCAGTCGGTCGATGCATTCTTTGTCCGCGGCGATCCACCCGATGCGGAGACCGGGGAAAAGGATTTTTGAAAATGTGCCGACATATATGACTACCTTGCGCAAATCCATCGACTTGACCGGCAGTACGGCCTTGCCGAAGTATTTCATTTCTTCTTCAAACCCGTCTTCCACCAGCGGGATGCGAAAATGCTCGCATATTTTCAGGAGCCTTTCACGATGGTTCTGATCGGTAGTGATTCCCGTCGGATTGTGAAAATTGGGAATCGAGTAGATCATGGCCGGCGATGTCCGTCCGACGATTCTTTCCAGGACGTCCAGATCCATCCCTTCTGCGCTCATGGGGACTTCAATGATTTTCGAGCTGCTTAATCGCAGAATATCGATGGCTTTTGAATAGGTAGGCGCTTCGATAATTATCGATGACTCCGGTCCGGCGAAGGATCTTACAAGGAGTTCAATGGCGTTCTGCGCCCCTGCGGTAATCATGATCTCGTCGTTCGACAGCGACACGCTGTGCTCGCGCATTCTGCCTGCTATGAATTTCTTCAGGGGTTCGTATCCCATGGGGCTGCCGTACTGAAGAAGTTCTGCGCCCTCCCTGGCAAGGGCCTCGTTCATGCATTTTCTAAAGGCTTCTGCCGGAAACAATCGATTGTCCGGCGAAAGGGGGATAAAATTGATAACATCTTTGGAAACGCTCTTTCGATTGAGCGCCTCCTGTTTCGAATATGCCTCATGGATAACTTCACCGCCCGATGCGATTTTTTCTGACCATGCAATCAACCCGCTTCCGCGGTCGGTGCGTTCTGAAGCGACATGGACCCTTTTTCGAACCGTCGTGTAGGCGCCGGGCCGGCTTTCCAGGTACCCCAGGGACCATAATTCCTGATAGGCCCTGTAGACCGTCGACCGGTTCACGGCCAGACTGTCGGCCATGGATCGTGTGGACGGCAGAGAGGCGCCAGGTTTGACTGCATCGGAGTCGATGCGTTCGATGATTCGATCGATGATCTGGCGGAATATCGGCGTCTTTGATTTTTTATCGATTGCGATCAAGAGACTCATGTGGCGATTTCCTTTGGAGGTTGACGTAATCAATCGGCGCCCATAATATGCCGAGATTTGGTTGTGTGCAAGAACCGATTGTTATGAATATTGAACCAGCCAATTATTTTCTATTCATGTTTGAATGGTGCAGTGGAACGAGAGAAAGGATCATCGGAAAGGCCGATGCCCGATCTTTTGATGCGATGCCGGGTGGTTCGATCGGATTGTTTGCAGGAATGCCAAGCCGTTATTTAAACAGGTTTATCCGGCATGGGCTTTCCGGAAAATTTCGGACCGCAGAATGGATATTCTTTCTAGCCTGACCGTGGACCTGCAGAATCGTATAAAATCAATATCCGCTCCTGAATTCATCTCTCAGCAGTTCCCGGGCAATAATGATTCTTCGTATTTCCGACGTGCCGGCGCCGATCTCCCACAATTTCTGATCAAGGAAGTGACGGGACACGGGATACTCCGTGCAGTAACCGTAACCGCCGTGTATCTGGACGGCGTCAAGGGCTATCTTCGTTCCCGTTTCGCTGCAGAACAACAGTGATGCGGCGGCCATCCGGTCAAGGTCGGTTCCTTTACCGCCTCGCTTATTTGCTAGCTTGTCGCAGTATGCCGCCGCGCTGTAGGCCATCCACCGCGACGCCTTGTAGCCGCAGTACATGTTGGCGAGCTTTTCCTGAATCATCTGGAATGAAGCGATCGGTTTTCCGAACTGCACGCGCTCCTTAGCGTATTTCAGGCTGAGTTCCAGGCATGATCTTTGGGAACCGAGGCTGCAACCGCTTATGGTTATTCTTTCCGTGCAGAGACCGCTGGTCAGAACGTTGACTCCCTCGTTGAGGCCGCCGACGAGGTTTTCTTCCGGGATTTCCAGATCTTCGAAAGTAACCAGTCCCGTCGGAGACGACTTCATCCCCCATTTTTTTATCTTTTCGCAGGAAAATCCCTTGGACTCTTTCGGCTTGAACCAGAAAGCCGATATGCCGCGAGGGCCCTTCTGCGGCGCTGTTTTTGCGTAGAACATCATGAAATCCGCAACGGAAGCGTTCGTTATAAACGTCTTGCTTCCGTTGACAATGAAACGGTCGCCCCGCTTTTCCGCTCTTGTCGATATGTTCATTGCGTCGGAACCGGCGTTCGGTTCCGTAATGCCCAGACAGCCAATGAGCCTGCCTTCGCATGCTTCCGGCAGCAGTTCCTGTTTTTGTTTCTCTTGCCCATGCCGTCGAAAGTTGTCGAAACACAGAGACTGGCTTGCACAGACGGTCATCGCCAGTGCGTTGCTGACCCGGGCAATCGTTTCGTACACCAGGAGCGTTTCGACGTATCCAAGACCGGCGCCTCCGTACGCTTCTTCGTATGCGACGCCGTTGACTCCCAGTTTCCCCAGTTCCTTGAAAAGATCAGGCGGCATCTCGTCCGATTCATAGGCATGCTCCATTTTCGGTTCCAGCCAATCGACCGCCCAGCGATAGACCGTATCCTCGATCATCTTCTGCTCGTCGGTTAATTCAAAATCGAGCGCCATATCCGGATCTCCCTTCGCCGCTTTTCTCTCTTACTATAATCAAAATTGAAGATATTTATAAATCATTTTTTTCCTGTTCCGTTAAATGCCGGTACGGGATTGAAATCATTTTCAATGAGAGATCCCAGGAGAGACAATTTTCTTATTGCGATAAAAAAAGGGGAAGAAGGGACTTGACAAGTTATTCGGCAGAGTGTTATTTAACGACCGGACGGTAGAATAATCTGACAGCACGGCGAGACGCAATGCCGAAAACCGCATCGACAACTAAAGGACAAATAAAACAAGCATCCATTGATCTCTTTCGCGAGAAGGGCTACTACGCTACAAGCATAAGCGATATAGCGAGAAACTGCGGCATTCAAAAATCGAGCATCTATTATCATTACGCCACAAAACAGGATATCCTTTTCGATATTTTTAAAACAACAATGGTTGACCTCGAGGAGTATGTCGTTAAGGCTTTGAGCGCGGCGGAAAATTTCGAAGCGAAGCTGAAAGAGGCAATCAAGGCCCACATCTTTTTCCACGTCGATCGACAGAAGGAGGCCTTTATTGCCGACAGCGAGCTTCGGGGCCTCACGGCGGAAAATTATAAAGCAATCGTGAGAATGAGGGACCGTTACGACTCAATATTTCAAAGGATCATACAGGATGGAATCGAGGCGGGAGATTTTTTGGTTAAAGATCTCAAAATTTTATCCTATGTCATTATTACGATGTGTACGGCTGTAACGAATTATTTCAGGCCCGAAGGACGTCTGAGCAAAGAGGAAATTGCAACGCTCTACAGTGATTTTATCATTACGGCGATGAAGCGGGAGCATTTCTAAGACAGCAGGGCTTATGGAGACGACGGAGAAACCACAGAATTTACATAAAGGAAAGTAAAAAAAAAATTTGCACCGGCAATCGACCGACCGGACGGTAGAATACAAATCGTGGCGCTTGGGGATTGTCGGAATGAAAGGTAAAAAAATTAAGGCATACAAAGGGTGCAGACCAAAGAAGATAGATGCAGCATAGTGCGATGGAGAGAAAATATTTTTTTAAATAATAAAAGAACGACCGGTCGTTATAATATTTGGCAGTTGTTGCTTCTCACCGGTAAAAGCGTTGGAGCAGGAAGGAATTTACAACGAGGGGAGGTGAATTTTTTACAACGGGGGTTAGGTTTTTCATGTTTACCAACTTCAGAATCAGGAGGGAAAGATGAATACGAGAAAGTGCTTGGTTTTTTCTTTGGTTGCGTTACTAACCATCGTTATGGGCATGACGGCATTTGACGCCTATGCAAAGAACTATGAGTGGAAGATATCGCAAGGCATCGCTGAAGATCATCCGGCCGCTACGAGATGCAAGCAGTTTGCTCAGCTCGTGAGCGAGAAATCAAAGGGCAGGATAAAGATGCAGTACTTCCCCGCCGGCGCTCTTGGCGACTGGATGGAACAAATCGAAGCCAACCGCATGGGAACCCTGGAAGTCGGTTTGAATGCCGGTTCGACATCCTATGACCCCCGTACGAATCTCATTTTCATGCCCTATCTCTTTGCGACGTGGGATGAGGCCCGCAATGCAATCGGCTCAAAGGGATGGCTTACTCCCATTTTTGATGAATTGTATTCCTCCATCGGTCTCAAGGTTCTCGGCATTTACCTGAACGCCTGGGATGGGATGGCCTTCACGAAACGCGTTACAAAAGTCGTTAAAACGCCCGATGAGTTCAAGGGCATCAAAATGAGGGTCCCTGCGATCCGTATTTTTGAAGTCTACATTCCTGCCTTAGGGTTCATTTCCACCCCCATTGCTTATTCCGAAACGTTTACGGCGCTCCAGACGGGGATTGTCGACGCACGGTCCGCCTGCCCGGCAGTCGAAGCGTACGTGATGCGGGACGCTCTCAATTACTTTGTCGCCACCCGCGATGCCTTCGAGTACTGGTTCCTCACGGTCAACAAGGGCTTGTGGGATAAGCTGTCGAAAGAAGACAAGGCTATTCTGACGGCCGCAGCCGACAAGGTGATGGACGATCAGGCTGTCGCCGCTGAAAAAGATGAAATGGAGTTCAAGAAAAAACTCGAAGATGCAGGCGTAAAAGTATACGAGGTCAGCCAGGCGGAGTGGGAAGCCGGCGCCAAGGCGGTTCGCGAAAAGGCTTGGCCGAAGATCGAGGCGGAACTTCTCGGATCACTTCTCATGGAGAAGGTGAAAGCGCACGCTACGAAAATTTCGAAGTGAGAAACAGCTAGTCCTGTTCAGCTTCACCGTAGGAATCCGGCGGGGGGCGCAGGAAAATCGGCGCCCCCCTAACGCAAGAAAGGGGGAGAAGGAGCAATGTGGAGCCTTTGTAAGCGACTGTGCGCCCGAAGCGACCGCATGTTGGATGCGGCCGGCAGCTTTCTGCTTGTGGTCGGCGGTTCGATTATAATGATAACTGTCGTAGTCCAGGTGATATTGCGGTACATCCTGAAATTGCCGCTCTTCGGATTGGAAGAATTTTCCAGGTTGATCGCCGTATGGGTCTATTTCATAGGCGCCATTTTCGGGACGAAATACGATTCCCACGTCCAGGGCGACGTAGCGGCCCGACTGTTTTCAACGCCAAACGCCCAGGCGGCGATCAAAGTGATCACCTGGGTTCTGAGCGCGCTTCTCTGTTTTATTTTCCTCTACCATTCCACAAAATATTCCATCTGGCTTTATGGCACAGGTGAACGGACTACCGGCCTCTGGTGGCCGCGCATATATACTGTCGGAAGCATGGTCTTCGGCGCCTTTTTCATGACGCTCTACAGTCTTGCAAATATCGTCAAGTATGGAGAGGCCGCCCTCGTCAGCTTCCGCCGAACTGCCGGAGGTGCATCATGACGCTCGTTGTTGCAATTATGGCCCTTGTCGTCCTTGTAATGCTGATCGGCGTGCCGGTAGGTTTTGCCTTCGGCCTGGGCGGGTTCCTCATCCTGTTATTGACGAATCTCGATCCCCGGTTTGCCATGCCAGCCGCTTTTCGGAACCTGGAATCATATACATTGCTGGCCCTGCCGCTGTTCATAATGGCCGGAGGCCTGATGAAGGACGCCGACATATCCAAGCGTCTGATCGCCTTCACGCAGTCCTTCCTGGGTCGCGTCAAGGGAGGTCTCGGAATGGTCTGCGTCGTATGCTGCACTATTTTCGGCGCCATTTCCGGATCGGCGTCAGCTGCCATCGCGGCTATCGGGTCGGTCATGATTCCCGAGATGGTGGAACAGGGATATCCGCGCGGATATGCGACGGGATTGGTGGCCTGTTCTTCGATGCTCGCCCTTCTCATTCCACCGAGCATACCGATGATCGTTTTTGCCATGACGGCCCAGATCTCGATTTTGGCGGCCTTTTTAAGCACCTTCATTCCGGGGCTCCTGATGATGACCGCCTACTGCATCATCAACTTCATACTGTGCAGGAAGATGAAGAATCTTAAATTGGCGCCGCAGCGATCATTCGGCGAAACAATCATCGAAGTCAGCCGATCGACGAGAAAGGCCGGTTTTGCCCTGTTCATGCCGGTCCTTGTCCTGGGCGGCATTTACGGAGGGATATTTACGCCCACGGAAGCGGCCGGCATATCGGCTGTCTATGCTGTGCTCGTCGGCTTCTTCGTATACCGGACCATGACCCTTCGGGGCATGTCGGAGAATATAAAGAGTTCGATGATAACCTCGGGCGTTGTCATGATTCTCCTCTTTTTCATTCTCATGGTGAGCCGCGTGCTCGTCACATATCAGGTGCCTCAACATCTTACGAATCTCATATTCAAGTTTACGACGAACAAATGGCTCGTTCTCTTCATGCTGAACGTCATTCTGCTCATAATGGGGATGCTCGTTGACGATGTGTCGGGCAATATCCTGTCGGCGGCGCTGCTGCTGCCCATCGCCAAATCGGTGGGGATAGATCCTGTCCATTTTGCCGCCATTTCCGTTACAAATCTTTCGCTGGGGAACATAACCCCTCCCTGCGCGCCCATGCTCTATCTGGCGGGTCTCATCGGGGGAAACCTGCCTCTTAACGAGTATATAAAGCCGGCCTCCTATTTCATGATTTTCGGGGCCTTGCCGGTGATTCTTCTTGTGACCTATGTTCCAGCTTTTGCTCTGGTTCTCGTCAATATATTTCTGAAATAGCCGATTGAAAGGAGATTGCAATGGCCGAAGATACCGTATTGTACGAACGAAAAGGAAATGTGGGGATACTGACATTCAACAGGCCGCACAGGCTTAATGCGATAAATGGTCAATTCCTTGATGACTTCATCAAGCAGCTTATTGTGGCGATGAAGGACGATAAGGCGATCACCGTTATCATGGCCGGCGCCGGCAGGGCCTTTTGCGCAGGCGAAGACCTGAAAGAAGCGTCAAAGGGCAAATCCTTCGAACAGTGGGTTGATGAAGCCGACAAGCTTCAGGATATTCAGAGGCTCACATTGAGGCTTAACAAGCCTTTGATAGGCATGGTTCGCGGCTATGCCGTGGGCGGCGGTTGCGAATTCGCAATGAGCTGCGATTTTCGGGTGGCGGACGAAACAGCAAAGTTCGGTTTCCCTGAAACGGGGATAGGTCTGACGATTACGCAGGCCGGCACAAAGCTCCTGACGCAGATAGTGGGTCTGGGCAAGGCCAAGGAACTGGCGTTTACCGGTGAATTCATAGGCGCGGAAGAGGCTTTGCGCATCGGCATGGTCAACTACGTTGTGCCTCCCGAGAAGCTGGAAGAAAAGACCTTTGAACTGTGCGAAATAATCGGCAAGCGATCGCCCATGTCGTTGCGGTTGACGCGAGCGGCGATCGATGCCGGCATGACGAGCAGTTTTGAACAGATTCTGGAAATTGAAACGGCTCACCTGATGGCCGTCGGCGGCGCTCAAAACGAACGGACGTTCCTGGAAAAAAGGATGAAAGAACACGGCATGAGCAAGGAATAACATCATTTGTTTATTTAGATTATCCGAACCATCGGGGATCGATGCGAGGGGGAAAGCGCTATGGCATCACAAGAGAAGAAACGCAAGGCTTTGGAAGGCGTCAGGATTATAGATCTTACCATTGCCTACAATGGTCCTTTCTGCACGATGAATCTTGCGGACCAGGGAGCAGAAGTAATTAAAATCGAGCGAACCGAAGTTGGGGACCAGACGAGAACGTGGCCGCCTTTCAAAGATGGCGGAACAGGGGTCAACGACAGCGGATATTACGCTTTTTTGAATCGCAACAAGAAAGGGATGACCCTGGACCTGCAAAGTGCGAAGGGCAAGGAAATTTTAAAGAAGCTCGTCGCCACGGCCGACGTCGTTGTCAACAATTTTAAAACCGGAACGATGGAGAAACTGGGTCTTGGTTATGAGACACTGAAGGAGATCAATCCGAGGATCATCTACGCGTCGGCATCGGGATTTGGTTCCTACGGTCCTTTAAGCGAACGGCCCGCCTATGATATTATCGCACAGGCCCTGGGTGGTATAATGAGCATAACGGGGTACGACGGCGGTCCCCCCGTGAAGGTGGGAGTCGGGCTGGGCGACAATTTCACTGGAACCTATCTTTCATATGGCATTGCACTTGCCCTGTTCAACAGGGAAAAGACGGGCGTCGGCCAGAAAGTGGAAGTGGCCATGACCGATACCATCGTTTCCATACTGGAGGCGGCGATTGTCAATTATACGATGACCGGCGAGATGCACGGAAGGGTGGGCAACATTGATCCGTACACGGCGCCCTTCGATATGTTCAAGGCGAAAGACGGCTACATCGTCATGGCCGCGGCGAGTCAGTTGCTCTGGGAAAAACTCTGCAACGTCATGGGGAGGCCTGATTTTATAGACAATCCCGAACTGGCGACAACGGGTCTTCGCGTTAAAAATTACTTTACGATCATCAAGCCCGCGATGGTTGATTGGAATGCCGCCCATACTATCAAAGAACTGGAGACCATGCTCTATGAAGCCGGCATTCCTCATGCGCCCGTGCTGGACGTTGACCAGGTTGTCAATCACCCCAATACGAAGGCGCGGGAAATGGTTGTCGAGGTCGATCACCCCGTTATCGGCAAAATGAAAATACCCGGCGTTCCCGTAAAATTGTCCGCAACTCCCGGAGGAGTTGATTTTCCTGCGCCGTTGCTCGGGCAGCATAATGAAGAGATTCTTGAGTCGCTTGGATACTCCAAAGAGGCAATTGAAGAATTCCGCAAGGATAAGGTGCTGTAGAATCCATGAAGAATGTATCGATCAGAGACACGGCATCGGTGAACGTTTATTGACCGGAGACAGGCGGGATAGCCGGAAGCATTTTGAAGGAGCGACAAATGGCCAAAGATTATTATTATCTGGAAGACTATGAAATCGGCGAAAAATTCATATCGCCGGGCCGCACTGTAACAGAAACGGATATTGTCCTTTTCGCCGGATTGACCGGAGACTGGACATCCCTTCACACGGATGTTGAGTATGCTTCAAAAACGAAATTCGGGGAGAGGATCGCCCACGGCATGCTGACGCTGAGCATCGGCATGGCACTTCCTTTTCGCCTCGGTCTCTACTCCAGCGTGCTTCCAAAGCATTTCATCGCTTTCTATGGAATGGACAGCGTGAGATTCACGGCGCCGGTGAAAATAGGCGATACGATCCGCTGCGAGTTCGAGGTCGTAGATATCGTCGATAAAAGCGAAGGGAAAGGAATACTGACCGTCAAGAGTCTCATAAAAAATCAGTGCGACAATGTCGTGGTTTCATTCATAATGAAGCTCTTCTGCGGCAAGCGGGGATGCGAAAATACTATTGCGTAAACGATTTGAAGGAGCGGAAACGAAGACACTGGCGGCGGTTGAACTGCTTGGCGTCGGAATTGATGACGCTTGCCGGCTGTTGAAAAGACGGAACTTGAACAGTCTACACTAATGTGGAGGTGCACGTTATATGAGCGAGGCGGAAGCAAGGCGTAAATCTCGCCGGCAGAGCCGGGAGCTTGAGTTTCAGGAAAATAGAGAGCATTGGATTTCGGAAGAACAAAGAATTTCCGAACTGTGGGAGAAGGCTTACAACCCAGGCGGGCAGGCGCAGATCGATCGGCTGGCGAAGCAGGGGAAGAAACCCGTTCGGGAACTCGTGCATCAGCTCGTCGATTCCGGCAGCGATTTCTATGAACTCAGCCGCGGAGCGGGATTTGGAATAAACTACGAAGATGCGATGGATGTTCCATCGGCCGGTCTCGTGACGGGCCTGGGAAAAGTGCACGGAAACTGGGTCATGGTCATCGCAAACGACAGCAGAGTGAAGGCCGGCGCCTATTTCCCCATCAACTGCAAGAAACATCTCCGGGCGCAGGACATCGCAGATCAGTGCGGCATACCCTGCGTCTATATCGGCGATTCCGCCGGCGCCTTTCTCCCGATGCAGGACAGAGTTTTTCCCGGCAAGGGTCAGTTCGGCCGATTTTTTTACAACATGTGCAGAATGTCGGCCAAAGGATTGAAGCAGTACACGTTGAGCACCGGGGGCAATACGGCGGGCGGCGCCTACACGGTCTATCTGGCCTGCGAATCGATTATGATCGACAAACTAGCCTATTCTTTTCTTGGCGGGCCGCCCATGGTCAAGTCGGCGATCGGCGAAGAGGTGAGCATGGAAGACCTTGGAGGCGCCAAGGTGCACACTCAGAAATCGGGAGGCGCCGATCATTTCGTGCGGACTCAGGACGAGGGAGTCGAAAAGCTGCGAGAACTCCTGTCGTTTGATCCCAAGCAGAAAATGTATATGGAACGCCGAGAATCCAGGCCGCCGGCGGCGCCGGTGGAGCATCTCTACGAAGCGTTGCCCAAGGATGCCTATAAAGCCATCAACGTTCGTGAGATACTGACCTGCATAGCGGACGACAGCGATTTCAGCGAATACAAGCCGACATACGCGCCGGGGCGAGGCGACAATATTCTCTGCGGCA
>JAFGGB010000116.1 GCA_016930775.1 Deltaproteobacteria bacterium
CCTTCTGTAACCGTGGCTATTGTAATGCCAAGATTCGCAATGATGAACATTGATAAAAGCAACAATCGAACCTTCATCTAGCCACCCGCAGTGTTGATGACTTGTAATTCCTGATTTGAAAGGAATCTCTTTGCCAACATTCAACGCATCAAAAACAAGCTGCAATTGGTGCAGGAAAAATATTCTGGTTATCAGACGACCGAACAATCCAGCAATACCGCGCCTAGAGAATAACAAGTCCTTGGACTGACGTGCCTTCCACCGAAATATAGCAATGAATGAATACGTTTGGCTGAAAACAGGGGAACACTCCCCCTCCTTTTCGATGCGAAGCGCCATGCAAAGATCTGTTTTGATAGCGAGGAGAAGTGTCCCTCTATCTACTCCGTTTAACGCTTGACAACTACCACCGGCATTTTCGATTTCCTGATGACCGTTTCGGAAACCGAACCCAGGAGCATTTCCTTTACGTTGCTCATACCATGGGAACCGATGACGACAACCGATACTTTCTCTTCTTCTGCAACTTTCATAATCTCAAAGGCCGGAACTCCCTCGGCCAGACGGGACGTTGCAACAAATCCCCTTTTTTCAAGGCGCTGCTCGATTTCTTGCATGAGCTTCACTGTACTTTTTTTATTCTCTTCCGTGATCTTCATTCCATCGGCGTAAGTCGAAACATAGCGGTTCAGGTAATCGAGGGTTCGGCTGTCGAAAACATGCAGGACAACCACCTCCTTGGCGCCTGCCTCCTTCAACGCCTCGACATACTCGAGGGCTTTCTCCGCCACATCGGAAAAATCCGTAGGGTAAAGAATTTTCTTTAACATGACAGCAACCTCCTTTCTCACGGCCTCCCTTGAATGACAAGAAGGCTTATCATGGAACCGACCGCTGTTGCCGCACCCCCATTGGGCGCCCTCCAACATCAATATAATTATGAACCTTTTTAACCCTAGAATCAATATGTTCTTGCGAAAAATGATTTCATGAAACGTTGCACTTCCAGAGCAGCGCCCCATCATTTTCTTAATGCATTCGTCTCGTCGAACATCACTTGATGATGCTCCTGTAAAGGCATCCTCGACAAAGCTTAGCCTGACTGGGGCCTTGCACGCCCTGCCAGAACGGCGCAAATTTTTGTGAAAGAATGTGTCAATGGACATTCCTTTCAAAAGGTCCGGCTCATCAAGCGACGGTCTTTTTTATTGAAGACGGCCCGGCAATAGGGTATCTTTCACCGACTGCACGGGTAAAGCTGAGAGTCTTTCTGCCGATTATATCTTGGAACCCCCGCATCTCCCCGCGGGATCATGGATCAATTCATTGCATCGAGGAGACGACGGTTTCGTGACAGAAGAGGACGGACAGAAGGCGCTCGTACCGGCCAATTATTTTCTGGACCAGGGCTACATTTATTATGCCGATGAACCCACGGTGATCTCTGCTGTCCTGGGGTCCTGCCTGTCGGTCTGTCTCTATGATCGCGACAAGAAAGTCGGGGGGATGAATCATTTTCTCTTTCCGGAAACGAATAACCACGAGGAATCTACCGCCCGTTACGGCAATGTGGCTACGCTGGCCCTGATCCGCATGTTCCTTGAACGGGGTTCGTCGAAGAAAAATCTGACGGCCCACGTGATCGGCGGCGCCCATAATTCCGAAATCTCCCCGGAAAACATCGGCCGCAGAAACATCGCCGTGGCCAGGAAAATAATAATCAGCCATGGCATCAAAATCGTTTCCGAGGATGTGGGCGGCGCCATGGGCAGAAAGGTTGCCTACAATACATCAACGAACGAGCTGGCCGTCATGAAAGTCGAAAAACTCAGAAAATCGGACTGGCATCCCTATGAGGACAAGCGGTAAGAGGAAACCGGGAAATCGGAAAGAAAAAGCTGTTTCGGCGGTTTGCCCTCAAGCTGCAGCGTTCTTATCGGCAATGCGCCTCTCGAATTTCAGCTTTTCCTCATAACTTCGTCACAGTTCCTCGGGAGTGAAGGCCACGACATCGTCGATGCTTTTCTTGTCGGCAAAGAGCATGGCCATACGGTCGATGCCCAAAGCGATGCCCGCCGCTTCCGGCATGAATGCAAGCGCTTCGAGGAACCGTTCCTGCGGAGGATAAGGGTCCTTCCCCTGCCTGGCGCGTTCGGCGCTGTCCTGTTCGAATCGATCCCTCTGTTCCTCCTGATCGACCAGTTCCGAGAAGGCGTTCGCCAGTTCCAGTCCGCCAATATAAAGTTCGAACCGCTCCACCATGGTCTGATCGAAGGCCTTTCTGCGGGCCAGGGCGCCTCTGGAAATTGGATAATCACAGAGGAAAAGCGGCTGCGGTCCCAGGGCAGGCTCGATTCTCTCGACCATGATTTCATCGAAACGGCCGAGATCGAGCGCCTTTTCAAGAGAAACTCCGCCGTAACGACGGAAGGCTTCGGCGACGGAAAGCCGCTCCCAGGGTTTTTTTAGAGATATGTCTACGCCGTCGCAGGAAAGACTGTCGCCCCGGCCAAGATCACGCGCAACCGCGAGAAACAGATCCTCGCACTCATCCATGAGATGCCGGTAATCCTTTCCGGCATCGTACCATTCGAGGAGAGTAAATTCCGGCAGGTGCAGCCGCCCCCGTTCCGCTTTGCGGTAGCACCGGGTTATTTGGAAGATTTTCTCATAACCTGCCGCCAGGAGACGCTTCATGAGAAGTTCCGGCGATGTATGAAGATAGCAGCCCTCGGAGACGACTGCATCGATGTGGGGCTCCGGCGCCAGCGTTGCAACTCGATTCGGCGTCTCCACTTCGAGATAGCCATGGTGGATGAAGAAACGGCGAAGCGCTTGAATCATCGCGGCCCGCATTCGAAGCGCCTCGCGCCGCTGCGTCAGGCGCCACGAACCCCGATTGAAGTTGCCGTTACTTGACACGGGTGACGTATTGCCCGGTCCTCGTGTCGATTCGTATCCGTTCGCCCTGCTCTACAAATGGCGGAACCTGAAGGCTGTAGCCCGTTTCGACAGTGACCGGTTTTGAGTTGCCCGCGGCAGTGTCTCCCTTTACCCAGGGATCCGCCTGCGTTACGACAAGATCGACGAAATTAGGCGCCGTTACTCCCAGCGGCCTGTCTCCGTAAAAAAGGATTTCCACGTCGATGTTGTCCACGAGGAAGTTCACGGCGTCGCCGACCTGGTCTTCCGTCAGTTCGACCTGCTCATAGGTATCCGAATCCATGAAGGTATACTTTCCTTCACTCTTATAGAGATATTGCATCTTCTTTTCCTGGAGGTCGGCCGCTTCGAAGCTGTCGACGGACCGGAAGCTGCGGTCGAATTGAGAGCCCGTTATCATATTCTTAAGCCTGCACCGGTAAAGAGCCTGGCCTTTGCCGGGCTTGACGAACTGAAAATCCGTAATCACATAGGGCTCTCCGTCGATCTGGATCTTCAGGTTCTTGCGGAGATCGCTGGCGCTGTACATAGCATGCACTCCTTCATATTGATTCCGTAAAAAACGGCGACATCAGCGGCCCCGAAAATCGAGGACGCGCCGGTTTAAAAGCTGTTCAAAAATCGAAAAGACCCTGAATTTGCAGTTAAAACCTTTCTTCCCGATATCCCTTCAAAATTCCAATTTTCTCGCAATAATTCGGCAAGGCCGTTCTATTAATCCATTTATACGCATCTGTCAATCGGCCGATTCATCACGATCTCCGTTGCGAGCCCGTCCATCCAGTCGCTCCTTGCCTCTTCCGCCCGGGAGATCATACACGAAGCGGGGAATGCAGAGACCCGATACGGATCCCCACAGCCTGTCCATCATTTCCACTCCCTTCCGGCGTTCAACCCTGAAATGCATGGCGCCCATCACTGGTTCGCACTGGAAAAGATAGTAGGGCTTTACGGAAATCCGTTCGAGACCGTACAGAAGTTCCCTCATCGTATCGTAATCATCGTTCACGCCCCGAAGGAGAACCGACTGATTCACAATGGGTATGCCGGCCCTCAAAAGCCGTTCGCAGGCTTCGGCCGCCTCATCGGTTATTTCCTGGGGGTGGTTGAACTGAGTGCTGATCCAGAGAGGCCGGTGGCGGCGCAGTGCGGAGGCAAGATCGTCGTCGATCCCGACGGGCATGGTCACGGGCATTCTCGTTCCAATGCGGAGAATCTCCACATGTCCGATGGAGCGGAAGTCATGCAGGAGCCTGTCCAGCTTTTCCAGGTCAATCGTGAAGGGATCTCCGCCGGAGAGGAGCACTTCCCTCACGTTCGGCCGCTTCCGGACATAGTCTGTCCAAGCCTCCATCTCCGCCGGAGAGGCGTCCCTCTCGCCCTGCTGCCATCGTCTTTTCCTGTTGCAATGGCGGCAATAGACGGCGCAACGGCTCGTCACCGTCACCAGGCAGCGGTCGGGGTACCGGTGTATGAGCCCCGGAACCGCCATGGACCGTTCTTCATCGAGAGGGTCCTCACAACCCCCCAACTGCAGGTCTGTCTCCCGAAGATCCGGCAGGCACTGGGCGGCGATGGGGTCTCCCGCCGAAGAATCATCAATCAGCGAAAGATAGTATGGCGTCACTGCCATTGGATACCGTTTCAGGACATCCTCGCGGGGGTCCCTTGGGACATCCTTCCCTGCAAGCCATGAGGGCAGTTCATCCAGACTTCGTATTCTTTGTGAGAGATAGCGGCGCCTTTGACTTCGATCATCCGCAATGACGCCTGCATCGCCGAAATCCGCAACTTCTCTCGTTAAACCTTTTATTATTGTATCTTTCCCCCCGACAGACAGTTGTCAGGATGCCTTATTAACATAATGAACGCTACTTGCAATGAAAATAACGGTAAAGGTCCCTGTGGCGAGGAACAGGGTTTCGGATCGTTCAAAAATCGCCAGATCCAGGAGGGGCGGGCTTACGTTTCATTTGCTCGGCCATGGTGTTCGCAGCGCAGGATTTTGACCCTGCCGCGGTGCTTTTTTCTCCCCGTCCCTCACAATGTCGTCACTCTGAGGATCTCTTCGATGGTTGTATTTCCCTGAAGAACCTTTTGTACGCCGTCTTCGATCAGCGTCGCCATTCCTTGCCTGATGGCTTCCTGCCGGATCTGGTGGGCGTCGGAAGTCGTTATGATCAGATGTTTCATGGCATCGCTGAGAAGCATGATCTCGAAGATGGCCATCCTTCCCTTGTAGCCTGTCCCCATGCAAGCGTCGCAACCGCGCTTTCGATAGACTTCCTTGCCCTGCAGGATCGATCCTTCGATCCCCGCCTTGCTCAATGACACATCATCGGGAGTATAAACCTCCCGGCATCGAGGGCAGAGGGCCCTGACAAGGCGCTGGGCGACAATAGCGATAACAGACGACGTAACGAGGAAGGGTTCGATCCCCATGTCGATGAGGCGAGTGACGGCGCTCGGCGCATCATTCGTGTGGAGCGTCGAGAAAACAAGGTGACCCGTGAGAGACGATTGGATTGCGATTTCAGCCGTTTCTCTGTCGCGGACCTCCCCGACGAGGATGACGTCGGGGTCCTGTCTCACGATTGAGCGCAGGCCGTCTGCGAAGGTAAGCCCGACCTTTGGATTCACCTGAATCTGACCGATGCCTTCGATCTGGTATTCGATGGGATCTTCTATGGTGATGATATTGATATCGGACGTGTTAATCGTCGACAGCGCGGCATAGAGGGTCGTCGTCTTGCCGCTGCCCGTGGGACCCGTTACCAGAATTATTCCATAGGGCGAGCGGATAAGGTTCGAAAAAACGGCAAAACGTTCTTCGTCGAAGCCAAGATCTTCTATCCCGAGAATGGTTCCCGTCTTGTCGAGAAGCCGCAGAACCACGCGCTCGCCAAAGGCCGTCGGTATAATAGAGACGCGGATATCAATGACCTTATCGCCTATTCTGATGTCGATCCGGCCGTCCTGGGGAAGCCGTTTTTCAGCGATATTGAGCCGGGCCATGACCTTGACTCGGGAGGTCATGGGAGATTGAATGCCTTTGGGCAGGTTGAATGCGTTGTACAGTATTCCGTCGATGCGGTACCGGACGACAAGGGCTCCCTGGTAGGGTTCCATGTGAATATCGCTGGCCCGTTCCTTGACCGCCCGTGAAAGGATGAGATTCATGAGCTTGATCACGGGAGCGTCGCTGGTGTCGTCGAGCAGATCGGATTTCTCCTCTATCTCCGAGATGATGCTGTCCGGCGACTCTTCCTGCATGTCCTGTATAAAGTCCTCTGCGCTGTCGCCGCCAAGGTCGTAGGCCCTGTTGATGGCCGAGAGTATCACAGCCTTCGGCGCCAGAACGACGGCCGCCCCGCCCAGACCGGCAACGGCCCGGAGTTCGTCGATGCCGTCGAAATCCGTGGGATCGTTCAGTGCGATGATGGACTCTGACGGCGTGACGATGGGAACCGCGAGGTGTCGCTTCAGAAACTGGATGGGAATGCTTCTCGTAAAGGCCACATCGAGGTGGTCAACGGGGAGCGCGTCCCGGTAGGCAATGGAAAAACGGCGAGCCAGGAGGGGCAGAACCTCCCGTTCCTCCAGGGTTTTCTTCCGCATGAGAACATCGATGATGCTTCCGCCCCGGGAAGAGACTATCCTGCGGGCCTCTGCAAGGTCTTCTGCGGCGAGGTCCGGCAGGAGATCTTCGGGGAAAACATCGAGACCCCGTGCGGATTCCTCTTTCATTGAGGAGGCTCCGGCAGTTTCAGTTCATCACCGGGCGCCGGGCGGCGATCCCTCATTCTGATAACCCCTTCCTTGGCGCCCTCTATGGCGTCCCTTTTCTGCTCGTATAGGGACGTTGCCTCGGCTGGATTCTCCATGATGTGGGGCGTTATGAAGATAAATAGGTTTCTCTTTTCCCTGGACTGGCTTTCGTACTTGAAAAGCCACCCGAGAAAAGGAATATTGCCCAGACAGGGAACCTTGAAGGTCGAATTGCTCACGTCGTCGCCGATAAGACCGCCTATAACGAGAGTATTGTTGTCCTTGATGGTTACGGCTGTCTTTGCCGTCCGCTTCAGCGTCCGGGGACGATAACTGCTCTCCGATTCCGTAACGACCTTGGTCACTTCCTGGTAAATGTTCAATCGTACGAATCGTTCATGGCTTATCTGCGGAGTGATCTTGAGACGCACGCCAACATCCCTGTACTCGTAAATCTGGTAATTCTGATCTCCCGAGGCCTCTTTCGAAAGATAGGGCACGTTTTCGCCTACGTAAATCTCGGCCTCCTGATTGTCCAGCGTCAGAATCTGCGGCGTGGACAGTATGTCCACCTCGTTGTCGCTCTCGTACGCCTGGAAAATGGCGCTCAGGCTGGGAAAAACGACGCTTCCGATAGTGATTGCCTCGCCGAAAACGCCGACGGAGAAACCCGTGGGAAGCGGTGGAACATTGTCGGTTCTGGCCAGTCCCGGCCCGATGAATCCCGCTCCGTAGGCGCTCTTGCGTCCCGAGGAAGTGAAGTCGTCGCCATAGACCCATTCGGCGCCCAGGTTGAACCCTCTATTGAAGCTAACTTCCATGATGAGGGCCTCTATGTAGACCATGGGGCGGGACACGTCGAGTTTTTGGATCACCTTTTCCAGGACGGCATAGTCGTCGCGATTCGCCGTGATGACGAGGGTATTCGTCGCCTTGTCCGGTATGATCTGCACATCCTTCGAGATAAGCGATTCCTGAGGCTTCTGCTCGGTCTTCCCGTCCTTCACGGGCAGCGCCATGAGAACTTTCGCCAATTCCTCGGAATCGGCATTTTTCAGGTGATAGACCCTGACCCGCTCCTCCCCTCGAGGGATCTCCCGATCCAGGAGAGCGACCAATTCCCTGATCTTCGCCGTCTCGTTCTCGCTGGCCAGGGCTATGATCGAGTTGGTCCGGTCGTCGGAAACAATCTTGAGGATCGTCTGCTCCGTTCGTTTCGCCAGAGTCACTCGCCTCTGGAAGATTAGGTTCAGGGACTTGGCTATCTCGGCCGATGAAGCGTATTTCAGCGAGATAACGGCTATCTGCTCCTCCAGTCCTTCGGCATCCAACGCCTGAACGATGGTGAGCAGCCGCTGGATGTTCGAGAGAAGATCCGTGACGACGAGCATGCCTGTAGGCGGATAAGACAATACCACGCTTTCTTTCGACACCAGGGGCGTCAGCACGGTCTTGATATCGTCCGGATTTGCATACTGAAGGCCGATGATCTGCGTCACCACCCTGTCTTCCGCGCCGGAAGCCTGTTCCTTCAGACGTGTTTCCACATTCTTCTGACGGGCGTCGCGGACGGGGATCACCTTGACGATCTCGCCGGCGGGCACGGCCGTGTATCCATGGACCTCAAGAACCGACTCGAATACTCTGTAGGCCTCATCAACGGATATTTTTCGGGGCGATACAATCGTAACGGCTCCCCGGACATCCTTGTCGACAACAAAATTCCTGCCGGCAATCTCGCTGATGAACTTGATAAAAACGCGGATGTCAACGTTGTCGAAATCGATCGTGACGAACCGCTCCGACGGGGCCGTTGCGACTTTTTTCGGTTCCACCGGAATTTCCTTTCGCTCGTCCTTATTTTTTGGAACCGCAGGCATGGACGGAGAGGGGTCCGAAACGATCCGGGAAGGCGGCGGCAACGGCGCGGTCTTCTCCGGCACTTTCGGTTTCGGGGACACGGCTTCCCCTGTCGCCACGGGTTCTTCCACTCCGGCTATTTTCGCCGCCCGGGTCGACGGCGTCGAAAAAGCAATGGCGATGACGACAAACAGCGCCGCCAGCGGGATGATTGTTTTTTTTGGATTCATGAGCCTCCTCGTGTAACCGCTTCCCTCGAGTCTTTTCTGCGAGCGCCTTCTGTGCCGGAAACTGCCCTGTAGCGCTCTCCGATTGCCCGGTAGCGAGGGTGAGACCGGATTTTTTCAAGATCGGGATCACGATCGGCCCAGGTCAGCATCTCCCGATCCAGATCGACGGCCTTGACAAGACTGCTCAGGGCCTCCTCGACTTTCCCCGTCCGTGCATAAAGGCACGACAGGTTATAGTGGGGATCGGCGTAGCCGCCCCGCCCTTGCAGGGCTCGCTCAAACAGTCTTTCCGCCTCTTCGA
This sequence comes from Deltaproteobacteria bacterium, assembly GCA_016930775.1. Classification (GTDB taxonomy): domain Bacteria; phylum Desulfobacterota; class Syntrophia; order Syntrophales; family UBA2210; genus JAFGGB01. Next base: position 9,103 of record JAFGGB010000116.1, read on the forward strand.
TGCGGCCGCCATGGAGACAGAGAACTCCGAGATTGTTCAGCGCGAAACGATTATTCGGGTCGGTCCGGAGAATCTGCCTGTAGAGCGTCTCCGCCTTTCCCATTTGTCCCCGGCGCTGCAGGTTCAGGGCCCGCCTGTAGAGATCGTCTTGTTCGGCCGGCTTTGCCGTCTCTTCGGCTGGCCGGACAACCGTCTCCTGCAAAGCCCCCTGCGGCGGCGCGGTCGATCCAATGATCGAAACAACCATCCCGCTGTTTTTCCATACCACAAGGACCGTTGCGAGTACAAGAATCACCGCGGCGGCAATGATAACCGGCATCCGGCGTCCGGTCTTTGCCGGCAGAGATTGGAGAAGCTCGCCGTGGGCGCCGTATCGCGACGACCGTTCCTCCTGCGCCTTTTTCAGGGCGTCATTGATGTAACTCATGGCGCACCGCTCATTACGACCCTTTTAGGCATGTCAGGATGGCGCCGACGACAGTCCTGTGAAACACAACAAACATGACGGCAAGCGCCGCCAGAACAACGGCTGAAGCAACAACGGCGGACCGTAATGAAAAGAACGAACCGCCGGCAAGGAGGGCCATCGGACCGCCGAGATCGCGGGCGGCGGCGGTAACTACTGCGCCGTCGATACGCTTGGTATTGCGGGAATAGGCGCCCAGAAGAGCTCTGTCGCAGAGGGAGTTGATCCGCCGGGGAATCCCTCGGGAATATGCATAAACCTTCCGTAAGGCGCCCGCGGTTATTTCCACGGCCGCGCCGTTCATCCCCGCCACGGCGAGGCGGTGATCTATGTATTGGCCTACCTGGTCCCGAGTCAGGGGCCTGAGATCGCAACGCACCATGACCCGCTCGTTGAGCTGCCGGAGCGACGGCGACGCGAGAAAACCTGCCAGTTCGGGCTGACCCACAAGAACGATCTGGAGCAGTTTGTCCTGCTCGGTTTCCAGGTTCGAGAGCAGCCGTATCTGTTCCAGCACCGGGTGGGCGAGGTTGTGGGCCTCGTCGATGATGAGAACGGCGGCCTTTCCTTCGCCGTGAGCTGCCAGCAAGAACCGGTTCAGGGCATCGATGAGACGCTTCCTCGTCTTCCGTCCCCGGCCCGGCGGTATGCCGAACTCCTGGAGGATCGCATCGAGAAGTTCCAGCTCGGAGAGGGCCGGATTGAACAACAGTGCGGTCTCCACGGATTCATCGAGGCGGGCCAGGAGAGCCCGTATGACCGTCGTCTTGCCGGCGCCTATTCCTCCCGTCAATACGATGAAACCCTTTCGTTCGATGATTCCATAGAGAAGATGGCTCAAGGCCTCGCTGTGCTGCCGGCTCAGAAAGAGATAGCGAGGATCGGGCGTCAGATTAAAAGGGCTCTCCCGCAAGCCGAAATAGGCGTTGTACATACCTATCAACCCGCCTGCCCTTCCGCCGAATATCCTGTGAAAGGGCTACTCGAAGACATACCGCATCCGTTCTTCCCTGCCTTGACGCCTGACGTTCAGGGCAACCTGTGAACCGCTCTTGAGATTCTGGTAGAGCGAGAGCATATCGTCGACGCTGCTGAGCTGTTCGTCGTTGACGCCCAGAACAATATCACCGCTCCGAAGCCCCAGCTTGTAAAAAATGCTGTCCGATCGAATGCTGCTGAGCATGAATCCGTCGGGATTTCCGTCCTTGAAATGAGGCCGCACGCGCACCTGGGACAGCATTTCATTCATATTCGCGAAGGCGTCGTCGATCGTCGCCTTCGCAATGGTGATTGTCTTTCCTTCATCCGTCGGCATGCCGGCCTCCGCCTGGGCTGTCTTCGGCGTCTCCTTCGGCTCGACCATGCGAAGAACTTCATCGCGACCGTCGACGCTGAGCACTACGGCGCCTCTCATGATCCTGCGGATAGTCGCTCCGGCAACGGTGTCGCCTACCGTGAAGAGCGCCTGCCGTTTCTTGTCCTTCTCCTCGATGACGGCATAATCCTCGTCGCCTCCGGCAACGGTTCCCAGGAGCGCTAAATTCAATTTTGTCGACTCAAGGACGTTCACATCGATGGGACCCTTCAGTGCCTCCCTCTGCCTGAAACCGAAAAGGTTTCGCTCGCCGATCGCTCCGTAATCCGTAAGGGGCGGCCTGAGAAGCGCATGAGGGCCTGCATTCGCCTTCCCGGCCGGCAGAGCGGCAGCCGACCCTTCGATTCGAACCCGGACAAGGGCATAGAAAATATCGACAGCGGCAAAGGAAAGCAGTGAAAGCATAACGAGTATAACGAGGGGTCTGTACGCGCGAAACATGTGCTATCTGAACCTCACAAGAGGATTGTTGACCGTGCCGGCGATGACAACATTCATCGAGCGACCCATCAGGGGAAGTTCGAGGCGGCCCTTCAGAGCGAGACCGCTGTCATCCATGGCTCTCCCGATCCTCACGGCGCCGGTTAAAGAACCCTTGATCTGCCGCCCCCGAAGGACACAGCGATCGACGAGAATGCGCCCTTCCTCCAGGCGGATCTCCGCTTCCAGGGCATCGAAGGCGACCCGGTCAAAACCGATCATTTCCTTCATAAGTTTGACGGCGCCGTTTCTCACGACGAAGGAAGCTTTTCCCCCACCTTCTTTCAGATCCCGAGACGACCCGCGAAAAGAAAAGGTCCCATCCAGAATTCCTGCGATCTCCCGACCCGTGACGCTCCTGAGGAGATCGCAAGCGGCGAGATCGATTGCCGCGCAGGTCCCCTCAAGACCGAACAATCCGGACGATGACCGCTTCAGCGGCAGGTCTACCCGGACATCAACGACGCCTCCCAGTGCCCGAATATTGTTTTCCAGGAGAAGATCCCCTCGAATGAGGGCGCCCACGAGGGGCCTCATCGTTGCCTTTTCAGCCCGGCATCGACTGCCGGGCAGGGAGACTATCCCTCCCTGAAGATCCGCCAGGCTGAGAGCGGGCGGGAAAACCAGCCGGGCCGATCCATAGGAAAGCATTATGTCCGGACGGCTCTCCTTTAATTTTTCTATAAGAAAATCTACAACGGCCGGAGCGGGAAAAAGAACATGGAGAAATAAAAGAATCATAACGACGGCAAAGGCGGCATAGAAAATAAGCGATCCTATTCCCCCAACGGCCCGAGTCCTTTTCCCGGCGCGCTGTTCACCCCCCCCGGCCTGCCGTTCGTCCGTCACTGGGTTCCTCCTCGTTCATAGGTAACGACCTGCATCTGGACATCCATGCCGAGGGCCTCTTCCCGCCCTCGCTTAATCTGGATTCTTTTAACCGTCACCAGGTATCGGGGATCCTCGACAAAATAAAGATAGGCGACGAGCTGTTCCAGGCTGAGCCCTTCGATCTTCAGTTCCACCGAAGTCTCTTTCAGATTCCCCTCCTGGCCTCCCGTCGAGGGCTTCATGGATTTTATATAGGGTTTGATCGCCGCCTTGCCTGCCTGTTCCTCCACGAAGGAAAACAGCGTGAAGCCGGGAGGCCGAGCTGCGATAAGAGCGCCGGCATCGACGGAACGGCCCGCAAGCTTACGGTATTCGGCGGCAACTTCCTTGATTTCCGAGAAGGTTTTTCTGCTGGCTTCCAGCGAACGGTCCAGCCGCGACCGGTTTTCCCAGAGGGGGATCAGGACGAACTGGAAACAAAGAATCGCCGCCAGCAGAAGAATGCCGGTAAAAAGATACCTTTTTTCCCGTTCTGTGAGCATGATGCCGGGACGTCTCATGGAGCGGCCACCTCCATGGAAATGCTGAAAGCAACACGAGGTCCCTTGCCGAGAATCGTGGCAGAATTGATAACAACCTTCCTGAACAGACCTGCGCCGGCACAGCCGATCTTCACGGCATCGACGGTGTTAAAGGAATCCGTCTCGCCGCGAAGCTCCAGGGAACCGGCGCTCAGCGAAAAATTAGTGAATGTCACGGCGGCGGCAGGCGGAAGGTTTGCCGACAGGCTCTTCAGTATATCCAGAACCGTCGGCGCCCTTCTCCCGTCCTGTGCGGCCGTTTGTTTTTTCCTGAGTTCATCTACTTTGATCTTCAATTGTTGAAGAGGATCGACAATGGTTGTCGCCTGGGGCATGGCCTGATGGAAAACCGCCGTGATATCTCCTTTCATCCTGGCGAGACGCAGGCGGTCGGTCCTGTATTTAATGAGGAAATCGGCGCCGAAGGCCGCGCACACCACACAGACAACCGCTCCGGTCCACAAGGCTTCGCGCTGTATCTTTTGAAATTTCCGCCGTGGCCTGAAATCGCCCACAGCAAAATTGAAACCCAGGTCTTGGGTCCTGCCGCCCATGGCAAGGGAAAGGGCCGTATCCATAACATCGGAATCCCAGGAATTCAAATCATGCGACCAGTCAAGCGACTCCGGCCAGAGAAAATCGGTTTTCTCAAGGGGAAGGTTGAGCGCATGACCGAGAGCCGTCGCTTCCTCTTCGCCGGCGCCGGGACCGATGAGGCAGAACCGCCGGGGTTCCTCCCGGACGATCCCCCGGACGAGGGCCGATCGCAGCGTATTGAGGACCTCCTGAACCATGGCCTCCGTCGATCCCCGGGTCATCGATCTGATCATAACAATAGCATTCCCCTCGGAAAGAATGACTGTCGCATCGTCGCCGTCCAGATCGACGATGACGGACCCTCCGTTCCCTTGACGGTTTTCCAGGAGTCTCGCCGCCATCGGAACGGGGCCAATGTCTATGACCGCCGGTTCGACGCCGCATTCCCTGAGCGCCGCCAGAAGATTTTCTATGCGTTTTTTCTGAATCGCCGCGGCAAAGATTTGCGACTGGTCGCCGGCTTTGATTCTGAGATAGTCGATCAACACGTCCTCTTTCGTAAAGGGAATTCGAGACTCCATTTCGAAACCGATCGTCTTGTCGATCCGCCGGCGATCCTCAAAAGGCAGCCGGAGAGTCCTGAAGCTGAACCATCGGCCCGGCAGCGCAATACGGACCGATCCCCTTCGATAGGCCGGCTTGCTGAAGAGCGATCGAAGAGCCTCGGCTAGGCCTCCGGCATCCGACAGGGCAATCAGGTCCCGGTCCGTCACTTTCAAGCCGCGCAGGGTCCGGGATGCCTTCACTGCCGCAATGCTGCCGCTCCTGATATGGAGTCCTATGAAACCTTCCTTCATCATCGGTCTTTCCAGGACAGAATGAAAACCCTTCCATCGTCGCCGCGCTTCAGGAAAGCCGAGGACGATGCGCTTTTGGAACGCAGGTAAGCCGTCGAACGGACCCTGAAAATGGAACTCCGGATGGTTATGAGATCGCTGTCGATAGTCATAAAGGCCATGCCTGTCACATCCTTATACCATGTGACACGGGAAAGGTCATGCCCCGCCTCGCGGCGGTAGTCGTTCATTGCCTCCGCCAGGTCTTCGGCAATCCCGTCGTCAAGACATTGAAGCACCAGTGGGTGGGCCGTGTTGATGTTTATCGTTCCGTTGTCGGCGATGGAGAGAAGGTCCGCAAACCCGAGGCGGTCTTTGCTGCCGAAATAGAGATCCGCCGTTACGCCTCTGACACGCAAAAGCTCCTCCAGGGAATCGAGAGGTCCGTTTTTACAGCGGTATGGTTGCCTCAGACCCTGGTAGTAGGACGATTCAGCCCCGAAACCCGTCACCTCGTCATCCTCGTCGATCCAGTCGACAACAGCGTCGACAATGTCACGGGCCTCCTGATCGGTGAGACCGAAGGAGGGAAGGGTCAGGAGTCGAAGCAGAACCCCCGCCACTTTTTCGTTTGCGCCTCCTCCTTTTTTGACGAGACTGTTGAGGGGTATTTTGCCGGATTCGTCGTCTATTTTTAAAGAAACATAACCATCCTCGAAGAGGGCGGCCGACGCATAGGAGAAGTCCTCCGATCTGGCCCACTCTTCATTTAGGTGATCGACGGACCGGTCATCGTCGGAAAGAACGGCCAGAGCGCCCTGAATCCCCGATCGCGCCATGGCGGCAAGTTGAACTCCATCGGCATAGAGGATGGCCTCGGTGATTTCCGCACGGGCAGCCCCGTTCACGTCAAGAGTAACCGTGACGAGTACGGCAATCATAAGGAGAACGGCAATTACGGCGAAGCCCCGTTCCGAGACTCTCATTGGCTTTTCGTCCCTTCTGCAGCCGGCAGGGCTATCCCCGTGCCGAACAGGATCGTTCCCTTCTTCGGTCCCGGATCGGCCAAGGAGAGTCGAACGCGAATCTCCCTCGGAATCTCGCCGTTCATTCCTTCAAAATCGCTGTTCCAGGAATCCCGTTCCTCCCCGTCGGTTCCGAAAAACCGGAAAGTTATGCCTTCCAGGGATCGAGCAAGCACATGGGCGCTGCCCTTCGCCCTCTCGGCGTCGTCCAGACCGGTCAGAAGAACGTCCTCGCGCATAAGACTGTACCCATCCTGTTCGTCCCCTCGGACGGTATAGCGAATCAGAGCGATTCCCTCTTCCCCCTTCGTGCCGAAATTTACGTGGGCTCTCGAAAAAAACTCAAGATCGGTGAAATCCCGGGCGC
>JAFGGB010000117.1 GCA_016930775.1 Deltaproteobacteria bacterium
CAACGGAGGCGCCGGCTTCAAGTTCCAATAATGTCAACGGTTCTCCGGCCGGCAGGACCCCGCGACCCTTGGTTCCTCCGGGCGCCATGAAATCGAGCCGTATGCCCGCTCCCCGCCCCGCCACACCGATGATCGAAACATCTCCTTCGACGACTGCGCAGCAGTTCCGAACCGGGAATGTCGATAGAATGATCTTGTTCGTGTTCGTATTGTGGATTCTGACCGAGGCGAACCCATCGGAAGGCGCCTCGACGAGCCCCTCGTCAACGGCAAAGGGCCCGATCGCCGATGTCATGTTCCCGCAATTGCCGCCGTAATCGACCGTCCTGTCGCGTATGCCCACCTGTGCAAAGGTATAGTCCACATCTGCGTCGGTGAGGCTCGGCGGGCCAACAATGCAGATCTTGGAAAGGGACGACAGACCGCCGCCCAAACCGTCAAGCTGACGGCCGAAGGGATCGGGACTGCCCAAGGCAGCCAGAAAAAGCCTTTTGCGCTTTTCATCATCCTTCGGCACATCGGCATCCTTGAAAATCAACGCTTTGCTCGTCCCGCCCCGCATGAAAACCGCGGGGAAAACCAGTTGATCGCCACGTACGTTCATGTTTTTTCTCTCCGTGTGCCGCCGGCAGAGTCTTTCATGAATCCTGTCGCCGCTTGCGGCTTTTCCGTTCGATTTTTTTTGGAGCAGAGTTCTGTTTAATATCCGAAATCGAAACCGCCGGTCAAGCGCTGAGACGTCGCAATGTATGATTTACATAAAATCAGCTATAGTTTTTTTTAGAAAACCTGTTAATCTCTCCTATACTCATTCCATGATGACGGACAGAATGACCATGAATGAAAAAATATTCGATCCTGCGGTATTGGCGGGAATGCAATTGAAAAACAGAATTCTTCGTTCCGCGACGCACGAAGGAATGTCCGACGAGACAGGCAGTCCTACCGAGAACCTGAAAAAACTCTATGTTCGCCTGGCAAAGGGCGGGGCGGGAGCGATAATCACGGGTTTTGCGGGAATCCAATCAAACGGAAAAGGCCATTTATTCGGCATGTCGATGATCGACAGCGACGATTTGATTCCAGCGTATAGAGAAATCGTTGACGCCGTTCACGAATATAACACGCCAATCATTATGCAAATCGCCCACTGCGGCAGGCAGACTCGTTCAAAAACCACCGGGTTGCAGACTGTTGCGCCTTCGGCGCTGCGCGATGCATTTTTCAGCGAAGACATGCCTCGCGAATTGTCTGACGAAGAAATAAATGAACTTATTGACAATTTTGTCAAGAGCATTGTACGAGCCAAAAAGGCCGGCTTCGATGGAGTCCAGCTTCATGCGGCCCATGGGTACCTGTTGTCCGAATTTTTATCTTCTCACTCCAATCGGCGGAAAGACCGCTGGGGCGGTTCGACCGAGAATAAATACAGGCTTATCGGCGAGATTTTTAAAAGGGCGACAAACGTCATCGGCGATTATCCAATTCTGGTAAAGCTGAATGCCTACGACGGACGCAAGAGCGGGATGAAACCCGATGAAGCGGTTCGGATAGCGATGATGCTGGAAGCATCCGGTTGCGCAGCCATTGAAGTGTCCTGCGGAATCGTTGAGGACGGCCTCTATTCCATACGTGGAGAAGAGCTGCCCGTCGATGCGGCAATGGAATACAACTTCAAATATAAAAACCTGCCAAGTCCCGTAAAGACAATTGTAAAACCCATTCTCAAAAGGGTCATGAAACAACCGAAGCCGCTCTTGAAATTCAACCTTGACTCGGCTCTTCAGATCAAGAAGGCTGTTGCTATTCCCGTAATTGTCGTCGGCGGAATAAACAACATTGGCGACATTGACGATATCGTCGCGAACAAGGGCATCGACTTCGTTTCCATGTGCCGTCCCTTTATTATCGAACCGGACATTGCGAACAAATTTAACAAAGGGATTCAGTCTGCGTCAAAATGCATACTGTGCAATTACTGCACAATACTGACCGAGGCAAAACCCTTGAGATGCTATTACGGCAAACTGCCGAACATCGGTAAAGACTGAAAAAGGAGAAGGAGGCGGTTCCATCTATGAAAGCTTTCAAAGTATTGGCAATCGTCGGCAGTTACCGTAAAGACGGCGTAATCGATAGGGCAATAGACGAGATCCTCGCCTCAGCCGCGGAAGAGGGCGCGGAGACGGAGAAAATTTTCCTGATCGACAAGCATATCGAGTTCTGCACAAACTGCCGAACCTGCGTTGAAGAAAAGGGGCTGCGGAGGAGCACGTGCATCATCGACGATGACATGAGCGACCTCCTGGAAAAGATCGAAGGCGCGGACGCCCTTGTATTGGGTTCGCCGATGAACTTCGGCACGGTTACGGCCGTCATGAAGAGATTCATCGAACGGCTTGTCTGCTACGCCTATTGGCCTTGGGGAACCCATATCCCGAAAGTCAGGAATCGGGAAAAGAAACGACGGACCGTTATAGTCGCTTCTTCCGCCGCGCCGTCGCTGATAGCCCGGCTGTCAAGCCGCCTCGTCAAACTGTTGAAGGATGCCTCGGGGCTGGTGGGCGCCGATCCAACCGGCGTGCTGTTCATAGGCTGCGCGGCCGGAGAGAAGCATCAGGACATCGGAGACCGAGCAAGAAAAAAAGCCCGGCGTCTGGGAAAACGATTGGTCATCCATAACGGACCGGCAACGTGGCATCCGTGCCGCAACTGAGACAGAATTGTCGGAAAATTGTACGGGGCGGTTCTACATGGAACAGAAACGGGAATTTCAACTCACTTCAACGGAAAAGCTGGGAATCCTTGAAATCGTCATCTCCGGGAAGGTCACGGTCAAAACCGCGGGAACGGTCCAGCAAGAAGTTTTCGCTCTTCTGAGTGCCATGAAGATCAAGAGATTGATAGTTGATGTCCGAACCCTCAAGGGTCGCTTGGGATTGGCGGACGCATACTTTCGCGTCAGAGAATACCCTGCCGAGGCGCCGAGAGTGAAGACCGCCGTTGTAGATATTGAAGAGAATTCGGAGTTTCAATCTTTTCATGAAACTGCCGCATGCAATGTCGGCCTTTTGCTGCGCTGGTTCACAGACATGGATGATGCAAGAGCGTGGGTCGCGAGTTCGCCCGATTGATTGCCGTAAAAAAAATTCAAAAAACCTCCGGATTCTACCATTCACAACGGGTCGTTGGTGAAAGCGTCGATGAACCGGCCGTTGAATTTAGTGTTTGTCGACGGCACAGAGCCTTCCCGTGGCTGGGACCGGCGATAACCAGGCAATGAAATGATAGCGATTCGTCGCGCCAACATCGATGACATGCCGATAGTGAACGAACTGTTCCGCGAATACGCCTCGCGACTGGGCGTCGATCTGTCCTTTCAGGATTTCGAGAAGGAGATGGCGTCTCTTCCCGGCAAATATTCGCCGCCCCGAGGATCGATACTGCTGGCTTTCAATGGCGAGTCTCCTGCAGGATGCGTCGCCATGAGAGCCATCTCGGCGGATATAGCCGAGATGAAGCGCCTCTATGTCAGGCCGGCCTTTCGCGAAAGAGGCGCCGGACGCCTGCTCGTCTCGGCCATAATCGAAGAAAGCCGAGCGGCGGGATACACATCCATGCGTCTCGACACACTGTCGTCAATGGAACAGGCGCAAGCCCTCTACCGGATCTTCGGATTTAAAGAAATGCCGCCCTATTACCGGAATCCTCTGGAGGGAGCGGTCTACATGGAACTCGACTTAAAATAACCTGAAGCGGACCGCCTCTGCACGGCGCCGCGATGAAATAATGTTGACATGGCGGGCAGGAACACATATTTTGCGATTCCTGCGGCCTGTTGCGCAGGAATCCACCATCAATCCCGTGACCCTATGTCTTCTGAAAACTTTTCCATGATCTTCGGCCTCTCCTCGGCGGCAATATTCGGCGCCGCCGATTTCTGCGGCGGCTGTGCAACAAAAAAAAACGGCGTATGTACGGTAATAGTCCTGTCGCAACTGTTCAGCCTGACCCTTCTTGCCGTTCTCGCCCCGGCAATTGAAGGAGCAATCCCTTCTCCGGAAAAGATGGTCTATGGCGGTCTCGCCGGATTTTTCGGCGCTATCGGCCTTGCATGCCTCTACCGCGGTCTTGCAGTCGGGACGATGGGCGTCGTGGCGCCTCTCAGCTCCGTTATCGGAGCGGCGCTTCCGGTTATTGTCGGCATGGCAACGGAAGGACTGCCGGCGGCGGCGACCATGGCAGGAATGGCGATCGCTCTCGTCTCGATCTGGTTCCTTGCGCGGCCCCGGAAAATAGATTCCCTTCGAACTGCCGATCTCGCCTTGCCCGTAGCGGCCGGCCTGGGCTTTGGATTCTTCTTTATCTGCATCAAACAGGTAAGCGCCTCATCGATCCTGTGGCCGCTCGTTGCCGCACGGATCGTCTCTATAGCTGCTTTAACGGCCGTCCTCGTCTGTCGAAAAGAAGGCGCTCCGCCGTCCCGAAATCAGTTGGGGCTTATCGTCCTCGCAGGCTTCCTTGATACGGCAGGCAACGTCCTCTTCGCCCTGGCAACGCGATTCGGACGGCTCGACATATCAACGATCCTCACATCGCTCTATCCCGCATCGACCATATTCCTGGCCTGGTTCATTCTGAAGGAACGACTGTCGGGAGGGCAGTGGGCGGGCGTCGCGTCAGCCCTAATCGCCCTTGTACTCATCGCATCGTGACAACCCGAATGAACGTTTAAAAAGAAACAGGCAACCCCCGGGGGTTGCCTGTTTCTGTGCGGCAATTGTTTTCTTAAACGGCTCGTTACTTCTTTTTCGCAGGGGCCTTGGCGGCCGCCTTGACGGCGGCCTTGGCAGGCGCCGGGGCCGGGGCCTTCGCCAGTTCCTTCACCGAGGCATCCCACTTCTCGATGACAGTCTTTAACTCTTCTGCCTTCGCCTTGGCGGCTATGGCATCCTGAGCGACTGTATCCTTGATCTGCTTCAGGGACGTTTCAAAGGCTTCGGCTTCGGCTTTCCATGCGGCGGCCTTGTCCTTCATTTTCTTCTCAACCTTTGCGGCCTCTTCCTTCAGGGCGACCCATGAGGCTTCCACAGCGGCGAGCGCTGCGCCGGCTTCTTCAATGGCTGCCTTTTTCCCCGCTTCAGCGCTGGCAACAGCCTTCTCAAAAGCAGCCTTGGCGGCAATGTAACCCTTCTTGGCTTCGTCGTACTTCTTCGCCGTCATCTGCTTCTCCGCCTCGTCCCATACCTTCTTGGCAGCATCGAGATCAGCGGCGCCGTATTTGTCGGCGGCGGCGGCCACGGCCGCTTCCGAAGCCTTTTGGGCAGCCTGCTTTTCCATTTCGGGAGGCTTCGCGCAGCCGGCGAAACCCAGAGCAAGCGCAACAACGATCACCACACCCAGCGAACATCTTTGTGTCTTCATCGAGACTCCTCCATTGAAAAATTTATTTCGCATATATTGACTCCCTTGAAATCGAGGGAGCTATATACCTTCTGCGGAGAAAGTCAATAGGGCGTTGATAATAGAGGAAAAATCAATCGCATCATGCCCTTGCGAACGATTTTCGAAGGACGGTCCCTTCATAAATAATCGGCGGTGCTGCGGCCTGAAAAGACCGGCGACCAGGGCCGCCGCCGGACCGCTTGCTCGTCAGTGGAAATTTTGATATATTATAACAAATTCGCCGCTCTTGCAGCATGGACTGCTGTGGATCGAAACTGATCGATTTCACGGGCTATGCGCCTGAGAACGGACGACCGGTGACGGAACCTGCTCTTCTGATGCGCGGAACAGGGATGTTCGTATCTTCTTTTCCGGGACAGAAGGAACTTGGCTCTCCAACCCCCCATAGCTTTACTGTTAGCGCAGAATCGACAGCGCAACGAATATCCACACTGGGAAAAGTTTCTTTGAGGCGCCCCGGCATGCGCGCGTCGCATTCCGGAATATCTTCATCCGACTATGGGGCGCGGGGCTGCGGATCGACGCGTCGAACGACGCGTCGGGAAGGAGGTGATTGTCATGGCAGTGCGAATCATGATCAAGAGGACGGTTCCGCCGGAAAAGGAACAGAACCTGCTTTCGCTTATCATGTATTTGCGGATACTGGCCGCTCATGAACCGGGCTACATTTCCGGCGAAACGCTGAGGAAGATCGGCGAACCTGAGACGTTCCTCGTCATCAGCAACTGGCAGAGCTCGGAAGACTGGGAAAATTGGAGGAAGAACGGAGCGAGAGAGAGCGTGCAGAAGAAGATCGACGATCTTCTTGGAAGTGAAACACAGTATGAAATGTACCGGTTCCCCGACAAGCAGAAGTTCGACCTGTCCGACTTCATTGCCGAGCACGGCTCAAGCTAAAAAGATGTCTGCGGTCTGAATGCCAGGGGCGGCTGTGCTGACTTCCAAAGAGGAAATCCATCGGCCGCCCCGCCCTCCAAATTATTCGCCGCTCGTCAGAGACTTGATCGCCCTTGCTAGTCTTTGCCCCGGAGGAGAACCTCTTCGAACTTGACCAGCGCCTCGGCCAGGCGCGATTGATCGGAACCGCCGGCCTGCGCCATATCGGGCCGTCCGCCTCCGCTCCCGCCGACTATGGGGGCAATGATCTTGACGATCTCTCCGGCATGATACCGGCCGAGGAGATCCTTTGTCACCATGCAGAGAAGCATGGCCTTGCCGTCTATCTTGCTGCCCAGGAGCACAACGCCCGATTGCAGCTTGTCCCGAACCTTGTCGCCGAAATCCCGGAGAGCCTTCACATCGGAGGCCTCAACGAGGGCGGCAAGGATCCTCACGCCGGCCACTTCCTTCACCCCGGACAGGATGTCGAGGGAGTCCTTGGCGGCCAGCTTTCCCTTCAGGGCATCTATTTCCTTTTCCAGTTCTTTCTGGCGGTTGAGCATTCGGACAATGCGATCCTTCACCTCGAACAGGTTCGCTCTCATGAGCGAGGCCGAATCCTTCAACTCCCGCTCGACTTTATCGACGTGTCTGACAGCCTCGCCGCCGGTGACGGCCTCGATCCTTCGAACGCCCGCCGCAACGGAAGACTCTCCCAGTATCTTCAGGAAACCAAGGTCGCCCGTGCGGCGCACATGGGTGCCGCCGCACAGCTCCATGCTCACGTCGCCCATCTTCACGACACGGACCTCGTCGCCGTATTTCTCGTCGAAGACCGCCGTGGCGCCCGTGGTCATGGCCTTTTCCCTGGGGAGAACCTCGGTCGTGACCGGCCGGTTCATGCGGATGAAACGATTCGCCAGTTCCTCGACCCGTTGAAGCTCTGCCTCGTCGACCTTGGCAAAATGAGTAAAATCGAACCGGAGGCGCTCGGCGTTGACGAGAGAGCCCGACTGCTTGACGTGATCGCCGAGGACTGCCTTCAGCGCCGCCTGAAGCAGGTGCGTGCCCGAGTGGTTAGCCTCGATGGCCCGGCGGATGGCTTCGTTCGTCCGGAGGATCACCCTGTCGCCCAGGGCGATTTTCCCTTTTGTCATCTTCCCGATATGGCTGAAAAGAGTATCCAGGGGTTTCTGAGTATCCGATACATCGAAGGCTGCGCCATCCGCTTCGATGACGCCCACATCGCCCACCTGGCCTCCCACCTCGCCGTAAAAGGGCGTCTGTTCGACGAAGATTTCGCCCTTTTCACCTTCGGCCAGGGTCTTCACGGAACGATCCTCCTTGAGGATTGCCAGGATTTTCGATTCAACCTCGGTGACGCCCTCATACCCCACGAACTCCGTGGCAACTCCATCGAGGGAAAGTTTCCGGTAAACGGCCGAGACCTCGGCCTCGCCGCTTCCCTTCCAGGATTCCCTGGCCTTTTCCCGCTGC
>JAFGGB010000118.1 GCA_016930775.1 Deltaproteobacteria bacterium
GATTTTGCCATGAACGACAAATGCGCCGCCGGGACGGGAAGGTTTCTGGAGGTCATGGCCCGGGCGCTGGAGGTAGACCTCGAGGCTTTCGGCAGCCTTTCCGGCAGGGCGGAACGACCCTCGGCGATAAGCAGCATCTGCACTGTCTTCGCGGAGTCGGAGGTCATATCGTTGCTAGCCAAGGGAGAGGGCCGCGAGAATATCATTGCCGGCATTCATGACGCCGTGGCCTCCCGGGTTTCATCGCTTGTTCACCGGGTGGGACTGAGAAAACCCCTCATGATGACCGGCGGCGTGGCCATGAACGGCGGAGTTGTGAAATCTCTGGAAAACCGCCTGAAACTGACGATCGAAGTTGCGCCCACGGCGCAGGTGAACGGCGCCGTGGGCGCGGCGGTCATCGCCAGGGATGAAGGGGTCTGAAGACATGCGGAAGATGCCTCGCCGGCGCCTGCGAGACCATTTATCCCTTGACATTTGAGTTCCTTATAGTTATAGAGCTGGTCACTCGGAAGGGCCGTAGATCTGCAATACCTTGGGAGGAGGCTGGTACAAATGAGAGAGGTTATGAAAGGCGTTCACTATACTGTAACGGGATTCGGACTTCTCGTTCTTTCTTCGTCGTTCGCCATGGCTTCGGATGCCGCTCAAGCGGGCTCCGTCGATTACACCAAGGCGATCATCATCGGCGCCTGCGCCATCGCAGCCGCTCTGGCAATATCTATAGTGGGGCTTGGCGTCGGCCTCGCCATGGGAGGCGCCACGGGCAGTGCCGCTCAGAGCATTTCCAGGAATCCCGATGCTTCCGGCAAGATAATGCTCGCCATGATCGTCGGCATGGCCATGACCGAGTCGATCGCGATTTACGCCCTTGTTATTTCGCTGCTGATTCTCTACGCCAACCCGATGTTGAAGTATGTCTTTGCCTGATCCGAGACGGCTTTATATGGCTTCGAAAAGAGGAGAGCCCAGGGCTCTCCTCTTTTTTTTCTGTGCGCAATCAATCTTCGACAGCCCCGTTGACTTTTCGACGGAGAGCCTTTGCCTCCGAGCGGGCTTTTTTGGCTTCCAGCACCTTGATCTGGGCCCGCCTGGACCGTTTGCGCTTCTGACGCCTGGTTTTTTCGATGTGTCGCTGTTCTTCAGTGATGTGATCGGACTGAATTTTCTCGAGACGTTCAGCCAAACGACGCCGTGCGAGAAAACGGTTCATTGCCTGGGACCGTGATACCTGGCACCGGACGGCGAGACCGGTGGGACGATGGACGAGAATAACGCAGGTCGAGGTCTTGTTGACGTGCTGACCTCCCGGCCCGGAGGATCTCGTAAATGTTTCGTCCAAATCTTCTTCCCGGACGCCTAGCGAAGCCAAGCGATCGATCAGGGCTGCTTCCTTTGCCGAAGATACGTTGAACAGGCTCACCGCTTCCTCCGATTTCCTTGGCGGATGCTTTGACAGTATCGGGCGATCGTGATTGTATATATCATGGCATCGATACTCTTACCAAGGCCCCTGTATGTTTACCGCCCGCCTCGTCAATGACCCCTTCGCCGATCCTCTGCTGTACGTTCGGTTCGGCCATCGGAGAGAGGCCTTCCTTTTCGATCTGGGCGACCTGCGCCGACTGACGCCCCGGGAGATCCTGGCGGTTAGCCGTATTTTCGTTTCCCATACCCACATGGACCATTTCATCGGTTTCGACCAGTTCCTCCGGGTCTGCCTGGGCAGGAACCGTCGCGTATCTCTCTACGGTCCGTCCGGCTTTATCGAAAACGTGGAGAGCAAGTTCGGCGGCTATACATGGAATCTTCTGAAAAACTATACGAATGATTTCGTCCTGGAAATATTCGAACTTGCTGAAACAAAGATCCGGTTTCAGAGTTACGGATGCCGCACCGCTTTCGCTCCCGGCGCCGGCGGCGAGGCGCCCTTCAACGGCGTCATCGTCGATAACGATCGGTTTTCCGTGAGAACGGCGATTCTGGATCACAAGACGCCCTCTCTTGCCTTCGCTCTTGAGGAGAAAAAGCGGATAAACATCAAGGGGAATGTTTTAAGGGAGATGGGACTGCCGGCCGGCCGGTGGCTCTCGGATCTCAAGACAGCCCTGGCGGCCGGATATTCCGATGACGTTCTCCTGACTGCCGCCGGGAAGGATTCGGCGGGCGCTCCAGTCGAACGGCAGGTGAGACTCGGCGAAGCCAGGAATTCTATCGTGCAGATATCCGAGGGTAGAAAAATCGTCTATGTAGCCGACGCCCTCTATAGCGATGGAAACGTCGGCAAGATCATCGATCTTGCCGGTCGCGCGACGGAACTTTTCATCGAGGCTCACTTTCTCGAGAAAGACAGGGATCTTGCGCGCGAAAAACACCATCTGACAGCCTGGCAGGCCGGCGATATTGCACGCCGAGCCGGCGCCGAAGCCATTAAAATCTTCCACTTCTCTCCAAAATACAAAAGCAGAGGCCATCTTTTGGAGGACGAGGCCCTGGCGGCCTTCGGCGATCAGAGGCGTTCGACCTGAAAACCCTCGAGCTTGATTGCCACGGACCTGCGCAGCAGCTCAATGGAAACGACGAAAAGATTCTTTTTATAATCAGTGGCGACGACAACTCCCTCGATCTCCTTAAAGGGGCCGTCGACGATGCGGGTTCGTTCGCCAACTTTCGGGTACAGGTGCGGCTGGATTTCCACCTTCGATTCGATAATCCTCTGGATGGCTTGAATCTCGATGTCGGGGACGGGGATGGGAACATGGCTGTTCGGTTTGCCAAGAATTTTTACGACGCCGGGAGTCTTCAGTATGGAGAGCTTGATGTCGTTTGTCAGATCGGCCACATTGATAAAGATGTAGCCCGAGAACATTGGGATCTCGATGCGCTTGCGGCGGTCCCGGCGCCGGCTCCAGACCTCGATTTTTGGCAGGAAGGGTTCAATGGACCTCTGAATGAGCCCCAGGCATACTTTATCCTCATGCCGGCTTCTTGTGTGGAGGGCGTACCAGCTCATGGAGTTTGCTCCGGACCTGCGATGCCCTCATCGGCGAACCGGGCTTCGAGAAGGAGATCGCCGCCGATTCTCGCGACCCTGCCGAAGGCAAGGCGGCAGGTCTGGTCAATGCGGCCGACAGCGAGATCTCCTACGGCTTCCAGTCCAGAACCCATGATTTTCGGCGCCGTAATGATAAGGAGCCGGTGGGGAAGACGGCGCTCTATGCAGGACGTGATGATGCCGCTGCCCCCCTCTATGAGGACCGACGATATATGCCGTCCGCCCAGGAAGGCAAAGAGCCTTTCGAGATCAACGCGTCCGCGGTCGTCCTGAGCGATAACGGCGATATCGACGCCGCGCTTCGAAAGACGCGCTCTCTTTTCAAGGGATGCCCGATCCGTTACGGCAATTAAGGTTGGCGCCTCATCCACGCGGAGAACCTTTGCTTCTTCGGGAATCCTCAGCATCGAGTCAACGATGACGCGCAACGGATTGCGGCCCGCAACTTTACGGACCGTGAGTTCCGGGTCGTCGGCGATGACGGTTCCGATTCCGACGATGACCGCGTCGTGCCGACGCCTGAGCCGGTGGGCCAGACGACGCGAGGCCTCTGAGCTTATCCATCGGGCGTCGCCTCCCGTTGCGGCGATTTTTCCATCGAGGGTCTGAGCGTATTTCAGGGTTACGAAGGGCCGGCCTTTCTTAATATATGTAAAAAAGCTTTCATTCAGCCGGAAGCATTCTTCCGCGAGAACGCCTACCGTGACATCTATCCCGGCCTCCTTCAGCCGCTCGATTCCCTTGCCTGCCACGAGAGGATTCGGGTCGACGGCGCCAATGACCGCCCGGGCGATGCCGGCCTCGATGACGCGGTCTATGCAGGGGGGCGTTTTCCCAAAATGGGTGCAAGGTTCGAGATTTACATAGAGGGTTGCCCCGGCCGAAGACGTCGAGGATGTTCCGAGCGCTTCGATTTCGGCGTGAGCCTGGCCGTATTGCCGATGATATCCCTCGGCGATGATGGCGCCGTTTCTTACGATCACGGCCCCCACCATGGGATTGGGACTTACATAGCCTTCCCCTCGCCGGGCAAGAGCGAGAGCCCGCTTCATGAAACGGCTATCCTGGCTTTTCTCGTCCGGCGCCATTGGCGTCACGGTCACAGTGGTTTTCCTTCGTTCATTACAACCGTCCTATGAAAGTTGTCTCCACAAGCCCGGCGGACAGTTTGCTCTCCGCCAGCCGCGGGCGTATTCCGCAAAGCGAGAGGCGACATTCGATCCAACGGGTCCCCGGTTTGGACCCTGCAGGCGGCCTCCATGCTCGGCCGTAACGGGCCGTCTCACACGTTCCGTCATAGTTTTGCGTAATCGGCGAGGATTCGCTTTCAAGCCGGCGATCAAAGTAGTGGAGGATATACTATAGCGGCGAGTCCCTGTAAAGAGCCGTTTAACCGGACAAGCGACCGCTGGTCATAGGGTTGATGATAACCTATCGGATTGTATCGCCTACGGCCCTGCCCAGACCGGTTGGTCTCGCGAAGGGCCGGGAATACTGAATTCCCTTGATTGTTGCCGTGCTTTGTGCTAGTTTCTCAACCTTGCGTGGTCCTAAAGGGAGGGAAACTCGTTGTTCCATCTGTTTTCCTGTAAATGGGTGGGGCCGTTCATTTCACGCGGTGCGGCGGCCCGGGTGTTATTATATGTTTACCAGGGGGTTTCCTGAGAATCTGCTAATTTATGAAAGGAGCAGGAGTTATGACGAAGGCTGAACTGATTGCAGCAATGGCGGAAGGCGCGGGAGTCACCAAGGCCGATGCGGTTCGAGTGCTGGACTCATTCATCAAGACTGTGGGTCAGGTACTGAAGAAGAAGGGTAAAGTGGGACTTGTTGGTTTCGGCACCTTTTCAGTGGCGAAGAGGAAAGCACGGTCGGGAAGGAATCCCCAGACCGGTGCGACGATTCAGATCAAGGCCCGCAATGCCGTCAAATTCAAGGCCGGCAAAGAGCTCACCGGAAAGGTTCAATAAGAACTTTTGCGAGAGGCCTCCGGTCGCAGGATCGGAGGCCTTTTTTTTGCCGTGACGGAAGATCGCGCCGTCAAGGTCTCTGCCTGAGGCGATGATTGTCAGTCGTTTGACATGAGCTGCTGTTTTCTGCTAAGTAGCACCGCTATTCATGAGTCTTTTTGAATGGTGCGTTCATTGTCGATGGATCTGCCGCACCGGTCGAGGAGACTGAATTTCCATTGTCATGAGGTAATTTGTGAGATCAAAAAGAATAGTAAGCGGCATGCGGCCCACGGGGAGGCTTCATTTCGGAAATCTTCACGGGGCGCTTAACAAGTGGATCGATCTCCAGAATGACGGCCGGTATGAATGTTATTATTTTGTGGCCGATTGGCATGCCCTGACAAGCGATTACCGCGAGACCGATCATGTGCGGGACTATGCCGTCGAGATGGTAATCGATTGGCTCAGCGTCGGTCTCGATCCCGAGAAAAGTACGATTTTCGTTCAATCGGATATCAAAGAGCACGCGGAACTCCATGTGCTGCTTTCGATGATAACGCCGCTTGCCTGGCTTGAAAGAAATCCTACCTATAAAGAGATGAAAGAGGAACTGATCGAAAAAGATCTTTCAACATACGGATTCCTTGGCTATCCTGTTCTTCAGGCGGCCGATATAATCATATACAAGGCATCGGGGGTTCCCGTAGGCGTCGATCAGCTTCCCCATGTGGAACTGACGAGGGAAATAGCCAGGCGCTTCAACTTTCTTTACAGGGAGGTTTTCCCCATACCGGAGCCGATATTGACGGAGGTTCCGAAGCTCCTGGGAATCGACGGCAGAAAAATGAGCAAATCCTATCAGAATTCAATTTATCTCGGCGATCGAGATAAAGAATTCAATGCGAAGGTGGAAAGCATGTTCACCGATCCTCAGCGGATGAGGAAAAACGATCCCGGACGGCCCGAAGTCTGCAACGTTTACTCCTTTCATGAATTGTATACCGGAAAAGAGGGTTCGATGGAAATCGGCGAGGACTGCCGGTCGGCCCGCATCGGTTGTGTTGCCTGCAAGCGCAAGCTTGCCGAACGGATGCTCGAAGTCATGAGGCCGATCCATGAGCGGCAGGATTTTTACAGGGAACGTCCAACCCTCGTCCGGGAGCTTCTTGCCCGGGGCAATGCAAGGGCCGCGGAAGAAGCCCGCAGGACGATGACGGAAGTGAGGGAAGCCCTCAAGATTTGACCATGGCCTATGAGATCAAACTCGATATCTTTGAAGGTCCGTTGGATCTCCTGCTGTATCTGATACGGAAAAACGAGATTGACATCTACAATATTCCCATTGCACTCATAACCGAACAATATTTGGGCTACATAGACGCCATGAAATCCCTCAACCTTGACCTTGCGGGCGAGTACCTCGTCCTCGCCTCGACGCTTATCCACATCAAGTCAAGGATGCTGTTGCCTTCACGGGAAGAGGATGGCGAGGAAGAAGAAGACCCCAGGGACGAACTGGTCAAGCAGCTCATCGAATACAAAACCTTCAAAGAGGCTGCGTTGCGTTTGAACAATCTGACTCTCCTGGATCGGGACGTATTTATAAGGGCCGCCACGGAAGAGATCTATAACGAGCCCTTTCAGGAGGAACTGACGCTTGAAGAAATCGGGATATTCGAATTGGTGGCGGCCTTCCGTCGGGCTATCGCCTCGGCGGGTTATGAGGAAGCGCTGGAGATCGACGTAGAGCGAATATCTCTCTCGGAAAGGATCAACGAGATAGTCGATATCCTGCAGGAAAGGAAGCGGACGACCTTTTCGGAGCTCATAGGCGACCGGACGGACAGAGTGAGGATCATCTATACGTTCCTTGCAATCCTGGAGCTCATGAAATTGCAGGTTCTCAGGGCTTACCAGACCGAGCCGTACGGTGAAATACGGCTCTCCGCCGCCGAGTGAGAGCGATGGAAAATTTGAAAGCCATAATAGAAGCCCTGCTCTTCGCGGCCGACGCGCCTCTCACGGCCGCCCGGATCGCAGAGATACTGGGAGAGTGCGACGAAGGGGCAGTCAAGTCCGCCCTTCTGGATATCAAGAGTGATTATAGCGGGCGGCATTCGGGAATCGCCATCGTCGATGTTGCCGGCGGCATCCAGATGCGGACCCGCGAGGACCTGGCGCCCTGGATCAGGAAACTGAAAGCGCCCAAGGCGGCGGGTCTCAGCCAGCCTGCGCTCGAGACTCTTGCGGTTATCGCCTACAGGCAGCCGATCATGAAATCGGAGATTGAAAGAATTCGTGGAGTAGACGTAAGCGGTGTCTTGAAAGGCCTCCTGGAAAAAAGTCTGATACGCATCGTCGGAAGGAAGGACGTGCCGGGCAAACCGATCATATACGGTACAAACAGGCATTTTCTGGAAGTCTTCGGTCTTCGGGACCTTTCGGACCTGCCGACGCTCAAGGAGATGGATGAGGAAGAATCATGAATGAAAGGCTTCAGAAAATCATCGCCCGCGCCGGCGTCGCATCGCGTCGCAAAGCCGAGGAAATGATCCGCGAGGGAAGGGTCGCCGTTAACGGGCAGACCGTTGCCTTGCTGGGTTCAAAGGCTGATCCCGATGTCGATGAAATCCGTGTGGACGGATGCAGAATCACCGTGGAATCAGAACTGGTATACCTGCTTCTCTATAAACCTGCGGGATATGTTACGACCAGCAACGACCCTCAGGGACGCCCCATCGTGACCGATCTGATCAGGGCGGTTCCGGAGCGACTCTATCCCGTCGGGAGGTTGGATTATGATTCCGAAGGCTTGCTTATATTGACTAACGACGGACAGTTCGCTCACAAAATTCAACATCCCCGGCACGGCATCCTGAAATCTTACCTGGTAAAAGTCAGGGGCGTTCTGAACGATGCCGACATAGCCGCGATAGGGGAGGGACGCCATCTTGAAGATGGATTTTTTCGTCCCCGGGAGGTGCGGCTCGAAAGGAGAAATCCCAAGAGCACCTGGCTCACAGTGAGTCTGACGGAGGGACGAAATCGAATAATTCGTAGGTATTTCGATACTTTTGGACACCCGGCAGCGCGGCTTATCAGGACATCCATAGGACATATCGAAGTGGGCAGCCTGAAGGAGGGTGAATACAGAATGTTGAGGAAACGCGAAGTGGAGGCCCTCATGGCCGGCGAAAATACGGGAGAACGTGCAAAAAAAATCTTGACTTCAAAGTTAAAATAAATCATAAATCACAAAAAGAGATTGAAATATCGCTGTCATAGCAACCGCCGTGAACATGCGGAAGGGGGAGAAATGAATAAGTCTGAATTGATTGATGCACTGAGCAAACGGGAATCTCTTACAGAACGGCAGGCAGCCGATGTAGTGAATCTAATCTTCAAAGGCTTCGCCGAGGAGCTTAATCAGGGTAATCGAATAGAGATCAGAGGCTTTGGCAGTTTCGTTGTCCGGGGATACGGATCCTATACGGGACGGAATCCCAAAACGGGAGGAACGATTCAGGTTGAGCCGAAGAAATTGCCCTTCTTCAAGGTCGGGAAAGAGCTGAAGGAGCGCGTTAATTCGGGAAAGTGAGCAACGGCGAAGAGGCGTATCCATCGAGGACCTGTCATTCCATCGCGGAGAGGTCCGGCTGTTATCGATTCAGGCAGGGGGATTTCGATCCCCCTTTTTTTACCGGCGAAGCCTGAGACCCGATATCCACCAATAGGGCAGGTCGGAAGGATGCAGCGACGCGCTTCCTGTCCATTCCGTAGACGCTTCCTTTGCGGCGGTTTTGATGTATGGTATAATTCCTTCGTTTTTATAATTCTTCAGAGGGAGGGAAACCCTTTCGCATCCGGCACGACAGTTCCGGAAAGGCGATGGGTTTTCCGTTGATCCCTTCAGTAGATCAATGGCGCTTGGCATAACGGCTAGTGATGAGGAAAAAAAGCGATATCTCTCTTGCAATTCCCGAAAAAGGCGCCGCTGCGGACGATAATTCCTTCAGGCGTATTCCGGAGAAGCTTCACGAGGCATTCCTTGCAATATCCAGGGACGGTTCGATAGTCGACGTGAATCAACCGGCCGTCGATCTCTTGGGATATAAGCGAAGGGAACTGCCAGGCACGAAAGTCTGGGATCTCTACGCCGACGAAGAAGATCGTGTCCGTGTTCGTCAGGAATTGACGCAGAGAGGTATCGTCAGCGACTATGGCGTGCTCTTGCGAAAAAATAACGGCGAAGCCGTCGAGTGCATCTTTACAATCATGGCATCCTGGGAAAACAATGCCATTGGCCGGTACCAAGGGATTATCCGCGACATCGGCGCCCAGAAAGGCGCTGAAGCCGTACGACTGTACAGGATGCTCGTTAACAATTCCCAAGCAGGCGCCTATGTTGTCCAAAAAGGTGTTTTCCTCTTCGTCAATCCACATGTTGCAGAATATTCCGGTTACAGCGAGGGAGAGCTTGTGGGACGGAAAACCCTCGATATCGTTTATCCCGATGACCGCATCGTCACGCGGCAGCATGCCATAGAAATGCTCAAGGGATTGCGACGGACGCCCTATGAATACCGCCTCATCGCCAGGGACGGTTCGATTCGATGGATCCTCGAGAACGTAACATCCATTGACTTCTTCGGAAGACGGGCGGTTTTGGGCAATTCCATGGACATCACTGACTTCATGGAGGCAAAGCAACGGCTCATCGATGCAGAGGCTCTTGAATCATCCATTCTGAACGCCATGCCTCACGCTGTCCTGGGCATGAAAGACCGGAGAATCATCTTCGCCAATAATGCCGTCGAAAAGGTCTTAGGCTGGAGGAGCGACGAACTGATCGGCAGAAAATCCAGACTGTTGTACCGTTCGGAAGAGGATTATCAGGAGATCGGGCGCCGATTTTACAAGGCTCTTGAAACAGAGGACGTTCACATCGAGGAGTTCCCCTGTTTACGAAAAGACGGCCGCGAAATTCTCTGCTTCATGAGCGGCGCCCGTGTTGGGTCGACCCTGGATCGGAAGCGGATCGTCGTCGTGTATGAGGATGTTTCAGAAAGAAAGCGGGCAGAGCAGGCTCTCCGAGAGAGCGAGGAAAAATATTCCGCCGTAGTGGAGCAAGCCGTCTATGGAGTTGTGATCGTTCAAAATGATTTGATAATCTTTGCCAATCAAGCCATGGCCGCCATAAGCGGTTATCCCGTTGAGGAACTGGTAGGGAAGGTCTTTGCGGAAACGTTTGCTCCGGCCAGCAGGGCTGTGATCAGACGGCGCCTGAGGAATCGTCCGGAAGGCCAGCGGCGTCCCCCCGTATCGGAGGTTAAACTCCTGTGCCGAAATGGTTCCATAAAGGACGGGGAAATAGCCTTCGGTGCAATCAGGATTAAAGGCGAGACGGTCGACATGGCCTATGTGAGAGACATCACCGACCGAAAACGGGCACAGAAGGAACTGCGCCTCAGCGTCGAGCAACTGAATCAACGGCTTACGGAAACGGTTAAGGCCCTCTCATCGATGACGGAAAAGCGCGATCCCTACACGGCTGGTCATCAGGAGCGCGTTACACAACTGGCTGCAGCCATCGCGGAGAAAATCGGTTTTTCGAGGGAGCGGCTCAAGGGACTCGTCGTGGCGGCCACACTTCATGACATCGGAAAAATTTATGAACCTGCGGAAATCCTGAGCAAGCCCGATCTCCTCACGTACATCGAATTTCTTATGATGAAAGTTCATCCCGAGATCGGATTCGATATCCTCAGGACCATTGACTTCCCCTGGCCTGTGGCGCAGATTGTTTATCAACACCACGAACGTCTTGACGGAACGGGTTATCCCGAAAGCCTCAAGGGAGAGGAGATTCTCCTGGAGGCAAGGATTCTCGCCGTAGCCGATGTGGTGGAGGCGATGGCGTCCCACCGGCCCTACAGGTCTTCCCTGGGTATCGATGCGGCTCTGGAGGAAATCAGGATGAACCGCGGCACGCTCTATGACGCACGTGCGGTCGATGCCTGTCTCGAACTTTTTGACAGAAACGGGTTCACCTTTCGCTACCGCGACATTTCCAAGCGCCGCTCCGAGGGACAGTTTCCGCAGGAGACGCCTGCAGGAACCGTGAATGGCTAGGATTATGCCGGAAGACACTGCGACAATTGAAGCACGGGCGCTGTTCATACAAACCTTCGGCTGTCAGATGAACGTACGGGACAGTGAACAGATGGCCGAGCTCCTGAGAACGCAGGGCTATGAATTGGTCGATGATGAGAGAGAGGCGGACCTTATCATTCTGAATACCTGCAGCATCAGGGCCAAGGCGGAGCAGAAAGCGGCCAGTTATCTCGGGAGGATCGGGGAGATGAAGCGCCGGAAAAGGTCGATCGTCATCGGCATGGCCGGCTGTCTCGCCCAGCAATGGGGAAGAAGGGCCCTCGATCGGCTGCCGTACCTCGATTTCGTCTGCGGCACTCATAACATCGACATGATTCCCGAGATGGTCCAGGATGCCAGGCGCCATAAGACTCGGCGGGCCGAGACGGCTTTCAGGGAAACGGTTGCCTCCATCGGGGTGGCAGCCCTGCCTGCGAAGGGTTCTGTAACGGCTTTCGTTACTATCATGCAGGGATGTGATAATTACTGCACCTACTGTATCGTGCCCTATGTGAGAGGCAGGGAGGAGAGCAGGGAGAGTGGCGAAATTCTCCAGGAAATCAGGATCATGGCGGATAAGGGCGTTCGGGAGGTCACTCTTCTCGGCCAGAATGTAAATTCCTATGGAATGAAGCTTAACCGGAGGCTCGATTTCCCCGGGCTTCTCGATCGGGTTAGTGAAATCGAGGGGATTGAGCGGATACGGTTTATCAGTTCCCATCCCAAAGACCTCTCGGACCGTCTTATCGATGCCTTCCGGGTCCTGCCAAAGCTGTGCGATCATATCCATCTGCCCGTTCAGGCGGGGTCCGATAGAATATTGAAGCTGATGGGGAGGGGCTACGGGACTTCCGAATATATTGAAAAAGTGGCCAAACTCAGGGAGGCTCGCCCCGGCATTGCCATCACTACGGACTTTATCGTCGGCTTCCCGGGGGAAGCGGACGAAGACTTTCAAAAAACCATTGACCTTATGGAGAAAATACGATTTGATAACAGCTTTTCGTTCAAGTACTCTCCGCGACCGGGCATAGCGGCCGAGTTCATGGAGCAGGGAGTGCCGGAAGAAGTGAAGAGAGAGCGGCTGACGGCCGTACAGGCTCTGCAGCGCCTCCATAGTTGCCACAGCAACCGTCTGATGGTGGGGCGGCAGGTGGAAGTTCTGGTGGAAGGGCCAAGCAAGCGGGGCGAAGAGGACGTCATGGGCAGAACAGGGACAAACAAGATCGTCAACATCGCCGCCCCCTCTATAGATGCAGGATCGACTGTCGAGGTGACGATTGCCCGGGCGTACCTCCACTCGCTCCGCGGCGAAGTACGAAAGAAGGAGAAGTCGTAATGCTGATAGAAATGAAGGTCTTCGGCCTTGCCATCGATCCGGTGACCAACACGCCTATCGTCATCCTGAAGGATCTACAGGGAAAACGGGCGCTTCCCATATGGATCGGCCTCTTTGAGGCGAGCGCCATCGCGACTCAATTGGAAAAGATCAATTTCACGAGGCCCATGACTCACGATCTCATGAACGAAATACTGAAGGTAATGAATGCCACAATTACGAAGATCGTCATAAACGATCTGAAGAACAACACCTTCTTTGCAACGATCTATCTTCTCAAAGACGATGCGACCATTGCCGTGGACGCACGCCCCAGCGACGCGCTGGCCCTTTGTTTGCGCGCTGGCGCGCCCATTCTTGTCGAAGAGAATGTAATCGAGAAGTCCAGTTCCATTGACTTCAGCAAGCGGGTGAGCGATTTGAAGGAATACTCGGAGGAAGAACTTAAGGATTTTCTTGAGAACCTTTCTCCCGACGATTTCGGCAAGTATAAAATGTGATCTTATGACCTCTTCGATCAATGAGGAGATCCGGCGCCTCTATCTGCGCACCGGTGAACAGGTCGTGCATCTGAGGTTCCCCGAATGGGGGTTCGGGGTGGTCACAGAGGAGCGAAACTCGGCCATTGCAGGCGGCATGTCCTATGTGAAGATTATGTTTCGTGACGGACGGACCCGGATTTTCGACAACAATTTCGCCAATGCTTGCTGCTGTTATTATGCCGGAGTTCGGCGGTGCGAGGAACTTGAGTGAGCGGGGAGCGTACGGCAGCGTCCCGAGGGAGAGAGAAGGTGGAGTTTGTGGATGAGGCGCTTGCCGCTTTTGAGCAGTACATCGATTCAGAGCGGGGATTTTCACCTCATACGAAAAGAAGCTACGGCGCCGATCTGCGGCAATTGGGCCGTTTCCTGACGAACCGGGGCATCAATCAGGTTGTCGAGATCGAGCAGTCCCATCTCAGCGCTTTTCTCGCCGAGATATTCGCCGGCCGGGTTAAGAAGGTTACTGTTTCCCGAAAAGTAGCATCAATCAGGGCCTTTTTTCGGTTTCTGGAGCGGCGCGGCAGAATACAATCCAATCCCGCCGAACTCATTCAGGCGCCGAAGATAGATAGGCACATACCCTTCTTCCTTTCGGTAGATGAAATCAAGGCCTTGCTTGATCAGTCTTTCGTTGCGGACGCCTTTGGTTGTCGCGACAGATCGATAGTGGAACTCTTTTATTCATCGGGCCTTCGGCTCGGCGAACTGACGGCCTTGAATATCGGCGATCTTGATCTGGCGGAGGGACTCGTAAAAGTCCGGGGAAAAGGACGCAAGGAGCGCATTGTCCCCGTGGGCGGGCCCGCCCTTTCTGCGTTGAAAGATTATCTGGCGAAGCGGCCGGCTTTGGCGGCCCAGGGATGTGATATCGAGGGGGCGCTTTTTCTGAATCGCCGGGGCCGTCGTCTAGGTCCGAGGAGCGTGCCCAGGATTCTTGAAAAATGGGTTCGGGCGAGCGGCATAGGCAAGCATGTCAGTCCTCATGCGTTGCGCCATACCTTTGCCACGCACCTTATGTACGGCGGGGCGGACCTGAGGGCCATCCAGGAGCTTCTCGGTCATGCCAGTCTGTCCACGACGCAAAAATACACCTCTGTCGACATCCGCCGGCTTATGGAAGTTTATGATGCGAGTCATCCCAAGGCGGGAGGAAGGAACGATAAAACATGATCCGGCAGACCACAATTATAGCGGTGCGGCACAAGGGCAAGGTGGCCGTAGCCGGCGACGGTCAGGCAACCCTCGACACGACGATTCTGAAGCAGGGCGCCCGAAAGGTCCGACGCCTCTTCAACGACAAGGTGATTGTGGGTTTTGCCGGCGCCACGGCCGATGCGTTTACTCTTTTCGAACGCTTCGATCAAAAACTGGAACAGTACAACGGAAACCTGCTCCGTGCTGCCGTTGAACTTACGAAGGATTGGCGAACCGATCGTGTGCTCAGGCACCTGGAAGCCCTTATGATAGCTGTAAACCTCGAGCGCTCGCTCATTATTTCGGGAACAGGCGACGTGATAGAGTCCGATGACGAGGTCATGGCGATCGGATCGGGCGGACCCTACGCCTTGGCGGCAGCCCGGGCCCTCATAAAGCATTCGAAGCTGGACGCTCCGCACATCGCCAGGGAGTCGATCCAGATTGCCTCGGGAATCTGTATTTTCACGAATGATAGAATTACGCTTGAAGAAATGGATGCCGAGGAGGATCTGCCGCAGCCAAAGAAGCGTCGGTAATTCCTTCGGCCGAAGATCGTGGCCGTTGATGATGAATGCGTCCTAAATAATGCAACAGGTGACTATAAAAACTATGCCATCGAACAATCTGACACCCCGAGAGATCGTTTCGGAACTGGATAAATACATCGTCGGACAGCAGAATGCGAAACGCGCAGTGGCCATCGCCCTGAGAAATCGGTGGAGGCGGCAGCAGGTTGCGGAAGAACTGCGAGACGAAATTGCCCCGAAGAATATTATTATGATTGGGCCAACAGGAGTCGGCAAAACGGAAATTGCACGCAGGCTGGCGAAACTGGACAGCTCGCCCTTTCTTAAGATAGAGGCCTCGAAATTTACCGAGGTCGGCTACGTGGGCAGGGATGTGGAATCAATGATACGCGATCTCGTGGAGCTCTCTCTCGGCATTGTAAAACAGGAAGAACAGGAAAATGTCCGGGTGAGAGCCGCCGAATCGGCCGAGGAGCGCATACTTGACGCTCTTTTCCCCGAAAGAAGCCGCCGCGAGGAAAATCAACGCCAACCGGCCGGCCTCATTGCGGAGGCAAATCAGGACGGACACGTTCAATCGGAGTCGACGAGGGATAGACTGAAGAAATATCTCATGGAAGGCAAGCTGGACGAACGCATCATAGAAATAGAGGTAACCGAGGCGCGATCGGGTCCCATGATTGAAATATTCTCGGCCTCCGGTGCGGAGGATATGGGATTGAACATCAAGGACATGTTCAGCAATCTTTTCCCTCAGAAAAAAAAGAAGAGGAAGGTCAGCGTCGCGGAGGCCCGGGAGATTCTCGTGGAAGAAGAAGCCCAGCGACTCATAGACATGGAAAAAGTGACAAAGACCGCCATCGAACGGGTGGAACAGTCGGGGATTATTTTTCTTGACGAAATTGACAAAATTGTTGGAAGCGATGGAACTCAGGGTCCCGACGTATCCCGCGAAGGAGTTCAGCGGGATCTCCTTCCTATAGTGGAAGGATCAACCGTCAATACTCGCTATGGCATGGTGCGGACCGATCATATCCTCTTTATCGCGGCGGGCGCCTTCACTACGACGAGGCCGTCGGATCTCATCCCGGAACTGCAGGGCAGATTTCCCATCCGGGTGGAACTGGACGCCCTTACAAAAGATGATTTTATAAGAATCCTCACGGAGCCCCATAATGCTCTGGTGCGTCAGTACATGGAAATGCTCGCCACGGAAGGGATCGAATTGATTTTCGATGACGACGCCATCGCCGAGATCGCCGAAGTGGCTGCCCTGGTGAACGAGCGGACGGAGAATATCGGGGCGCGAAGACTCTATACGATCATGGAAACCCTGCTGGAGGACGTGTCCTTTGACGCGCCGGATCTCGCTGAGAAAAAGTCCGTCGTAACAGCACAGTACGTACGGGATAAACTGGACGATATCGTGGAGGACGAGGACCTGAGCAGGTACATCCTTTAATGGTCGCGGCGCCTGAAAAATGCATGAAGATGAGCCATTTTACAATGACCCAGAGAGACCTGTGGGGCATGGCGGACCGTGCAACCGCAGTATGTCGACAGTAAGGGGAAGTCTATGGAACAACACGGCAGCGATGCAACTACCAGGGCCGGCATTCTCTTGGAAGCCCTGCCCTATATCAGGCGTTTCTATAATGCGACCATAGTCATCAAATATGGCGGCCATGCCATGGTTGACGACGAGCTGAAACGGAATTTTGCCATGGACGTCGTGATGATGAAGTACATCGGCATACATCCCGTCATTGTCCATGGCGGCGGTCCTCAGATCGGAACGTACCTGAAGAAGTTCGGAAAAGAATCGAAATTCGTCCGGGGCATGAGAGTCACCGACGAGGAGACCATGACAATTGTCGAGATGGTTCTTGTGGGCATGGTCAACAAGGAAATCGTGGGACTTATAAACCAGAACGGCGGCAAGGCAGTGGGACTGAGCGGAAAGGACGGCAATCTCATACGAGCGGAGAAATACTGTCTCAGCGAGGATAAAGCGCAGGATTCGCCGTCGGAGATCATCGACATAGGTCTCGTGGGGAAGGTGACGGGTTTCAACGCAGATCTGATCCGGTCCCTCGTCAAGGACGGCTTCATTCCGGTTATCGCACCAACGGGTTTCGGCGAACGGGGAGAGACCTACAATATCAACGCCGATGTGGTGGCTGGCGAAGTGGCCGCCGCTATGAGGGCGGAGAAGCTTGTTCTGCTCACGGACGTGGCCGGCGTCCTCGACGGAGAAAAGAAGCTTATCAATTCCATGAACCAGGTCAAAGCCCAGGAACTCATCGATAGCGCCATTATACAGGGCGGCATGTATCCAAAGATAAAGTGCTGCATAAAGGCCCTTCGGGCAGGAGTTAAGAAGACGCACATTATCGACGGCAGGAGGCTCCACGCGGTACTCCTCGAGATGTTCACCGACGAGGGTGTGGGAACGGAGGTGGTGGAATGACCGCCAGTTCTGCTAGCGGCATGAGCATCGAAAGCGAGGATCTGATGATTCGGTCGAAACGGCATATCATGGATACCTACCGGCGGTATCCCCTGGTGCTCTCCAGGGGACAGGGCGCCCGAGTCTGGGACGTCGACGGGAAGGAATATATTGACTTTATCGCCGGAATCGCCGTTTGCAGTCTCGGTCACTGCCATCCGCAGGTTGTGGCGGCCATTAAAAATCAGGCGGATCGTTTGATGCATGTTTCAAACCTCTTTTACACGGCGCCGCAGATTCGGCTCGCGGAGATGCTTGTCGAAAGGTCCTTCGCCAAAAAAGTCTTTTTTTGCAACAGCGGCGCCGAGGCAAACGAGGGAGCGATCAAGCTTGCCCGCAGGTACGCCCATGACCGCTATGGAGGCGCGCGGTATGAAATCATAACATTGGAACAGTCTTTCCACGGACGAACTCTCGCCACTGTAACGGCTACTGCGCAGGCGAAGTACCACAAGGGCTTCGATCCTCTTCCCGGAGGGTTCAGATATGCGCCGTTCGACGATCTTGAGGGCCTGCGTCGGTCCGTCTCCGAGAAAACCTGCGCCGTTCTGGTGGAACCGATACAGGGTGAAGGGGGCGTTCGCGTTCCCGCCGAGGGTTATCTGAAGGGGCTGCGGGAAATCTGCGACGAGCATGGGCTGTTGCTGATTTTCGACGAGGTTCAAACGGGAGTTGGCCGCACGGGGACTCTCTTCGCCTACGAACAGAGCGGCATTGCGCCGGATATCATGACTCTGGCCAAGGC
>JAFGGB010000119.1 GCA_016930775.1 Deltaproteobacteria bacterium
CCGTCGCCCACCATGGCAACGACTTTCCCTTCTGCCTGTAGGCGCCGTATTTCTGTAGCCTTATCCTTGGGAAGAACTTCGGCCATCACCCGGTCTATGCCGACCGCTTTCGCTACGGCTGCGGCAGTCTTCACGTTGTCGCCCGTAACCATGGCAGTTTCGATGCCGCGCTTGCGCAGACGCGAAAGAACCGCCGGGGCTGATTCGCGGGCCGCGTCGGCGATAGCGAAAAGACCGGCAAGGCGGCCGTCAAGAGCGCAGAAGACCACGGTCTTCCCGTCGTTCTGAAGAGTTTCGAGGACCCCCGCAAGATCGGGCAGAACGACGCCTTCGCGTTCGAGAAGGGCCTTGTTGCCCAACAGCGCCATCGACCCGTCGGATCTGCCCCGCGCCCCGGCGCCCGAGAGCGCCTGAAATTCCTCCACCGGCAAGGGAGCGATTCCCTCCATTTTGCCTTTCCGGACTATGGCCTCTCCCAGGGGATGCTCCGACCGGGACTCCACCGAAAGCGCCATTTCAAGCAGGCGTCGACGGTCTATGCCGAAATCGGCCACGATGTCGGTCACCTGGGGAACGCCCTGGGTTAGAGTGCCCGTCTTGTCAAAAACAACAGTGGTTAGCTTGTGGGCCTTTTCGAGAGTCTCTCCGCCGCGGATCAGAATGCCCCGTTCGGCGCCGAGACCCGTGCCCACCATGACGGCCGTGGGCGTTGCCAGCCCCATGGCGCAGGGGCAGGCAATAATCAGGACGGAAACGAAATTCAAGAGCGCTCCGCTGAAACCGAAGGCAGGAACGAAGAAATACCAGATGACAAAGGTTGCCACTGCGATGGCCATGACAACGGGAACGAAAATCGATGCCACTTTATCGGCCAGGCGCTGGATCGGCGCCTTGGACCCCTGGGCCTCTTCGACAAGTCTGATAATCTGAGCCAGAGCCGTTTCGGCGCCCACTTTTGTGGCCGTGAAGGTGAAACTGCCCCCCTGGTTTATCGTACCGGCGAAAACGGTCATTCCGGCCTCCTTTTCTACAGGCAGGCTCTCGCCGGTCAGCATCGATTCGTCAACCGTCGAGGCGCCTTCGCCGATGAGGCCGTCAGTTGCAACCCTCTCGCCCGGCCTGACCAGAATTTCGTCGCCGGGAACGATGGCGTCGACGGGCGTATCAATCTCCCGCCTATCCTTGATGACGCGAGCGGTTTTCGGCTTCAGATTGAAAAGATTCTTGATGGCCTGGGAAGTCTTTCCTTTCGCCCGCACCTCCAGGAGCCTCCCCAGGAGAACCAGCGTGACGATCATAGCGGCGCCGTCAAAATACACATGGGGCGCAACACCGGCTTCGGCGAAAAGAGATGGCGCCGCCGTAGCGGCCACGGAATACAAATAAGCCGAGAGAGCTCCCACGGCGACGAGCGTGTTCATGTCAGAGGTTTTCTGCCGGGCCGCTTTTACTGCCCCCGTCAAGAACCGGCTTCCCACCCAGAAGACCACAGGGAACGTGAGTATCGAGATCGCAAGGAGCATGAATCGCCGGGGCGCGAAGGAAAGAAAGGGAAACCAGTGCTGCATGGCGCCCATGAAGATCAGGACCGTGAGAACACCGCC
This sequence comes from Deltaproteobacteria bacterium, assembly GCA_016930775.1. GTDB lineage: Bacteria > Desulfobacterota > Syntrophia > Syntrophales > UBA2210 > JAFGGB01. The sequence goes on from JAFGGB010000119.1 coordinate 1,605, forward strand.
GGAAATGACTTTCAACTTCAGTTCCCGCTCTTCCCGCTTTCGGGCTTCTTCAACGGGATCATCGATTGCCTCGCCGGAAAGTCCGAGATATTCATATCCTGCGTCCCGCACCGCCTTTTCCACGGCGGCAAAATCCAATCCGCCACGTCCATGGGCGAGCGTCGCCTTGGACGCCGCCAGATTCACTGCGGCATCGATTACGCCGGGAATCTCCTTCAGGGCGTTCTCCACGCGACGAACGCAGGCGGCGCAGGTCATTCCGCCCACGAGGATCGTCGTCTTGACCGGCTCTTCCGAAGAAGGCTGGTCAACCGTTGTGTATCCAAGATCGTCGATAATCTCGCTGATCCGGGAAGGGTCGACGACTCTCTCGTCATATTCCACGACAGCCTGCTCGGTGGCAAAGTTAACGGAAGCTCTCTGTACGCCATCCGTTTCCAGAAGGCCCTTCTCCACGCGCCGTACGCAGGATGCACAGGTCATTCCCTGTATATTGACAGTTTTTTTAGCCAAGTTTGTACCCCGCTTTTTCAATGGCAGCCTTGATTGTTGTCTGGGAAACGGGCTTCGTCTCTTCGTAGGAGGCTTCTCCTTTTGCCAGATCCACATTGACGGCGGTTACTCCATCGACGACGCTCAAGGCTTTCGTCACGGCCATTACGCAGTGCTGGCATGACATGCCCTTCACGATAATCTTCTTCATTGAATTGCCTCCTTACCGATTCTCTTTTCCATCGGTTTCATTGCTTTCTCCGGCATCGATTATCTCGCCCGCCTCACGCTTCCAGAAGGCAAGCAATCCGTCGTTGCCGACATTGATGTCCACGAGTTCCCATCCACCGCGACCCCGGCCGTTCAGGATGTCCTCGAGAGTCTTGAGCTGATCGGAGGGCACCTCTTCCATGCTGCACTGACCGTTCTGACCGCAGAAGAAGGCCACTTTTTTAAAGGTCTCAACAGGATGTATAGTGATGGTATATTCGAAGGTTTTCATCGCTCACTCTCCTATTCGCTCTATTTTCCGCGTGTAGTCTAATATAACCATAAGGACCGTCCGACGCAATACATGACTCTTTTTTAATGCTTTTCCCGGCGCCGGTCATGGCGAGGAATCTCTCGATGCTTTTCATTTTGGGCTTGAAATCGAATTTTCTTTAGGGTAGGTTAGTACCCCTCTGCACGGGCGGTTAACTCAGCGGGAGAGTGCTACCTTCACACGGTAGAAGTCACTGGTTCAAATCCAGTACCGCCTACCATGAAAATCAA
>JAFGGB010000120.1 GCA_016930775.1 Deltaproteobacteria bacterium
CGTGAATGATTCGGGAAATGAGATCCGGAGATTCGTCGTCGCGGGCCGCCCACCAGCCTTCTGCCTTATAGAGGGCCCGGATCTGGTCTGTCTCTTCCGGAGACGGCCGGGTGATGAATCGATATTGGACTGATTCAAGTTCTTCGTCGCTCGAAACCATGGAAGTAAATTAAGTAGATAAAGGCCCTATGTCAAGTCCCAGTCGTATAAATTTGGAAGCGAGAGCGCAACGCTCTTGATTCAAAGTGCAAAATGTGACTTTATAGACGCTACGATGCTATGAAGGTAAAAGGAGAAAAGCCATGGGTAAAAGTCAGGATGCCAAGAAAGATGTGAAAAAAAAGCCTGCAAAATCGCTCAAAGAGAAAAGACTTGAGAAGAAAGGGAAGAAAGAGGGAAAATAGCGGCAATCGCGGTGCGGCGTCGGACCGTGAATCTGGAACATGCCGACCGGTTTTTCGGTGTGGCGCCGAAGTTTAAAAAAGACTTTACTATCGAGAAGAAACGACATGTAACGGCCTTCCTTCCAACGGAGTAAAAAAATCCGTTTTCCAGTCGGTGAGTTCCATCGGATTAACAGGGAAAAACCATTTCAAGAACCGTTGATGCACATACTTGACGAACTCGTAAGACATGGGTTTCCTGAATAACGGGACGACAGACCGGCGCGCTTTTGGATTGTTCGACTGAAATATTTTTTATTGTAACTTTTCCAATGGCCGATGCGACATATTCGGTAATGGTGAATATTGTGCGGTTTGCCGGTTTGTCTGTCGAGGAGAATATGACGAGGATGAAACATTGCATCGCAGAACTGTCCTTCCGGTATCCGATGCAACTCCCGTGTTTCGAAATATGGAAGCCCCGTTGCAGAAAGCGATCATTGTGAAACGACAATTCAATGGACCCGACAAAAGAACCTGATATGGTCGTGCTGAGCAAAAAAACTGCGATTCTATCAGCGATAGGCGTCCTGCTCGCGGCAATGTCCATTGGCGGTTGTGCAACGGTCGGTCCCGATTATATCGCCCCCGCTGTGGCCGTGCCTGCCCTGTGGCACGCCGAGTTGAAGGACGGCCTGACGACCAGGGACAACCAGGAGGCCAATCGACTGGCGGAATGGTGGACAACCCTCAACGATCCGGTTCTGTCGGGTTTGATAGATCGCGCGGTGAAGGGAAATCTGGATATTAAAAAGGCGCAGGCGCGCCTCCGGGAATCGCGAGCCCGGCGGGGCGTCAGTGAAGCAACGCTCTTTCCCACGCTTGACGCATCGGGATCAGTGACAAAAAGCGGGACCGGCGATAAAAACGGCGGCGGGCAGGAAAAAGAATTGTATTCGGTTGCTTTTGATGCCGGGTGGGAGATTGATCTCTTCGGCCGCATCAGGCGATCGGTGGAAGCGGCGGAAGCTGACTTTCAGGCCAGTCAAGAGGATTTGCGAAATGTTTTGGTATCCCTGACAGCCGAAGTTGCCCTGAATTATATCGAACTGCGGACATACCAGACAAGACTGGCCGTAGCTGAAGCGAATCTCAAGATCCAACAGGAAACCTACGAACTGACTCGCATGCGTTTCCAGGCCGGGCTCGATGACGAACTGTCAGTCCTGCAGGCCCGCTATACTCTGGAGAATACCCGTTCTCAGGCGCCGGTCCTGCGCATATCCCTGGAGGAATCAAGGAATCGGATTGCCGTTCTTCTGGGCGTGCAGCCTGGCGTTTTGCACGCGGAACTTGCAAAGCCTCAACCTGTGTCAGTTACACCCCTGGAGATTGCCGTGGGAGTTCCGGCCGATCTTCTGAGACGCCGGCCCGATGTACGCAAGGCGGAACGGGAGTTGGCTGCCCAAACGGCGCGAATCGGGGTTGCCACGGCGGATCTCTATCCAAAAATCACCCTGAGCGGTTCGATCGGTCTTGAAGCTCTGTCAATCGGCAGTCTCTTTTCAGCGGGCAGCGGTTTTTACAGCTTCGGACCCCGCATTGCCTGGCCGATCTTCGACGCAGGCGCGATTCGCAACAACATCAAGGTGCAATCCGCCCTGCAGGAGCAGGCCCTGATTCAGTACGAGTCAACCGTTCTACAGGCTCTGGAGGAGGTTGAAAACGCCCTTGTGGCCTACGCCGAGGGGCAGCGTCGGCGGTCTGCGTTGAATGAGTCGGCCGCAGCGGCGCAGAAAGCCTTTGAATTTGCACGGACAAAGTACCGGGCTGGATTAATCGATTTTATGGATGTGCTTGAGACGGAGAGATCTCTTGTGTCCTACCAGGATCAACTGGCCCAGGGTGACGGAAATATAGCGTCAAGCCTAGTTCGACTGTATAAGGCGCTTGGCGGAGGATGGAAGCCGTTGGAATATGGTGCGGCGACTGACCCAATGAGTTGAGGAATCTATGAAAAAAAATGCGAATGCCGAGTCCGATATTACCCATGTCTTGAATATCGACCAGTCCGGCAATAAGCGAAAACGACTGAAACGATGGCTCGTCTGGGGCGCGGCCGTTATAGCGCTCGCAGCTCTTCTCATCTTCTGGATGTGGGGCGCCAAGGCTGAAACAGTGCAATTCAAGACCCAAAAGGCTCAGCGGGGCGATCTCACCATCACGGTAGGCGCCACGGGCAACCTGGAGCCGACCAATCAGGTGGACGTGGGCAGTGAATTGTCCGGGATCGTCAAGAGCGTTGAAGCGGATTACAATGACAGGGTTGAGGTAGGCCAGGTCCTGGCGCGTCTCGATACAGCAAAACTCGAAGCCGAGGCGAATAAATCAAAGGCCGCTCTGGAATCAGCAAAAGCGCAGGTAGTCCAAGCCCAGGCCACGGTGAAGGAGACGCGGGCCAAAATGGGGCGGATGAACCAGGCCCGCGCTCTGAGCGGCGGCAAGGTGCCGTCGCAGCAGGATCTGGACACTGCTGAGGCGGCGTTCGAACGGGCCCGGGCCAATGAAGCAATTGCTAAAGCTCAGGTAACGGAAGCCCGGGCCACCCTAGATGTCAATGAGACAAATCTCGCCAAGGCCGTCATCCATTCCCCTATAAGGGGCATTGTGCTTTCGCGAAATGTCGAGCCGGGCCAGACGGTGGCCGCTTCCCTCCAGGCGCCGGTCCTTTTTACGCTTGCCGAAGATCTGACCCAGATGGAACTCCACGTGGACATAGATGAAGCCGATGTGGGCGAGGTAACGAAAGAGCAGGAAGCCGCGTTCACTGTCGACGCTTATCCGGACCGGACATTCCCGGCCCGGATAATCCAGGTCCGGTATGGTTCGCAGACTGCGGGAGGCGTGGTTACCTATAAGGCCGTCCTCAAGGTGGATAACTCGGAACTCTTGCTGCGACCAGGCATGACGGCCGCCGCTGACATCACCGTCAAGAAGGTCGAGAACGCGATCCTCGTTCCCAATTCGGCTCTGAGATTTACGCCGACGGGAGAAACTGCCGGTAAAGATATGGAAACATCGGGCAGCGGCAGCATCGTGAATAAACTTTTGCCACGTCCGCCCCGGCGTCAAAAAACTTCTTCGGAGCAGCGGCCCGACAATGGAGGCGCCTCTCGACAGCGGGTCTGGACGGCGAATAACGGAAAACTTGTTCCAGTCCCCGTTGCGACCGGGGCAACAGACGGCATCAGAACCGAGATAAAGGAAGGCGATGTCATGCCGGGGATGGCGCTCGTTGTAGGAATAGTGAGTGCGAAGAAATGACAAGGCAAACTTTCTCCTCGAACACGGATCAGCCGCTCATAGAACTGAAAAGCGTTTCCAAGGTGTATGGCATGGGAAATGTGGCCGTGCATGCGTTGCGCGGCATTGATCTCAGCATCGAACAGGGTGAGTTTGTTGCAGTGATGGGTCCGAGCGGATCGGGGAAGTCAACCTGCATGAATATACTGGGCTGCCTCGATGTTTCGACCTCCGGCGCGTACCTGTTCAGGGGCGTGAACGTCGGGGCGCTTTCTCGCGATCAACGGGCGTTGCTGCGCCGGAATTACCTGGGTTTCGTATTCCAGGGATTCAATCTCCTGAACCGTACATCAGCCTTGGAAAACGTGGAACTTCCTCTGATCTACCGGGGCGTTTCCGCCAGGGATCGGCATAGGCGGGCTCACGAAGCCCTTGAATCTTTGGGGTTGTCGGAATGGTCTTCGCACAAGCCGAGCGAACTTTCCGGCGGGCAGCAGCAGCGGGTCGCCATTGCGCGAGCCATCGTCATTGCGCCCGCAGTGCTCATGGCGGACGAACCTACCGGCAATCTGGATTCCACGCGCAGCCGGGAGATCATGGAAGTGCTTCGTTCCTTCAACCGGGAGCGCGGCATTACTATTGTGATGGTAACCCATGAAGCGGAAATGGCGCTCTACGCACA
>JAFGGB010000121.1 GCA_016930775.1 Deltaproteobacteria bacterium
AGTGCAATGGAAAATGTCACGAAATTGAAAAAGATAGAAAAATTCGAATCCCTCAAGGAGAAAATATATAATATTTTGTTGGAGAATATAATCGAGGGCAACCTGGCGCCCAGCGAGCAGCTTACTGAGCAGGTTTTGGCCCGTTGGCTCGGCGTCAGCAAATCTCCCGTGAGGGATGCGCTCCATTGCCTCATCGGCGACGGTTTGGTTGTCAATATACCGTACAAGGGGTTTTATGTTGCGTCCCTTTCGTTGAAGGAATTCAGCGAACTCATGCATGTCAGAATGGCGCTGGAGCTTTTCTGTCTGGAAGGGCTTATCGAAAGATTCTCCGATGACGATATCGCGGAATTTGCCAGAATAATGGAACAGGCAGAGCGTTCTCTGGATAAGGGAAACACGCTCTCAACCCATGAAAGTCATTTGGATTTTCATCTCTTGATTGTCAGCAAGTACGGCAATGAACACATGCTGAACATTTATGACAAGAATCGCAAAAGGCTTAAGCGATATCTTCGGGCAAATGTTAAGCGCATTCCGGAAAGAATAGAAGTATCATATAAATTTCACTTAAAAATGCTCGAGATGATTAAGCAAAAAAATAAAGCAGGCGCCGTTGGCGAATTAAAAAACCACCTCTACGATATTCAGGAATCCATGATGTCGGCAATGAAGGAATCAATGTTGCCCGACCAAGGCGCTGCCGGCGCGGATGGAAATCCTGGGTAATCGAGGGCTCGTCGGTTTGAATCTGTTCACATCAAGAAAAACACTGTCGGGATTTCGATCAGTTCCAGATTGCGGCAGCATCGGCAAGCGCTTCGCAGGAAGCCCTCTGTTAACGTCGACGGATGAGCTTGATTTCAAATAACTTCGGCCACAGTTTCCCCGTGACGAACAATCGGTCCCCCTGGGCGTCGTAGGCTATGCCGTTCAGCACGTCGACGTCGGCCGACCGATCGGACGCCGGAAGAAGTCCCTGCAGGTCGATCCAGCCGGCCACTCGACCGGAGTCCGGCGAAATTCTCGCTATTCGATCGGTCAACCATACGTTTGCGTAAATTTCACCCTTTACAAATTCGAGTTCGTTCAGGTTCGCGATGGGGATGTCGCCGTCTTTGATCGGCAGGCGTCCGATTTCCCGAAGCGTTCGTGGATCGAGAAAACGCAGGATGGAACTGCCGTCGCTCATGATCAGCCGGCGACCGTCATGGGTAAGACCCCATCCTTCGCCCGAATATCGGAATGTATTCTTCATTTTTAAGCTGTTCCTATCGTAGATAAATCCAAGATTGCTTTTCCATGTGAGTTGAATCAACAGGCCGTCCCAATCGGCAAGACCCTCGGCGAAGTGCTGCGGTTCAAGCGCCCGTTGCCGGATCGCTTCGCCGGTTTCCAGCCGGATTTTCCGAACTGTCGAACGGCCTCTCAGTCCGGTGCTCTCGAATAAAAACCCGTCGCAGTAAATGAGGCCTTGGGTAAATGCCTCGGGGTCGTGCGGATAGACATTGACGATTCGATAGGCGTAGACCGGAACGCCTCCCGCCTGATCGATTGCCGTCGCGCCGGCGCGGACATAGATCATCATCAGACCCGCGACGGCGACAATAATCGCGGGCAATAGACGAAACGTTCTGGAATTCACTGCTTCAAGACCCCGTTGTCTGACTCGCCCTGTGCTATGTGGCTGTCCAATTTCTGGCAAATCATAAATGCGACTATTCCTGCAGCCAAACAATTCAATATAAGGAGATTCTTTTCCATGCAATTTTTTTACAGGAAGCGCGGCATAAAGTGAAGAGCAATAAACTTGAGCCTGCCTGCCCGGCGCATTTTCGACGGGTTCATAAATTCTGGGCGCTTGTGAAGAGCATTTTTTTACCTCACGGACGGCAACGATGGCATTGTGGTGGTTGATATCCACCATGTGGTGGTGGTTTGCTGCCATGCGCACGTCTGTTTCTGCAGACAAGAATTCTGTGGCGGTCCGATTGATAATTTAAAGTAATGTTTTCATACTGTTGAATTTATCTGCGGAGCATGGATTTCGTGGCATATATGTTGCTAATTTTCCAGGGTCTGCATTTCAATAAACTCTTCCCTGGGAGGTAACAATGAGAAACCGCATGAAGAAGTGTTGTGTGCTGCTTGTTGCAGCTATGGCAGTGGCCGGTGTGATTATTTCAGGCGTTTCGTCGGTTTGTGCGGCGCCAATTGTCTGGAAATCATCAGGTCACGGTCCAGCGACCGACCCGTCGCAGATTTACCACGACAAGGCCTGCGAAGCCATTACAAAGGCCAGCGGCGGCCGTTTGGTAGTTAAAGCTTTTGTCGGCGGGTCCGTCGTGCCGGCGACGAAAGAATTGGATGCCGTGGCCGACAATGTTTTGCAGATGGCCTACACCTGCCCGATGTATAATCTCGATAAGTGGAAAGCGGCCGGTCTCATCAGCTCGCGTCCGGGCGGACTTCCCGGCGAGGCCCTGCGAACGTGGTTCAACTTCGGCGGCGGCGCGGATCTGATGAATAAAATGATGGAGAAATACGATATCATGACGTTCCCCGGGGCGCTGTCTCCTCTTCCTGAGGAAGTTTTCCTCCATTCCAAAAAGAAGGTAATGAAACCGGAAGACATGAAGGGGTTGAAAATCCGCTCTGCCGGAGACGGTGGGGAGATTATGTCCAGGATGGGCGCTTCCGTGGTATTCATGCCCGGCGGTGAGTTGTATGAAGGGATGCAGAGGGGAACAATCGACGCTTTTGAGTATTCCACCCTGGCTTCCAACTGGGATATGCACTTCAATGAAATTGCAAAATATGTCATCATTTCGGCAAGCCGCGCGCCCAGCGATCCGCAGTGTTTCTTCGTGAATAAAAAGGCTTGGGCGAAACTTCCCGATGATTTGAAGCAGCTCGTTCAGGATGTAATCGACAAATGGACGCAGGCGGAGCACGAGTATTTGACCTACAAATCCATTGAAGCCGTTAAAAAATTCACGGATTACGGTTGCGATGTTTATAAGCTTCCCAAGGAAGTGGAGAATGCCCTCTCGGCGGAAGCGGTGAAGTTCTATGAGGAAAAGGCCGCCAAGGAATCTCCCGTATATGTTGAGATCCTGAAATCCATGAACAGCTTCCGGGATGCTTATGCCGCCGCGAAGTAAAAGAAGTCGAACCATGGCATGGAGCCCTGATATAGAAGACCATATCAGCTAAATAAAGATAAAGAGTTGATGCTATGACAATTGTGAAGAGACTATTCAAAATAATCGATTCAAGCAGCGAACAGAGCGGCTCCTTTGCAAAATGGTTCGTCTGGGTCCTTGTGGTGGTAGGCGCATATGAAACGATCTCGCGCCACTTCTTCAATGCGCCTACCATATGGGCCTATGATACATTGTGCATGGCCGGCGGGGTGGTTTACACCTTGGGATGGTCCTATGACCATCTTCATAATTCCCATATCAGAGTTGATGTCGTCTACCGCTTGTTGTCCCCACGAAAAAAACTTTTGATGGATGTGCTCAGTGCGGTCTTTCTTTTCTTCCCGTTGATGATTGCACTGACCGTCAGTTCCACTGCCTGGGCGATGAAATCGTGGCGAATCAACGAGACGATGATATCCACATTCTGGTATCCGCCGGCCGCGCCCTATCGGACCGTTTTTGCGCTGGGAGTTATTCTTCTGACTCTCCAGGGGCTGGTTAAATTCATCCGTGATTTGCATTTTCTGATAAGGGGTGAGTCACTTGATTGATCTTAATCCGCAAATAGTTGCCGCTCTGATGCTAGGGGGTGTGCTTACGCTTGTCCTGACGGGTTTTCCGATCGGATTTGTGATCGGAAGCATTGGAATGATATCCGGCATTGTCCTGTTCGGTTCGGATGTGGCATTGCACATAATGTACACCCGTCTGTACGACTTATCGCTCAATTACCCCTATCTCGCCGTTCCCCTATTCACCTTTATGGGAGTGGTGCTCCAGCATTCAGGCATAGCCGAGCAGTTGTATGAGACCCTCTATGAAAGTCTTGGCAGATTCAGGGGGGGGTTGGCGGTTGTTACCGTTCTGTTCGGCACTATTCTAGCCGCCTGTCTCGGGGTGATCACCGCTTCCGTTACGATCCTGACACTCATCGCCCTGGCCCCGATGGTAACGCGGGGATACAGCAAGGCCCTCGCCGCAGGGGTCTGTGTGGCCGGTGGGACCCTCGGGATACTGATCCCGCCCAGCATCATGCTGGTTGTCTACGGCCCTCAGGCGGGAATCTCCGTTGGTCAGATGTTCATTGCCGCAATTTTCCCGGGACTCTTGCTGTCAGGCATGTACAGCCTCTACGTTACGACAGCCTGCTTTATTAATCCCAAGCTGGGTCCCCCGATTCCCGAGTCGGAGAGACTCAAGAAAACGACTGCCGAAAAGACGATGAACTTGCTGAAATCGCTGGTTCCCCCTGTCTTGCTCATCGCCGCAGTTCTGGGGACTATTTTTGCAGGCATCGCGCCTCCCACGGAGGCGGCGGCAGTGGGTTGCGTAGCCGTCGTGATTATGGCGATTGCCTATCGAAAATTCAGCTGGAGCCTCGTGAGACGGGCGGCGTTGGATACGATGAGAGTGAGCGCTTTTGTCGTGTTGATCGCCGGGTTGTGTTACGCCTTTGTCGGCGTCTTTATGAGCGCCGGCTGCGGCGAGGTGGTAACGCAGGTCATTATGGCCGTCCCGGGCGGCAAATGGGGGTCCTTCGCTGTTATCATGCTGATCGTTTTTCTGCTCGGGCTCTTTATCGAGTGGATCGGCATAGTGTTTATCATCGTTCCGATATTCTCGCCCATATTCGTAAAACTGGGGTTCGATCCCCTGTGGGCCGGAATGATGGTCTGCATCAATCTCCAGATGGCCTTTCAGACCCCGCCCATGGCAATGTCTATTTTTGTATGCCAGGGCACGGCGCCGCCGGAACTCGGCGTGACGATGGGCGATATAATCAAGGGAGTCATTCCCTTTGTCATGATCATTATACTCGTCCTGATTCTCTGCACCCTGTTCCCGGGCATCATTACCTGGTTGCCGTCGAAAATGATGGGTCCGGCGATCTAGGAAAATTCGGTGATATTCGTTTCTTCACCATAAGCGACAATGTCACAGTATGAATCATTGGCTGGCTGTACAGCCGGCCAATGATTTTTTTACTTTGCCAAAGCTTCCATAACGTCCGACCGGAATATGCGCTTTGTTCGTCCTATAACGCCACCTTAAAATTCTTGCAGATCGATCGATGAGGCATTACAGTAGACCGGTTTAACGGGGTCGAATAGGTAGCCTTGAGTGAGAACTAAACGGAGCCCGGGAGTTTATTGCCGATTTCCCTGGGTCTGGGTATTCCGGGCGCCGGATGGAGTTCGGTTTTGAGGGATTTTGTTGCGGGGACGACAGTTGTCGTTTCTGGAAAGGCTTTAAAATGGCGCGGTTGTTGATTATCGACGATGATGAAAATGTTTGTCAGGTTCTGCTTAAATTGACAACGGGGATGAATCAAGAAGCTGCCGTCGCAAATACACTGAAGGATGGTCTCAGGCTGGCCGAGAATAATAATTTCGATCTGATCCTGCTGGACCTCGAATTGCCGGACGGAAACGGTTTAAAGGCTCTGCCCCGGCTTCTTAGGGCGCCCTCCCTCCCGGAAGTCATCATTATTACGGGAACCGGCGGCGTGAAAGGGGCGGAATTAGCCTTCAAACACGGCGCCTGGCATTATGTGCAGAAACCCTTTTCCTGGGACGAAGTATCGCTGCCGATTACTCGAGCCCTTCAGTACAGAATGGAAAAGACGGCCAAAAAAGCCGTCGCGCTGGATCGTGCGGGCATCATCGGGGAGTCGGAGGCTCTGCGGAGGTGTCTGGACGATGTGGCAAGGATAGCGGCAACCGATACGAGCGTCGTCATTACGGGTGAAACGGGTACGGGAAAGGAATTGTTCGCCAGGGCGATACACCTGAACAGCGCACGGTCATCCCGGAACTTTATCGCCGTTGATTGCGGGGCTCTGCCTGAGAATCTTGCGGAGAGCATGCTTTTCGGTCATGAAAAAGGGGCCTTCACCGGTGCGGACAAGGCGAATGAGGGGTTGATGCGGCAGGCCGACGGCGGCACTCTTTTTCTGGACGAAATAGGCGACCTTCCTCCAAACATCCAAAAAGCGTTCCTGCGAACCCTTCAGGAACGGAGGCTTCGGCCTCTTGGAGGGAAGAAGGAAGTTCCTCTCGATTTCAGACTGGTTTCGGCCACGAACCGCGACCTCGACGCAAGAGTGAAGGAAGGCCTGTTTCGCGAGGACCTGCTCTTTCGAATACGGGGAGTCGAAATCAAACTTCCCCCGCTTCGCGAGCGAATGCAGGATCTACATGAAATCATGATCCGAAAAATCCATGATATTTGTCAGCGATATTCCATGGGAACGAAAGGCATGTCTCCCGAGTTTCTTGAGACGCTTGCTTCACATCGCTGGCCCGGAAACGTTCGAGAGCTGATCCATGTCCTGGAATACGCCGCCGCTTCTGCCCATGGGGACCCCACCCTCTTTCCCATACACCTGCCGCCGGAGTACAGGTCGGCGCAGTTCAGGAAAGAACACAAGAGAGAAACAATGGATGATGCAGAACCCCTGGAAATGAAGCGGGAACAAAGTGAACTTCCATCCCTCGGCGCATACAGGGATAGATTCGAACGAACGTACCTTCTGACGCTTCTCGACCGGACCAAGGGCGACCGCGACCTGGCGTGCCGACTCTCCGGAATATCCCAGTCCCGGTTGTACGGCTTGCTTAAAAAACACAATCTTGCCCGCTTCAGCACACTCTAAAATTGCCCCGTTCCGAAGGATGTTATACCGGCATTGACCTTTCCCAATTCCTGAAAATGGGAACGATTTCATTCTTATTTTTAGGAAACTCCTGCCAAGGGACTTGTTTCGGTTTGTTTCCGCAACACCTAACTATTTGAATACATATAATTATCAGATAACACGGCCGCCTGGCACGTCGGTTGCTCGTACCTTCTCATACAACAGAGGGGACCTGAAGGAACATCAGGTCTTAACCGGAAGGAGATGGAAGGGGCATGGCGCAACCGATAATCGAAATCAGAGGCGGAATTACTGAACATGATGGAAGCCGGCAGGTCGGCCTAATCCCTTGGGGCGTTTACGGCTGTCCCGGCGCAGCCTGAAAAGCTTCTGCAGTTGCGAGACCGCAGCGGCGGCGGGGATGATTTACGAACAATTCTAAATGAAAAAGCACTATGCATTGGAGGAAGATAGACATGTTTATTTCGAATCTCAAAATCGGGGCGCGACAGGCGATAGGCTTCGGCATCATGCTCGTTCTTTTCAGCGTACTCGCTGCGATCAGCATTGTCAGAATAGGCGGACTGAACGGAGAACTCAGAGCTACTGTCGATGAGACCATACCGCAAGTGGGACTGACGTCCAGGGTGTTGAACAACTATCAGAATTCGGCGAGAACATTGCGGAACATGACTCTTACCGACGATCCCCTCTTGATCAAGCAGGAAAAGGAAAAATTCGACAAGGCAGACAAACAGCTCAAAGAGGATGCCGAGAACCTCGATAAACGGATAACCGATGCAAAAGGAAAAGAGTTGATCGGAAGGATACGAAACAACCTTACGATTATCGATCCTGCCATGGATAAGGCTCTTGCTGCTGCGCTGGCCAATCAGAAGAAAGAAGCGACGGCCATAATCTTCACGGACATCATCCCTGTTCAGGGCAAGCTGCTTGCCGACCTTGACGCCATCATGAACCTTCAGATCGAACTGGCTAAGACAGAGGCGAATAAAACGAGCGAAGGCGCCCAAGAGACCATCGTTTTTCTGCTTATTCTCGGCATTGCCGGCCTGCTGATTGGCATCGTTGCGGCCTTCATTATCTCGAGGTCCGTAACAAAACCGATCAAGAAAGCGGCCGATGGACTCACCGAGTCTTCAGATCAGGTTGCCAGCGCCGCCGCTCAGGTCTCGTCGGCAAGCCATCAATTGGCCGAAGGCTCGGCTCAACAGGCTGCATCTGTCGAGGAGACAACATCGAGCCTGGAGGAGATGTCCTCCATGACGCGGCAGAATGCGGACCATGCGAGCGAAGCCAACAATCTGGTGGCTGAGACGACCAAGGTTGTCGAAGAGGCGAATGAGGCGATGAAGGAACTGACCGCATCGATGGTTGACATTTCCGCATCGAGCGAGGAAACGGCGAAGATCATCAAGACGATCGACGAGATAGCCTTCCAGACGAACCTCCTGGCCCTGAACGCAGCGGTAGAGGCGGCCCGGGCGGGAGAAGCCGGCGCCGGTTTCGCCGTAGTGGCCGACGAGGTGAGAAACCTTGCGATGAGAGCGGCCGATGCAGCCAAGAACACGGCAGGTTTGATCGAGGGGACCGTGAAGAAGATTAAGACGGGTTCGGATATCGTTGAACGGACAAACGATGCGTTTGCCAAGGTTGCATCGGGGGCGAAGAAAGTGAGCGACCTGGTGGCGGAGATTGCCGCGGCCAGTCGGGAGCAAGCCCAGGGGATCGAGCAGGTGAACAAAGCCGTCGGTGAAATGGACAAGGTGGTGCAGCAGAATGCCGCCAATGCCGAGGAATCGGCAAGCGCCTCCGAGGAGATGAACGCCCAGGCGGAGCAGATGAAGATTCTCGTGAATGAATTGATGGCCTTGGTGAAGAATACGTCAGGACAGGGCGCCGGTGATGGCAGGCGCCCCGAAGCCCGCACAGGCGCGGTCCGGAAGAGCCTCAAAGGAATTCCCGCTCCGGCAGTTATGCGAAAGGCTGCGAAGCCGCTGTTCCGGGGAGTGAAAGAAATTCGTCCAGAAGAAGTCATTCCTATGGATGACAAGGATTTCAAGGAGTTCTGATGCCGAATCTCCCGGCATGATGGACGGAAACGGCCGAGGGCGGCAGACGCCGCCTTCGGCAGCCACTTCCGAAGTCCTGAATGTCAAAGAGATTAGAGGAAAGCGATTGGAAGCTTGGGAGGCAATATGAAGTTAACAAACAAGACAGTTGGCGCACGATTGGGAATTGGGTTCGGCATGGTGTCATTATTGCTGATTGCCGTTGGAGGCATAGGCTACTGGAGTTCTGATTTGATATCCAAAACTGCAATACATGAATTCAAAGACATGATGGCTACGGATGCAGCCATTTCTGAACATTCCGCTCGTGCGAGAGCAAATGTTCTAGGATTGCGGCGATATGAAAAGGATATCTATTTAAACATCGGATCAAAAGAGAAAGAAGAGGCATATCTCAATAAATGGAAAGAGCAACAGGAACATCTGCAGGCCAGGATTCAAGATCTTGGCAAAGCAGTGACTTCCCGGCAGGATGTCGATGCGCTTAATAAGATGAAATCCGAAATGGCTGCCTATGTAAGCGGCTTTAACAAAGTCTATAGTTCGATTCGTACAGGCAATATCAAGGCGCCTCAAGAGGCCAATAGCGCGATTAATGAATATAAAGAGGAAATCAGAAGCCTTGAAGAAGCGGCCCAGGCTTTTTCTTCGGAAGGCGCCAAAAGAATGAAAGAAATAGAAAATAATATAAGGACGGCAGTCAGCCAAACAAAAATCTTCTTGATAATCTTGTCGTTGATATCCGTCGTTCTCGGAATTGGAATCAGCATTCTGGTTGCCCGGAGTATAACCCGTCCCTTATCCAAGGTGATTACGGGAATGACGGAAGGCGCGGAGCAGGTGGCTTCAGCGTCTGCCCAAGTTTCCGCGGCCAGCCAGTCTCTGGCTGAAGATTCGAGCGAGCAGGCGGCCGCCATCGAGGAAACCACTTCTTCTTTGGAAGAAATGTCCTCCATGACCAAACAAAACGCCGATAACGCCCATCAGTCCAACGCTTTGATGAACGAGGCCAAGCAGGTGGTAGCCAAGGCCAATGAGTCTATGGCGCAGCTGACCCGCTCCATGCAAGAGATTTCCAAAGCGAGCGAGGAGACCTCAAAGATAGTCAAGACCATCGATGAGATTGCCTTCCAGACCAATCTGCTGGCGCTCAATGCTGCCGTCGAAGCCGCCCGGGCCGGTGAAGCCGGCGCAGGTTTCGCCGTGGTGGCCGACGAGGTGAGAAACCTTGCCATAAGGGCGGCTGATGCGGCCAAGAACACGGCAGGTTTGATCGAAGGGACCGTGAAGAAGGTCAAGGACGGATCGGAAATGGTAAGCCGGACCAACGAGGCGTTCCAGCAAGTAGCAGACAGTTCCGCTAAGGCGGCTGACCTAGTGGCAGAAATTGCAGCGGCCTCCCAAGAACAGGCCCAGGGCATCGCACAGATCAATACCACCGTTACCCAAATGGACAAGACGACCCAGCAGAATGCCGCCAATGCCGAGGAAACTGCCAGCGCGTCCGAGGAGATGAACGCCCAGGCGGAGCAGATGAAGATTCTCGTGAATGAACTGATGGCCATGGTGAAGAACACGTCGGGAAAGGGCGCCGGCGATGGCGGGCGTCCGGCAGCTCGTGCAAGCGCAGTCCGGAAGAGCGTCAGGGGAATTCCCGCTCCGGCGGTTATGCGGAAAACTGCCACGCAGCTGTCCCGGAGAGTGAAGGAAATTCGTCCCGAAGAGGTCATCCCGATGGATGACAAAGATTTCTAAGGAGATAGCGATGGAGAAGATATCCGATAAAACCGGCGATTCAGTGTCGTCGGCGGACAGAAGGGAAGGCAAATATCTGACCTTTTCCCTGGCCAGCGAGGACTTCGGGATGAGCATCCTGAAGATCAAGGAGATCATCGGCATGATGGCGATTACCGCCGTTCCACAGACGCCGCCGTATGTCAGGGGGGTGATCAATCTGCGAGGGAAGGTTATTCCTGTGGCGGATCTTAGGCTTCGTTTCGGCATGGCGGCGAAAGAGTATACGGACCGAACCTGCATCATAGTTGTGGAATTCGAGGGGCCGTCGGGCCAGATTCTTACGGGAGTGGTGGTTGATTCGGTTTCAGAAGTCCTGAATATAAAGACCGAGGCTATTGAAAACAAGCCTGATTTTGGGGCGGACGACGGCATCGACTATATCCTCGGCATGGCGAAAGTTTCTGGCGGGGTAAAGATTCTGTTAGATATTGACCGTGTATTGTCGTCGAATGAAAGTGAATCCGCCTGCAACGGCCCAAACCGTCATACAGCGCAGGAGTGTCCGGCTGCATGATGAAGATGTATGCGGCAACCTTGTCTTAGAAGCAGGACGACAACAATGCATCACGTTATAAGGAAACAACATGGATCTTAAAAAAACTATGGCGAGCGGGACGTGCAGCAATGACGTCCTGATGGATATAGGGAAATTGGCCAACAAAATTGGCGCCCGCGCCGAGGCGGTGGTACTGGAGATCTTTCAGGCTCATGGGAAGGAGCTGCTCAACAGGCCGGCTTCCCACATTATAGCCTCGGTGTGGGGCGTCATGGAGGGCGGGAAGCTCGATGAGACACAGAAGCAGATCCACAGGGAGTGCGCCCCCGTAATCGATGATATCGTCCGGTCTCTCTGGATCGATTCTCTTCAACCTGACCAGGTCTTCGCGATCCAGTATTTAGTCAGGGGCTACATGATATCCCGACTTCTGTGGATCATCGAGCATTCCCGCAGGCTAATTGCCGATGGATGCGCCAGTTCGAAGGAAAACGCCGTGACCCTGCTCTCTCTTGAGCCGCAGGGTCGGGCCTGACAAGCCTACCCTGGTTCTCGCGTGGATCGGCAGCCTCCTCTCTTGTTTCAAGAGCCGGCCACGCGAGACCCCCCCTCTGAAGACCTGTTGTCGGAACAACGAACCAGAAAACGGGAGTCTTAAGAAAGGACCCGGTTCCGTATATTGAGTTCCGCCTTCCGCCATGATCACCGTTTGACAATACTTCAACGACCTGCAAATATGGCAACGATGATGATGCCCGGCAAAAGTGAAGAAGCTTCGAATTCGTGAAGCATTCAAAATATGATCGGGGAAGAAATCGAAGGAATGTGCCGTAGGACCATACATTCAGATTGGGGACAAGTGTCGTGAGAACCATTCTGTACTATGACTGTTATGCCGGAATCAGCGGAGATATGCATGTCGGCGCCCTGCTGGACGTCGGCGTAGATCCCGAGCATCTGCTGCGGGAACTCAAGAAGCTGGACCTACAGGGATACGATATCAAAATCGGCAGGAAGAAAAAAAACGGCATAACGGGAACGCGATTCGAAGTATGCCTTTCCGGGGCATCGTACGATTCTCACGGCAAAGCTGATCCAGGCCATCGGCCCGTCGATTCATCCGATTGCAGGGAGATCGATGCTGACAGCGAAAGAGATACGCATGGACATAGCCATAGGCATGTACGTGACGCCCGGAGACATGACCGCATTTCCGATCACGAACACAGGAATTTTGGATCGATACGGGCATTAATCAATGCAAGCAGTTTGAATGAATCGGTAAAATCACTTAGCATAAAAATATTCTTCCTCTTGGCGTCCGCAGAGAGCAAGGTTCACAACAAGCCCTCGGAGGAAATACATTTTCATGAGGTAGGCGCCGTCGATTCAATCGTTGATATCGTAGGGTCCGCCATATGCATTGATTACTTGAAGCCCGACAGAATTATCTGTTCCTCGGTTGAATTGGGTGGAGGCTTTGTCGACTGTGCGCATGGCAGAATACCCGTGCCGGCCCCTGCCGTCACCGAAATTTTAACGGGCGTCCCCGTTAAGACGGGCGTCGTTCCCTATGAAACGACCACGCCGACGGGCGCCGCAATTATCAAGACGCTGTGCTCCGAATATTCGGACCGCGTCCATTTTGAAATTAAGAAAACAGGGTGGGGTCTCGGCGCCCGCGATTTGGAAATGCCGAATTGTCTGCGGGTCTATCTGGGGAAAGAGGAGGATGAACAAAGGTCTGCCGGGGACGGGGACGTGTCGTACGTGCTTTCCGCAAATATCGATGATATGAATCCCGAGATTTACGAGTACCTCATGGACAAGCTGTTGGCGAACGGGGCGGACGACGTATATCTCGTGCCGTTGATTATGAAGAAATCCCGTCCGGCCGTATGTCTGAATGTCCTGTGCAGCGGGCGGCTCAAAGAGAACATGAAAGAGTTTATTTTATTGAATACGACCAGCCTGGGAATCCGCGAGCACATGGTAGGCAAGAGCTCTTTGCGGCGAGAAATTACCGTCATGAATACCGAAATGGGAGAGGTTCGCGTGAAACACGCGCTTCATGAGGGCAGGATCGTTCGCAGCAAGCCCGAATATGAAGATTGCAAGCGCATAGCCGATGAACGGGGACTGAGCATTCAGAGCGTGTATGACAGCATCCAGCGACATATTCGTCATGCAAAGGACGGGCGCGATTAATACAAGCAGGCATCGACAATTGACGGACTATTTTACATCAATGACATCCTGCGCGGTAGCCTTCTCGGGCGGTTTGGACAGTACGGTGATCGCGACAGTGGCGCATGACGTTCTGAAAGACAATATGATGGCCGTCACGCTGAATACGCCCTATATGCCGCAATGGGAAGTGGAAGAAGCAATCAGATATTGCCGTCAGAATGCCATCCCCCATCATGTCGTGACGCTTCCCATCCTTGATTCTATCGTCGACAATCCGCCCGACCGGTGTTATCTGTGCAAAAAAGCGTTATTCTCGACCATTCTGGAATTGGCGCAGACGCACAATATCAGCAGCGTGATCGACGGCACTAATCATGACGATCTGAAGGACTATCGGCCGGGCATGAAGGCTTTGAAGGAACTGGGCATCAAAAGTCCGTTCCTTGATCTGGGCATTGCGAAACAGGATATAAAAACGATGGCGAAAGACATGGGCATCGGCAACTGGAACAAGATGCCCTGCGCCTGCCTGTTGTCGCGTCTGCCCCATGGGGTAAAAATCGAAGAAGCGGATTTGCGGAGGATCGAAAAAGCAGAAGAGTTTTTAATAAACCTGGGGTTTGACGGCTGCCGGGTCAGAACGCACGGAGACCTGGCGCGAATCGAAATGCGAAGAGAAAAAAGAGCCAAGTTTTTACATGCGGAACTGTTAGATGCCGTTGCCGATGAATTGAAGAAATACGGATACAAGTACGTTGCATTCGATCTGGAAGGCTACCGCTGCGGGAGCATGAATGAAAGAGAAAGATCTGGAAAGAATAATTGAGAAGTTAAAGACCGATCGGCTGTCCGTCGCCGATGCCGCCAAAGCCATCGACTGTCTCTATTTTGCCGATATCGGTCATTCGGTGATCGATGTGCATAGAGAAGCGCGAACGGGCTACCATGAGGTGATTTACTGCTCGGGGAAAACGCCGGAGCAGGTGGGAGACATTGCGGCCAGAATGATAGCAGAGGGACACAACGTGCTGGCCACACGCGCGAACAAGGAGACCTATCTCCATGTCCGGGAGCTGGTGAAATCGTCGCATATGAAGCAATATATGCCGGCCGGCGGTCCGGAAAATGCGGGCAGCGCTCTTCGCTACGATGAACTGGGGAAAACTCTGATCGTTGCACTGCATGAAATCCCGAAGACGGAATCCGCCATTGTGATTATTACTGCCGGAACGAGCGATTTGCCGGTAGCCCTGGAGGCTTACAACACGGCGGAATTTTTCGGCAACAGAGTTCAATTGATCAGCGATGTGGGAGTGGCGGGCATCCATCGGCTCTTTCATCGTATGGATGCAATCGATTCCGCGAAAGTCATTATCGTGGTGGCCGGAATGGAAGGAGCGCTGGCCAGCGTCGTCGGGGGGATGGTCAAAAAACCTATCATTGCCGTGCCTACAAGCGTCGGCTACGGCGCTAATTTTCACGGCCTGGCGACACTGCTGGCGATGCTCAACAGCTGCGCTCCCGGAGTAAGCGTCGTGAATATTGACAACGGTTTCGGCGCCGCCTACTGCGCGAGCGTCATCAACAAACTGTAAAGCGGCTGTTCCCCATTGCATCCGCTCTGGAATCATCATAAAGATATCAAAGAGCGTCCCCTTCCTCCTGCCCCTGGCTGCATTGCGGCTTGAAATAACGGGAGGCGCATGGAAAGATCTCATCGGCATTGCGATGCGCGAAAAAAATTGAGGAGGCATCGATGG
>JAFGGB010000122.1 GCA_016930775.1 Deltaproteobacteria bacterium
CCGCTTCATGATCATGTTCAAGTTCATCGCCAAGATCATGATCCACCACCAGGCCGCATTCTCCCCAAAATCACCAGACGGCAGCTTCCCCCCGGCAAAATCCCCCTTCATCGCCGAGTGCGCCTCCTCCGACTTCCCGCATCGCTCACGATGCCAATGGATCAGCTTCTCCCCATCCCAATCCATGTTCGTCACCAAACCGAATAGTTTGTAGCGCTGAAGATCCATTTGCATGGTCTGAAAGGGAAACTCCTGCTGCGGCATCCCGGGAAGATCCATCGATCCCGTCGGCTCCCGGATCGCAAGGTAACGATAAACAGGCGCATTTTTGTTGTGAGCAATCGCGTTGGGAACACAACAAACCTCCGCCCACTCCTGACCCGTCTGAATCCGGCCGCCGTCAAACTCCCTGCAAATCGGCTTCCAATCCTTCTCACTCACCTCCATCAGTACCGCCTTTTTGAACTCCGGCATCACATCAGCACCAACCGAAAACTCGATCCGGCCAAACCGACGATCCTCTCCTTGTTCACAATATCGCAAAAGAGAATGCTGATATCCCGCCGCATCCGATCGCAGGCGAACCTGCTCAACACCCACAGGCAACAAGGACAAAGACTCCTTCAAGACCCGCAACTGATCGTAGCCTGCCGGAACGTTCCCATCCCGAAACTCCGTATGCAACACCAACTCATGCTCCGCCCACCAGGTGTTCAACGGCTGATACGACTTGAAACCTTTATAGCCGAATAATGCATCCCGTTTGGCCGTCTCCACCAATGTCGCATCCTGATCCAGTGTCGCTATCTTATGCGGATCGCGCTTCTGCATAAAAGCCGCCATCCCCTGATTGATCCCCGCCATGTCCCGCAAATGCCCATTCGGAACGGGTATAAACGCCGTGCCTTCCTTGCGCTTCTTCTGCTGCTCCCCATCGTGAAACGCTGATAAATAACGAAATGCCGCACTCGGCGAAGGAACACTCCGCCAACGATCCTTGCGCCAACGACGCTCCTGCTCCCGCCGCTCACAACGTTTCAGTCCCTGACGCTCCACCCGACGCAGAATCCGGCAAAACCCCTCGTCCTTCTGAACCTTCCCCAGATCCTCCACACAGTCGCCACCCGAAAGATTCAACAACATCAAGGACAATACCATCTGCGCATCCGTCCAGCCTCGCTGTTTCACCTGAAGATGATGACCAATCAGCTCCGATAAACCCATCGCATGAACCAAATCCAAATACAGCGGCAGCCCCGCCAATCCCGTCATCCCCGTATCATGCTTCTCTTCTTCGTACTTGAATCCCAAAATCCCTTGTGACATAATCGCTTCACCTCGTTGATGATAGCTTTTGTTCGCGCAAATACTCTATCACCCTGATTTATCAGGATCAACGAGGTTCTTTGTTTTTTTGACGGTGGATCAAGGGAGCGTCTCTTTTCCTTTATGCAGTTGCACGACATTGTCAATTTCCCTTATGATAGATCCCAGTTCTGAAAACAGGGTAGTCCGGTTCGGCTGGACAGAAAGCAGGTTGCAAGAGATCATGACAAGGTTATTCAATAAGTTGACGGTTGTCACGGCAATCATGTTCATTTGTCTTTCCTGTGCCCACAAACCGCCCGTCGAAACAGTGAAGGCACAGATATTTCGGCAAGTGACCAAGGATAAAGGCAAGACAATCAAAGTCAAAAATCTTTCTAGAATCAAATCCGTGGAAGATCTGGTTATTGGCGACTACGTGCAAGGCTGGAATTATAGGCCGATCACTGCCCGGATTGTCTATGAGTACACGGAGAAGCGCATGGGTCTTCCTGTTCTGGTGGAAGACCGGTCATTTTCCCTGCGGGGCAAGGTTTACCAGAATTACCGGAATGAATGGGTCGTGGACGTCACTATGAATGAACCGCCGGAGAACGTTATAACAGAAGCTATACGCAATTCCATGGCCGGCAAAAAAATTAACCGCATTGACCTCGTCAGAGTTTTAAGCATTGGTGATTTTAGCGCCGTGACTCTGTCATGGCCAGTCAAGGCCTACGTTGAGTATTGGCATCTTGAGAAGCGAATGGGTCTTCCTCAGCAGAGTCACAGGGAGCGACGAATATATGATTTTCGGATTATTCAACAAAAGCCGGATGTATGGATCGCCATCCCGGCAACGCCTATTTTCCAAGGTTCATAGCCGTTTACCAGTGCGATCTTTTATTCGGGGATTACCAGGCAATAACCAGGTATTGTTATTTTTTGCCATTCTGGTATTCTATAATTGCATATTATGAAGGTTTGGACGACTTAACCGAAGCGTTCGAAGGACTGTTCAGCCTAGATCAAAATAGTATCGGGAGGTATCAGGAAAGAGTTTTGTTTTCAAGGGTCGAACATCCAAGATCTTCTCGACTTGCTGTGTTGGAAGGACGAGACAGCGGGGAGAGGAGAGGAAAGGAGCGAATACCATGGCCGTCAGAGTGATGATTAAAAGACGGGTTCCCCGGGAGAAGGAAGAGGAACTGATGAAACTGGTGATGAACCTCAGACTTCTGGCATCGCAGCAACCCGGTTACATTTCCGGCGAGACCCTCAGAAATGTTGATGATCTGAGTAATTACCTTGTTATAAGCACCTGGCAGACAATCGATGATTGGAATGCCTGGAATGCGAGCCCAGAGCGCTCTCAAGTGCAGAAGAAGATCGATGATCTCCTTGGTGCGGCAACTCAATACGATATTTACCATTATCCAGAAAAGAAGCGAATCAGGCTGAGGGATTTCATAGGAACAAAAGGCGCCTGATTTCAAGGCACGAAGTCTATTTTGATCACCGTCGCTAAGGAGGTCTGGTTTTTCAACCCAGGTGTTCTCGTCGCAGTAGGTCCTCTACGGTTTTAACAGGGTTGAAAGTAATGAGCGGGACTTCGACAAAAAGGGTGTTCCATTGCGCCATGGACCCGTTCCAGAGGCCAGGCAGTTCAAGGGCTTTTAAAGCGCGTCCTTCGAAGGACTTCCGAGATATGAGATAGGAGTTTTGATCGGCATAGCGCATCAGATCGTAAGGGTTGCCCTTGGAATCTCTGGTTGCGCAGACGATGTCGACGGGATTGAAGTGTGAGGAAGACTCCCAGATCTTCGTCTGTTGCGGCGATGAAGGATTGATTTGTGCGCTTTCGACGATCTGTAGAGACAGCGTTCCATCGGCTTCCTGCACCCAGAAGGGGCCTCCTCCCGGCTCACCCTCATTTTTAACCATTCCGCAAATGCGGAGAGGTCTGTCCATCCGATCGGTAAGAAAGATCCGTCGCCGTTCTGTGGGCCAGGAAAGGAAAGTATCCGGGAGGCATTCCGGAAACCTTTTCTTCAGGGCTTGAGAGACAGAATCCAGTTGTTCTTCCGTGGCAACACTTTTGAGATTATCAAGATGCTGGAGGAATTCTTTCCTGATAGTTATCAGCAATCCCGCGAGGATTTTTTTCCACCGAACAGTCTCTTCCTTGAGACTATCCGGTACTACATTGTCGATGTTTTTGATGAAAACAATATCGCCGTCGGTGTTGCAAAGGTTTCGGAGCAGTGTTCCGTGTCCTCCCGGACGAAAGAGAAGTTCGCCGGATTCTGCTCTGAAGGGACGATTGTCGAGATCCGCCGCCAGTATTTCCGTGGAGGGAGATTGCTC
Organism: Deltaproteobacteria bacterium; assembly: GCA_016930775.1. Classification (GTDB taxonomy): domain Bacteria; phylum Desulfobacterota; class Syntrophia; order Syntrophales; family UBA2210; genus JAFGGB01. The sequence goes on from JAFGGB010000122.1 coordinate 3,673, forward strand.
CGAAAGAGTAATATCAAATGTTACACCGAGCCTTTCCTCGTATCTGCCCGTCACTCTGTCGAGGTGATGTCGTATGGCCTGATGGTGTTCCGGAGAGACTGTAAAATGAAGGCGTGCCAGGCCGCGAGAGGCCGCATACAAAGCAGCTTCTACGAGATGTTCTTCTATGGAGGTCCGCTGTTCTTCTGGGTATCGGTGGAAGGGGATGAGGGCTTTGGGCAACAGGCCGTACTTGAGTCCTTCATCACCGAGGATGTGCCGTAAAATCGCCGCTGCGTCCTCCCTGCGGCGGATATCCTCGAAAGAGTTTCCGTGGGCTGCGAGTGTTTTCTGCAGTGATTCAAAGAAAGGATAGGAGGATAGGTTGCCCAAAAAAAACAGTGAATCAGCCGATCCGGGCGGGACATTTCCTTCGAGAAGCTGGAACCACCGGCTGAACATACGACTGGCAGCGCCCGATGCGGGAACGAACTTCACTGGATTGAGCGCAGGCAGTTCTTTATCGTAGACCTTAGCGAGATGCTCCGCCTCTTCGTTGCTGAGTGCGGTAATACCGTCATTGACCCGGCAGGGTCTGTCAAGCGTCAAAGGCTTGACGCCGGCCCTGAATTTGGCGAGTTGATCCATCACATCGGATTCCGTCAGACCGCGAACCCTAAGGTTCTGGAGATCTTCATCGGTCAACATAAAATCTTCCATGGCCATCTTTTATTTTTGCATGAATTTTGCTTAAATGTTTAATCGATAGGCGCTTGTATTGACAGGCACAGGCCAATGGGATAACCTATCAAAATTCATCCAGAAGATACAATCAGGAGATTATATGGCACAAATTGACGCGTTTTTCAAGCTCATGCATGAGCAGGGAGCGTCGGACCTTCATCTTGTCGCCGGACAACAACCGGCTATCAGGGTTCATGGCGATATGGAACGGATAAAGTTCAACGTTCTCGAAAACGATGAACTGAAAGCAATGCTGTATGAAGTAGCTGCGGAACACAAAGTCAAGGAATTTGAAGAAACGGGTGATGTGGATTTTGCTTATGAAATTCCAGGTCTTGCCAGATATCGCGCAAATTTCTTCCAGCAGCAGCATGGCGTGGCCGCCGTATTCCGGGAAATCCCGAGTTCCATACTGTCAACAGAACAACTTGGTCTTCCGGAGATAATAAAAAAAATGGCGAGTCTTCCAAGAGGACTGGTGCTCGTCACCGGTCCCACGGGCAGCGGCAAATCAACAACACTTGCGGCAATAATCGACGAGGCTAACAAGACGCGGAAGGATCATGTAATCACTATCGAAGATCCCATTGAGTTCATTCACGAGAGCAAGAGCTGCATAGTAAACCAGCGAGAAGTTAGACTCCATACGCGGTCATTTTCTTCGGCGCTCCGCGGCGCTTTGCGCGAAGACCCGGACATAATCCTCGTGGGCGAGCTCCGCGATCTTGAGACTATTTCCCTGGCAGTTGAGGCTGCAACGACGGGTCACTTGGTTTTCGGAACGCTCCATACATCGAGTGCGGCGCAGACGGTCGACCGTGTCATAGAAGTCTTTCCGGCACATCAGCAATCCCATATTCGATCGATCCTGGCCGATGGCATCAGAGCCGTCATCGCCCAGGTGCTTTTCAAGCGCATTGATCGCCCGGGACGCTGCGTTGCCTTGGAAATCCTGATCGCGACGCCGGCAGTGAGGAATCTTATTCGAGAAAACAAGACGTTCCAGATCCCATCGATGCTGCAAACCGGCAAGAAGTACGGAATGCAGACCCTGGACGACTCGATTTTGAGCCTTCTACAGAGAGGTTTGATAAGCGCCGATGAGGCCTACAACAAGGCACAGGATAAATCGAAATTCAGACAGATGCTCAGGCATTCACCCGCAGACTTTACGGAAATGTAATGCAGGCAGGAAGGGACAATGAAAAAACAGGAAATTGATTTCCTATTGAGACAGGCTATCGATGCTTACAATGACATATCCGATATCAATATTACTGTGGGCCGGCCTTTTCAGGTGGAGAGTTCCGGTCGTCTCAAGGCTCTGAATACGGACCCGGAGATTCTCTCGTTAACGCCGTACCAGGTTGAGACAATGGCGCTTGCCCTTATCAATGGAGACCGACGGCTGACCGAGATGCTTATCCGCGACGGATCGTGCGATCTTTCTTATGAGGTTGCCGGCAAGGCCCGATTCAGAGTGAATATCTTCTCACAGCGGGGCCAATATTCAATCGTTATGCGGAAGCTTGAAACAAAGGTGCCCACCTGTCGTGACTTGAATCTTCCGCCGGCTTTCCTGAAAATAGCCCGTGAAAAAAACGGCATCGTTCTCGTTACGGGAGCTACCGGCACCGGGAAGTCTACGTCATTGGCGGCGATACTTAATGAGATCAACGAACAGGAGCCACTTCACATAGTAACCCTGGAAGACCCAATAGAATTTCAGCATGAGCATAAAAAAGCAACATTCAACCAGCGGGAACTTGGTACGGACTTTGAATCATTTGCAGGTGGTCTGAGAGCGGCTCTGCGTCAGGCGCCCAAGGTAATTCTAGTGGGGGAAATGCGTGACAGGGAAACGGTGGAAATTGGTCTTACTGCGGCCGAGACGGGACATCTCGTGCTGAGCACCCTCCATACCGTGGACGCAGGCCAGACGATTCACCGGATTCTCGGTCTTTTTTCTATGGAAGAGGAAAGGCAAATAAGGATTCGTCTAGCCGACGTTATCCGATGGATTGTATGCCAGCGTCTTTTGCCAAAAATCGGTGGAGGAAGGGTAGCCGCTTTCGAAATACTGGCTTCGAACCTTCGGTTGAAAGACGTAATATTGAACGGCGAGTCCGAGGGCAAAACCTTTAGCGATATTATCGAAGCGGGGAGCGCCTTCGGCATGATTACCTTCGATGAGTCAATAATCAAGCTTTTCAGGGATGGCTCGATTACTGAAGAAACGGCCCTTGCCTTTGCCACGTCAAGGAGTGCGGTAGGTCGCGGCGTTGACGCAATTAAGAGTTCTCGGGGCGAATCGACAACGAAGATTACGAAACTTGAAATCGATCGCAGTTATGGAAGACCGAAAGGCGAATTGTAAATCCGCCGGGGAGATGTGTATAAAAGCAATGGACAATGCAGACAATAGGCCTGAGTTCTATGACGGTATGGAGAGATCCCTCGTTGTTTATGACCGGGAAAAACCCCCCGCACTGGTATGCGAGGAGGATCAGAAGCTTGTAACAGTCATAAAAGCTGTTTTGAACGGCATGGGTTTTACAGCCGCCGGAGTTTCAAAAGTCGATGAGGCATTGAAGTACCTCCGGTTTCATCTTTATCGAATTGTAGTCGTAAATGAACTTTTCAACTGCAGCGATCCTGCCGACAACCAGGTGAAGGTTTGCCTGCTTGCTCTTCCCATGAGCGTAAGACGGCAGAGTCTCGTCATCCTCACGGGCAGTCGGTTCGAATCGATGAATCCCCTCGAGGCTTTTCAGCAGAGCGTTGACGCCGTGATTAACGTTGCCCATATGGACGATATGGGATTCATAGTCAAGAGAACCCTCGACGACCAGACCGGCCGCTATAGAATATTCCAGGAGTACCTTCGTCAGGCCGGCCGGATCTGAACAGAGGGCGACCCCGGTCTTGGCGCCGTTTCACCGGTTTGTTTCTGCGTATTTCAGGGCCAACTCAGTATTGACGTGCACCACGCCCCGGTTCAGAGAAGCCAATGGATAATCGTCGGTGATCAGGGGTAGATTGTCAGCTTCTTCCTGTTTGGTTAGTACCGATCCTGCGGGAATATAGCGTCTATCCGGGATGGCAACACCCATGAGAATAACGCCCGGTTCGACGACGCATCGGGCGCCCACCGATGAGCGAAAGACGAGGCTCTTCATGCCGATGAAGGTATCATCGCGGACTGTTGCCGGTCCGTGGATTTGAGCTTGGTGGGCCAATGAGACGCGGGACCCCACGTAGACAGCGTAGTTTTTGCCGTCCACTTCCAGAAGATTTTTCATTACAGGTTTTCCCATCAGTTCCGTTTCAAGAGCGTGGATGACAACGCCGTCCTGGATGTTGGAGTCGGCGCCGACAAAGATAGGTTGACCTTCGTCGCCTCTAACCGAAGCCATGGGCGCCACGAAAACATGCCGTTCGATCGTAACATTTCCTATAATTGAAGCAAGAGCATGCACGAAGGCCGTTGGATCAACAGACGGTTCCGAGACGGTAGAAGAGAAATCGGTCAGTACATTACGTTCAATCATTGATGAATCCTTTCTTGTCTTTTAAGGAAAAATTCTTTTTCACGAGCTCTTCCCAGAGATCTGCAACGGCACGTTCCGTCTCAGCCAAGGGGCCGGTATTGTCAATGATATAGTCGGCCAGTGGAATCTTTTCATCAATGTGGATCTGGGCGGCCAGCCTTTCCTGGATTTCTCTTCTCGTGAGGCTGTTCCGAGACATGACGCGTTCGATTTGCCGTTCCGGCGGAGAATAGACGAGGACGATTACATCAAAGAGATTCCGGCAGTTTGTTTCAAAGAGAAGAGGGACGTCTGCAACAACAATAGATTCGGGCCTGTGAAGGGCCTCCTCAGCAACGATACGCTTCCATTCGGCGAATACGGCGGGATGAACGATGCCATTCAGGCGGTTACGTTGTTCCTTATCGCTGAATACGATAATTCCGAGTTCTTTCCTGCTTATCGTTCCATCGTCGTTTAGAACCGCGGGTCCGAAGTGGTTTGCAACGGAGCGCCATGCTTCCGTTCCGGGTTCAAGGGCATTATGGGCCAATTCATCGAAATCGACGACCAGCGCCCCCTTATTCTTGAATAACCGGGCCACAAGAGATTTGCCTGTTCCTATGCCGCCGGTGAGTCCTATCTTCAGCATGGGCGATTTGTAGCACAGGGTCTTGAGACCGGCAATGGGAAAAATGGAGTGCCTTGACAATCAAATGAAAAAAAAGTATGAATGACCACAATTTTCAGGGGAGTTCCCGATCGTGATTGTTTTAGATCGTGTACGAAAGGCCTTCGGGCCCATTGTAGCAGTCGATGATATCTCCTTCAGCGTTAAGAAGGGTGAGGTTCTCGGTTTCATCGGACCTAACGGCGCCGGGAAGACAACGACTATGCGCATTCTGGCTTCTTTGATACGACCGGATAGCGGCAAGGCGTCGATAAACGGACATGATGTAACGACAGCCTCTCTCGATGCACGGCGGTTCCTGGGATACATGCCCGAAAACACGCCGCTTTATGGAGAAATGACCGTTATGTCCTTTCTGTTTTTTCTCTGCGAGGTCAGAGGGGTGCAGAGGGAGGAGCGCCAGAAAGAAATCGATAGAGTTGTGCAGATTTGTTCTCTTCAAGACGTGTATTATCAGACTATCGAGACGTTGTCGAAGGGCTTCCGAAAGCGAGTCGGCCTTGCCCAGACTCTCGTGGGCGATCCGCCGGTGCTCATTCTTGATGAGCCAACCGACGGTCTTGATCCAAACCAGAAGCAGGATGTGCGGACGGCAATCAGGGTTATGGCCCCGGACAAGGCTATTATCGTATCCACACATATCCTTGAGGAACTTGAGTCTCTCTGCACGAGATCTATTGTTATCAACAGAGGGAAAATCGTTTTTGACGCCTCTCCGCTGGAGCTCAAGGAGCAGGGGGAAGGGCGTATAGAAGACTCATTTGCCAATCTGACAAGAGGTGATCGATGATCGGAGGATTCAGCGCCATAGCGAAACGAGAGCTGAAATGTTATTTTTCCACGCCTCTGGCCTATGTCATACTATTCGTTTTTCTGGTATTTGCCAGCTTTCTCAGTTTTAAGGGACAGTTTTTCGAGATTCGTCAGGCGGATCTGCGCATATTTTTCGATTATCTTCCCATCCTCTTCATTTTTCTTGTACCGGCTATCGGCATGCGTCTCTGGGCCGAAGAGAGGAAGACAGGGACAATCGAACTGCTCTTCTCTCTCCCCGTGACGGTTAGGGGAGCTGTGCTTGGTAAATTCGCAGCTGCCTGGCTATTCATCGGATTGGCTTTGGTCTTCACGTTTCCGTTGATCGTGACTGTCAATTACCTGGGCGATCCAGACAACTACGTCATCGCCGCTGGGTATGCCGGGGCATTTCTCCTGGCGGGTTGTTACCTCGCTGTGAGCATCTTCGCCTCTTCCCTGACTCGGAACCAGGTTATCGGCTTTATTGTGTCAGTCCTCCTATGCAGCATTTTTGCCTTTGCCGATTATCCTTCGATTCTGAATGTATTGAGCACATTCCTTCCGCTCCGTGCGGTGGAGATTGTACAGAATATGAGCTTTATCGAACACTTCGAATCAATGCGCCGGGGAGTCATCGAATTCAGCGACCTGGCGTACGACTTTATCCTCATTGCCGGGTGGCTCGCAGCCACGACCGTTGTTCTTGACGGCAGGAGGGAAGCGTGATGCGCGATTCCTTCAAACGATTTCTTGCTATTTCATTTGTCCTCATAATTGCCGTTTGCGCAATAACCATCGCCGACACTGTGGGGCGGACGCTGCGCGCAGACCTGACGCATGAGAAGCTTTATACCCTGTCCGAGGGAACGAAGGACATCATAAGGGCAGTAAATCAACCGGTAACCTTGAAGCTTTACTATGCGAGAACGGCAGCGCTGAAAGGGCCGGAGTTTCTGAGAAAATACAATAATTACTATCTATACGTTCGCGATTTGCTTCGAGAGTACGAGAGACTTTCCGGCGGCTTGATCCGTTTGGACGTCATAGATCCGCGTCCCGACACGGACGAAGAAATGGATGCCGTGCGCTACGGTCTTCAGAGGTATGCTATCGGCGAGGAATCTTTTTTCTTCGGTCTTGCCGTTGTGACGGAATTCGGTCAGGAACGGGCGTTGCCTTTTTTGACGCCAAACCGCCAAGAACTGATTGAATACGAGGTATCATCGGCCATATACAGTTCAACGACCAGAACAAAGAAGAGGGTAGGAATACTTTCCGGTCCCGATATACTGGGCGTGCAGATGTCGGATTATCTCCGAAAGATGCTGGAAATGCAGGGAAAAGTGCCGCCCGAACCCTGGCGCTTAGCGAATCAATTGCGGTCTCTGTACGAGATCGTGGCGATTCCGAAGGATGCGGAGACAATCGAAGGGATTGACATTTTGCTGGTGATTCACCCCAAGGCTTTGCCTGACCCAGAGAAGACTTTCTTCGCCATAGATCAGTACGTCATGAACGGAGGCAAGCTCATTGCCTTTGTTGATCCCTACTGTGTGGTCGATACGGTGAATTCGATCGATCGCTCATCCGATATGAACAGGCTTCTTGCCGTTTGGGGCTGCGAGATGAAATCCAACGCTTTCGCCGCCGACAGGCGGTATGCCCTGACTATAGAAAAGAAACAAGGCGAGAGTGGAGAAGTCTTTCTTCCCCTCATGGGCATCGGGCCCGAGGGTATGAACACAGAAGATATCATCACGGCAAAGGCCCGGGAAGTCCGCTTCCTCTTTGCCGGCGGATTGAAAGTAGCTCCTCCCCAGGGAGTGAAGGCAGAGACGCTTATTGCAACGAGTGAAAAAGGAAACTACTTGGAATTAAATCCAACGGACTTCGGCATGGGTCAGATTCCAGATGGAGAAGTCTTCTTGAAAAGATTTATCGAGGGTTCGGAACCTATTGTCTTGGCCTGCAAACTGACAGGACGGTTTGCCAGCGCTTTTCCGGAGGGCTTGAAATTCAAAGAGAATAAAGGCAACACTAAAAACTCAAGTGAGGAAATTAGAAAGGGCCTTACAGAAGCTCGAGAAGAGACGACAGTCATAGTTTTCAGTGATGTTGACATGGTGAACGATTTTGTGGCGTTTCAGGAGAGCTTATTCGGTTTGTACCCTTCGGCGGACAACATCTCTATATTGATGAATGCCATCGAGAATCTTACCGGTTCCCGGGCTCTCATGAACGCCCGATCAAAGGGAAAATTCAGCAGGCCTTTTACCGTTCTTGACGCCATAGAGAAGGAAGCTGAGGAAAAGACCGCCAGACAGGTGGCGGCCGTCGAGGGGGAAATAGCACGTTACGAGGTAGAATTGAACAAAATGCAGGGATCCGTCACTGAAGAGAACGCTGTAGTGCTCCAGCGGGAGGTTCTAAGCAAGAAGAGGGAACTCGAGGGCAATCTCTTGGCCGCAAAGCGTCAGTTGAGGGATCTCAATCGTGAAAAACGCTTGAAAATAGAATCTATTGTGATGAAATTGAAGCTGATCAATATGACGGTGGCGCCATCGATCATTCTTTTTCTGGCAGGGTTGATATACATTTCAAGATTTAGGAAGCGGCGCCGCTTTCGGAGAATGGCGTCATGACCAACAGATATTTGATTCTTCTTGGAATAATTGCGGCCTTTATGGCGGCTGTTACTATTGCTGTATCTCCCGGTGAGCGGAAGGCAGGCGATACCTTCGTCCGCGACAGCTATTTGATCCAGGGGCTTGATCCGGACAAAGTTGCCCGGATTGAAATCATTTCCGGCGAAAAGAAAACTGAACTCATGCGCGAGTCAGATAGATTTCTTCTGGCTTCGAAGTATAAATATCCTGCACAGACCGAAGCCGTCAATCGTCTTCTTTACCGCATAACCGATATCAAGTGTCGTCTTCGCGTTACGGAAAGCCAGGAAAATTTTGAAACCCTGGGTGTCGCCGGGAAGGATGCCACGACAGTCTCCTTTTACAATGACAGCGGGTCTCGGATTGTCGGTGTTGTTCTCGGCAATCAGGCAAACGATATGAAAGGCGGCTATGTTCGTCTAGAGGGTGACTCAACGGTTTTTCTTTCCAGCGATCCCCTGCCGAAAATTCAGAATGATTTTATGGATTACATAATGTCGAAGATCCTTCCTGGGCTTTTTAAGGATTATAATAAAATACGAGTTGAATTCGGCGGCAAGGCATGTGATGTCACAATAGGAGAAAAGAGCCTTAAAGTAAGATCACTGTCCGGCGCCGGCATATCAGTTTCCGATCCCGATGGCCTAGAGCAATCTCTGGAAACAATCCTGAGGACTAAAGTTGTCGATGTCCTTCCCTTCCAGGAAATGGAAGGGGCGAAAACGGACCTTCGTCTGACATGGACGGGGAAAAACAAGGTTGTCTACTCTCTGAATGTGTTGCAGAAATTAAATGCCCGGTACATCGTCGTAACGGCCGACGTCGATTATCAGGGAGGAGAGTTGACGATCGGCAAGGATGAAGCGGAGGAGTCGCTGAGGGAGAAAGAGAAACTTCTTCTTGCGCGAGATCGTGCCATGGAATTCAATAACGAGCACCGCGGCTGGGCCTATTCCCTCTCGGACGATGCAATGAATGAGATCCGGGGCATTCCCCCGAAATGCTCGCTCTAGCGGATTCATAATCTCCGGAAAGCGGAAACCGCAATGCCCCTTGATTTGCTGCTTGAAAAGGCAAAACGGTTCGAAGTCGAGACGTATCGCCGTCCAGAAGATATCACGTTGAATCACGTGGCTTTCAGCGGCGCCTTGGAAAAACATCCACATGATCCCGAAAAAATCCTTCTTGTTTCCGATCCCTTCAGTGCGACCGTATCGTGCATAGAATTTTCCGTTAACGATATCAAGGCGGTGGAAGCATTGTCCAGTCTCGTGACCGTTGACGGTAAATCGGTGAAGACCTTCACAATATGGGTGCTAAAGGGCAGCGTAGCCATACGGTACATACCCTTCATAGTAGAGGATACCCGCCAACAGCGTTGAATTTTCGTTTTTCGCAAAGTAAATGGCAGTTGTGATAACAATTGCCACCCAAAATGTAGGATCCTTTTTTTTCATGAGACTTTGCGGCACTGATCATTCGACACAACATGAATCTCTGGATATATTTTATGCTGTCGATGGATATTTATTATCCGTCATTAGAATGCTGTCAGTTTCATCAAGCCGTATCTTACTAAAAATACATAAGTATTTAATATGGTATGGTCATTGCTTAAACATGCAGGAATATATAAGACGTATCGTTTTAATAGATCGTATGTGGCGATGTCAGGATGATTCCACCACTAGAGAGGTGTTGAAATGAAAAGAATATTCATGAGTGTGGCGGCTTCAGTCGCGATGATTGTCGTTTTTGCGGCAGGTGATGCAGTTGCCTGTGATGTAAAGGTATCTGTTTATGAAGGTTTGAGGGAGACCTACCGAGTTGGCGATGAAGTAATTCTGAAATTAGAGATTCTACAGACTCACAGAAATTGCAGCGAGAGCATCAATGCAACGAAGTACAGAACTGCCGGACTTGAGGTTTCAACTGCAACCCCCTGGAAGGAGGCCGGAAACAACAAATTTGAAAGATTTGTAAAGGTGAAGATCATTGAACTGCCGGCTGGACCGGCTACATTTGAAGTAAGCAGGGACTGCTCAAGGGAAGGGGGGTACGCCGTTATAAGTATGCCCCGGAACTCCTGATCAGAAGAAATGCAAGGAACGATAGACGCGTGAATAATAGATATTACTGCACATGGCCCATCATTCTGGGACTTCTCGCCGGACTGATGATCATTGGAACAACAACGGCGCCGGCGGCAGACCAGGCTTTTGCACCCCTGGCGATAGACGGGATAAACGATTCTGCTGTGACGGGAGGAGAAAAGCCGGTTCTTGGCGCTATCGAAAGCGAGGATATCAACAGTAAAACCGGGGAAAGGATCGGAAGCGAATATTTCCCTGTAAAGAAATTCCGTTTTGCCCTCATTGCACTGATGATGACGATTCTTGCTGGAATTCTTGTTCGTCTTCGGCGCGCTCGTTTCTTGAGACGATTCATGCTTCTTTCATCGCTCGCATTTTTTGGTTTCGCCAACGGCAGTTGTCCCTGCATAATATCGGGATTTCAGAGTTTCATCCTCACGATTATGGGAATTTCAGTTATCAAAGATGGGTTAATCTTGTTTATCGCAATTGTTGTTGCCACGATTTTTTTCGGCAGGGTCTGGTGCGGATGGGTTTGTCATCTCGGCGCTCTACAGGAATTTCTCTTTAGATCGGGGCAAATACCCTTTATGGTTGATCGGCAGGTTCTTCAAAGGATTCTGCGATGGACCCGATATGCAGCCCTGGTTGTATTGCTTGTACAACTTTATGTTACGAAATCGAATCTTTTCAAGACGGTTGATCCCTTTCGAGCAGCCTTCAATTTTTCGTCATCTACATCGGCAGGATGGATTGCACTGGCGATCCTGCTTATCGCGTCGATCCTTATGTATCGTCCCTTCTGCAGAGGCATTTGCCCGGTCGGAGCTGTTTTGGGGTTGATGGCTTCCCTGCCTGTTGTGCTCCGTATTAAAATTTCGAAGGATTGTTCGGCCTGCCGACGATGTTCATCTGTCTGCGATCCCGGGGCCATTGATGAAACTGGATCTATAGCATCGGATAATTGTCTGCTTTGCGGTAACTGTCTGGACTCATGCGGTAGAAAATGCTATTCATTAACACGCTGAATATCTTATTAGTAAGTTGTATCAACTAACATGAGGCCGCCATTTAATCAAGACGAAGTGCGGTATGATCATGTTCTTTCAATATTGTGTTTCAACTAGTATTGACTACGTAATTAATTAGTATTGTCAAATTATGATGTATCGTTTAGAAGGTAATCTAAGTTCTAGATTCACTGTTCCCCCTCATTCAAAGACCTCCTTTCTGAAAAGATGGCCCGAGAAATCGGGCCATCTTTTTTTCAAAACGCTTCCTAATGATTCAACTATAGGAACTTTAGTCGCCGTGGCCGATTGTTTTCTTAAGAGTTATTTCCCAGAACTCGGGCCAATCGATCATCTTTTTGTCGGGATACGAAAAGAGTCGGTACATCGTCTTTGACCTTAGGAGTTGATCGATATTCGCCTGGAGCTCTTCCCGTTCCTTGCTGGCTTTCCAGGCATGCCAATCGTCAACGGAATGCCAGGTGCTTATTACGAGGAGATCTTCGGGGTCATCGATATTTCGCAGAGTTTCGCCGGAGATATATCCGGGTTGAATAGACGCTGCAGTGCGTATCTGTGTCAAAAGTGTCAGAACCTCGATCTGTTTATCACGAGGGACGCGTCGCTCGATAAAAACCCGTACGGTCATAATGACACCTCCTTTGATTGTTCGCACTAGAATTTACCATAGAGATTTACGCTTTGTAAAGAATGCGAATACTAAAAGAGGGTTATGACATCCAGCAGGTGAGGGCTGGCTGGTCTGATGCGATGGCGGCTGTCTGTGACAAAGCCGCAGATATCGAAGAGCGTTCAGGGCATTCGACCGTATTGTTGCTCGATCCAGCGCTGATAGTCTTTTGTACGAACATCGGCGACCCAGTTGCGGTGTTCCAGGTACCAGGAGACGGTTTTTCTGAGACCGGACGAAAAAGTTTCGCGGGGAATCCAGTCAAGTTCTGTTGTTAGTTTGCTGAAATCGATAGCATATCGGCGGTCATGTCCCGGTCTGTCGGCTACGTAGGTTATAAGATGCCTACGAGCAGCTTTCCCGGCGCGACGACCGGCATATTCGTCGACAAGGTCGCAGATATTTTCGACAATAGCGATATTTTCCAATTCCGTGGCGCCTCCCACGTTGTACGTTTCTCCCCGTCTGCCTTGCTTCATGATCGTCAAGATAGCCTCGCAATGATCCTCAACATAGAGCCAGTCGCGGACATTTTTGCCATCGCCGTAAACAGGCAATGATTGATATTCCAAGGCATTGAGGATCATGAGAGGGATCAATTTCTCCGGAAACTGGTAGGGGCCGTAATTGTTGGAACAGTTGGACAGGGTGGTAGGGAGACCGAAGGTCCTGTTATATGATCGTACGAGATGATCGGAAGAAGCCTTTGAAGCAGAATAAGGACTGTTGGGACGGTAGGGTGTTTCTTCCGTGAAAGCTCCATCTGGTCCGAGGCTTCCATAGACCTCGTCGGTGCTGATATGATGAAAGAGAAGAAATTCTTCTCCTTTGCTCCTGGCGCATTCGAGAAGGTTGAATGTTCCAATGATATTTGTATTGACGAATGCGTCCGGGCGCTTGATTGATCGATCCACGTGGGATTCGGCGGCAAAGTGACAAACCGCGTCTATCTCAAAATCGGCAAAGACGCTTTCAAGGCTTGGGAAATCACAGATGTCGATGCGCCTGAAATGGTAACGTTCGCCATAGGCATCCTTAACGGTCGCTACATTGAATGGATTGCCGGCGTAGGTGAGGGCATCGATATTGATGATCCGTCCTTCGAAATCGGGTTGTCGAAAGATATAGTGAATGAAATTGCTGCCGATAAACCCGCAGCCCCCGGTAACCAGAAGATTCTGTATCTTCATGTACGATCCTCAATGGATTTTCTTTGATTTGCCTCTGCAGGGCCTCTGTACACTAGGTATGAAATGGCTGTCAACTAAAAATACCCTTTCTTGACAGTGAAGGCGCACGGCGATACATTCAATAAATATTCAGGAAGAGGAGCAATGTCTGATGACCTATGAAGAGATAATCCGGAGCTATGCACAACCGCTTTCTGCTATTCCTACGAGCCTCGTTCGACAGGGCGCTCTCGACGGTCCTATTCATGCAGTGTTCTTTGACATATACGGCACGCTTATTATCAGTAGTGCCGGAGACATAGGCATAGCCGTGAGATCATCGGAGAACAGGGCGGATCAAATAGACGATCTTTTGAAAAGGCATAATTTTACATTTACTGCAGAGGAGCTCTCGAATAGCTTTTACAACGAGATCGAAGGAGTGAAAACTAAACTTCGTGCGCAAGGAACAGACTGCCCTGAAGTTATTGTAGAGGATATTTGGATCGCAGTTCTGGGAATAAAAGATCCTGAGGTGATTCTTCCTTTCGCCATCGAATACGAATGCATTGTGAATCCTGTACATCCAATGCCCAATCTCAAAGAAACAATAGCAAAACTCAGGGCTTTGGCTATGAGGCTCGGCGTCGTTTCTAATGGGCAATTTTACACACCTTATCTTTTCCCCGCTTTTTTGGGAGCAGATCTTCAAGGGCTTGGCTTCGAAAAAGATTTTCTATTCTTCTCCTATCGTCACGGTTACAGTAAACCTTCGCTGGAGCTTTATAAACGAGTTGCCGCTCAGACAGAGGCCCGTGGACTTTCTCCTTCGGAAGTGCTGTATGTCGGGAACGACATGCTTAACGACATATGGGCGTCCGCCCAGGTTGGTTTCAAGACAGCCCTCTTTGCCGGCGATAAACGATCGCTGCGACTCAGAGAAGACGATCGGAGGTGCCGGAATCTTCGGCCTGATCTGGTCGTCACCGATCTGCTCCAGATCGTCGAAAGCATTGAAGGGCAATTATGCTAGTTCTTGTTGGTTGCTGAGCCGTCTATGTATATAATGCAATAGCATTCGGTGAGTAATAGCTCCTGAAAGAATGAAGGATCGGCGAGGTGGTCCATGAATAGAAAACTAATTATTTTTGCCCTTGTTGCAACGATTATCGCCGCCGGCGGCGCCGGATACCTCTTGTGGCGAAAAGACTCCTCTCGACTGGACACTCCCGGGGTCCGTTCAGGAATTGTCAGTGGCCCTTCGACTGAGGAAGGATCGATACCGGCACTATCATCCACCACATCGCCTCTTTATGAGAAGGTTCTGAGATCCGGGGCCGCCTCATCGGGCGCCGGGATATTGGCGGTGTCCGACGCTGCTGAAGAGAATCGGAGAATGAAGCTCAGGAATGAAATAATGCTTCTTTGCGATTATCTGGACAGCCGGGAGTATGCGCATGAACGTGGATTTACAGGAGGAACCTACCGATTTCTGATTGACACAGTCAACAAGTTAGCGGTGCAACATCCTATAGTTGCTGATGAAACAAAGGATGCTTATAGACTGTCCCTCAATATGGTCCATTTCTGCCGTGTTGGAAAGAAAGAGGCAATATTGGTGGTGAAGGATGTCATAGCGAAGGAAGGAGAGATAGTGGAGCCAAGTCTCGCTTTACTGTATGAATGGCTTTCCGAGGAAACCGATAGAAAGGATAGCGATATAAAGATAACTAATCGGGATCTCTATGAATACGCAGCTTTTATCCTAAACACGCTGTCAGGCAGGGCATATCTCATGAGACGCGATTCCAGGACGCGTCTTCTCGTGAGCTATTACTCGCTGCTTATTCTCGATAGAGCCAACAAGGAGCGGATCAATCATTACGGCATAGATTTGCTCTCTCACTGGAAGCTCCTGATCGACGACATGGAAAATTATGGAAATCTGGAAGGCAAGAAAGAATATTTATCGAGGTTGAGAACAATAGGACAAGGTTTCAAAAATCGATCCTAGAGAGAATTCCTTTATGGCGCCTGTACCAGAGGTTTGGAATGATGCGATATAAGAGCCGGGAAAAAGGACCGATATATTCCCTGTACCGCTTATCGTCCTGGCAGGCTTGAACGATCCGATTTTCGATTTCCTCTCGGCTTTTGGCCTCATTGAAAATCTTGTAAGCGCAGTGAAAGAGGGGACTGTACATATTCTTTTTTTCCAGGTAGCGGTGGACGTTCTTGATCGTATTCGGTCCTTCCGGGGTTCCATCGATTTGTTGATGAACTCTTATGTCTGTTTCTATGGGATTGCCCGTGAAGGATTTGTAAAAATATTTTCCATAGCGGTAATTTTTACTTGCTTCCGAGGAGAGCGTTACGAACAGGTCTCCTACGCCGGCCTGACTGTAGAAGGCCTGGAATCCGCCGCCCAGAAGCTTCGATAGCGAACGGATTTCAACTCCGGAGCGGGCGAAAAGCGTTCCGGGGATGGAGTTGCCCAGATTTAGCTGGTCTTGGACACCCTTTATATTGGCCATGACGTTTTTCAAGGCGCCACAGGCCTCGACGCCGACCATATCGAAGTTGTAAAAAGATGACAATTCTTTCCAGTTGATATCGATGAATTCCTCTTTGACAAGTTTGGCAATTTTCTTTTTTCCTGCGACGGTCAGGCAGATCGGTTTTCCCAGGGCCATGTCGATGTCAAAGAAAGGACCGCCTATGACTACAAGCTCGTATTTATGCGCCAGGTCGAAGAGATGGCTGCCGATCATCTGGGAGGGAGTGATCAATTCTTTGGTTTTTTCGTCGGAGGCAAGACCTTTAATGGGCGAAATGAGACAGGTCATGCCCCTCTTTCTTGTTAGCAGGGGACGCAGGTAGTCCAGCATCTCGGGAAGCTTGTTCATCGTTACGGCGAGAACGATGAAGGCATTTTCCATGACGACCTGTTCGAGGTCGTTGGTGGCGAAAACTCTTTCCGATAGTCTTGGAACCTTGTCAATATCTCCGAGAATCCGTGCGAGATCATCTGTTAAATGTTTAGGATTGAGGCCGCTGCTGTTTATCTCCTGACACAAGGAGGAATCATGGTAGTAAATCATAACCTCCTTTCCGTCGCGGGCAAATTTCAAAGCGAAGGCGGTTCCCAGTCGTCCGGGTCCGAGAATGCCGATCTTTGAAGCATCGTATGTGGCCATAGAGGTAAGGCTCCTGCCGTGTGCCGCCGAGGGATGTCATTCCCGTTTCTTCCAGCGGCGGCGTGGAAGTATCCCTTTGACGGTATCTCAATGAGGCCGCCTGAGCCGCCGGGAGAAATCATTAAGACGGCATGCTCACAGCCCGTCTTGTTCCAACTGCAGCGGCAAAGGGCTTCTCCAGATTATCCCGTGATGGGACGCGAAAGATCAGCCGTGAGATACGTGAACGGCAAAATGGATCTCAACATAAAAAAAAAAATGCGCACTGTCAATCGAAATAGGAGGCATAAAACTGACCGGACACATTTCCATCGAGGCATGCGGGGATCATAATTTGTGAGCCCTTTCGTCGCTTTCGTTGAAAATACATACGTCACTATTCAAGAGAGACTTTGTCCGGTTCCTCTCGACGGAGCGTCACATAATCCCGTCATGTTTCCACAGCCCGACCTCTAAGGCTTGTGAAAAGCTGGACGATTACATGACGCCGTATTTTTTCAATTTCTGGTGGAGGGTTCTTCTCGTAATACAAAGCCGTCTGGACGTTTCACTTTTATTGCCGCCCGTTGCTGCGAGAGTTCGCAGAATCGCCGCCTTCTCCACTTCTTCAAGAGACAGGTTTTCCGTGAGATCTGAAGAATTATCCCCGGAGGTTCCGCTGAAGAGAGACAAGTCCTTTTCATCGATGTAGTCGTCTCGGGCGAATACGACAGAACGCTCTATTACGTTCATGAGTTCACGGACATTGCCCGGCCATTGATGACGGATTAAGCGATTCATGGCCTGAGGTGTGAGTCCTTTAATATTCTTTGAGTTTTTCTTTGAAAAATATTTTAGAAAATGGTGGGCGAGGAGGGAGATATCGTCACGCCGCTCCCGTAGCGGCGGCACTGTAAGCTCGATAACGTTCAGTCGGTAGAAAAGATCCTCACGGAACCGGCCTTGGAGGACTTCTTCATGAAGATCTTTATTTGTGGCGGCGATTACACGGACATTTACCGCAAGAGCCTCGTCGCCGCCGACCCGTGTAATCTCGCGTTCCTGGAGGACTCTGAGAAGCTTTACTTGCATTGACGGCGACATCTCGCTCACTTCGTCAAGAAAAAGAGTGCCGCCGTCAGCCTGTTTGAATTTACCCTCTTTTCGCCGGTCCGCTCCGGTGAAGGAGCCCCGTTCATGACCGAACAGTTCCGACTCGAGGAGAGTTTCCGTAAGAGCGGCGCAATTGATCCTTACGAATGGTCCATCGAGACGGGAGCTGTTGAAGTGGACAGCGCCGGCGATCAGTTCCTTGCCCACGCCCGACTCTCCAGCAATGAGCACCGTGGTTTCGGAAGCCGCCACCTGGGCTACCTGGTCCATGAGTTTTATCATTGGTCCGCTTGTTCCGATGATATTCCGGCGGTCGAAATGACTGCCGATGCTCTCCCTGAGCAATTTGTTTTCCTCTTTGAGTTTCCGGTGCTCCATGGAACGTTCCAGGACAAGTCTTAATTCGTCGAAATCAAGAGGTTTTGTCAGATAGTCGTAGGCGCCTTTCTTCATAGCGTCCACGGCCGTTTCAATAGAGGAATAGGCTGTCATGATTATGACCGGAATGGCCGGGTTCAGTCGTTTTATTTCCTTCAGCGCTTCCAGTCCGGACAGTCGTATCATTCTGATATCCATGAGAATGAGGTCGTAAGGCCGCTCCTTGACTCTTTCTACGGCTGCATCTCCGTCGTCGGCCTCGGAGATTTCGTATCCCCATCCGGACAGAAGAGTATTCAGCATTGTACGATGAGCTTCGTCGTCATCGACAACGAGAATTATGGATTTGCCGTTCACGTTACTCCGCATCATTGGCGCCGTTCCTCCCAATCAGTTCATAGGCGTTCTCCGCATCGTGACGGGGCAATCGTATTGTGAAGGTCGTTCCTTCGCCGCTGATGCTGTCTACGCGGATCGTTCCATTATGAGCTTCAATGATCCTGTGAGCAATGGCCAGACCGAGTCCCGTACCCGTCGATTTTGTCGTATAGTAGGGGTCGAAAATCTTATCTCTGTCTTCCGAGGGTATGCCGTTGCCTGTGTCGGAAATGGTTATCACAACCTCTCCCCGCTGGCTGTCCCGGCTTCCTGCGATCCTAAGTTCGCCGCCCTGTTCCATTGCCTCGACTGCGTTGAGGAAGAGATTTAGAAAAACCTGTCGAATCCTATCGGGATCGATAGCTGTCAAGCCGATCTCATCGAGTCCCTCGCTGACAATTGCAATGGAGCGGTTTTCCGCTTGAAGTGATATCATGGCGATACTTTCATCTACGATGGTCCGGAGAGACTCATTCTCGCGATGAAGGTCCATGGGACGGGCAAAGTCAAGGAGTTGGCTTACCACCCTGTTCAGGCGATCCACTTCGCGGACCATTATTTCGGCGGTCTTGCGATCGCCCGGTATTTCACGGTATCGCTCACTGAAATAAGTGGCAAAGCCCTTGATCGAACTCAGGGGATTCCGAATCTCATGAGCCACACCGGCGGCGAGACGGCCGATGGAGGCGAGACGTCTGCTCCGTTCGATTTCCGCCCGCAATCCTTTGAGTTCCGTAAGATCCCTGAAAAGGATGACTCGGCCTTCCGATGACCGGTCATCGCTCTCCAAAGGAGCGGCAATAACCTCGAGAGCCGCCGTTGTGCCGTCTTTCAGGGGGTAGATTATTTCCTCGGCCGAAAGATTGGCGGAAGACTCATGATTATCCATTGAGGCAAGCAATTGGCCGTTGATAACGCCCGTTCCTTGTGTGCCGATCACATCGGCGGAAGGGATTTTCAGGATGGCGGAGGCCTCATCGTTCATGACCGTAATCCTGCCGGTATGATCAGTGGTTATCAGGCCGATGGGCATTGTTTCCACAAGGCGGTCAGAAAAAGCTTTGATTCTGCTGAAACTTGTCCGGGCTTCCCTGTAATTTTGAACGACGGCAAGAGAGATGATGCCGGTAAAACCGATGAGGAGAAGAACCATCACCGTCATGATGGTGTTCCTTATGCTTTCCTTGAGGGCTGCCTCAATAGCCTCCGTTTTGAGGCCGACGAATATTAGCAAGTGGGGGCTTGTTCGGTCGCCGGGGCAGATTCTCGATCGAAACCAGTCGCTCTTCGGCCCGTTGCCCATGGGACAATGTGCGCCCTTTCGAGTGGGGGAGAATTTCCGAAATACCTCGAAGATCTTGCCGCTGCCGGCGTTGTTTACATAGCGCCATTGAAGTCCTTCGTTATCGAATAGAGCCTGGAGATCAAGTTCGCCAGCGAGACGATCTCTCGTTTTTGTTCTGTCGCTATGGGCAACAATGGCGCCCTGGAGATCGGCGATCATTAGATAATCGATGTCCGGCTGGAGGGCCGTCTCCTGAAGCAGCCACTCTATTTCAGGGCCGCCCCATCTCATCCCCATAACGCCGGTCCGCGTTCCGGCCTCAAAGGAGCGGATCAGCGCCGCTCCCTTTTCGATGAGGAGTTGCTGGGCATTTACTTTTGCCGTGCTGATGGAGTTATAGGCCATGTAGATAAAGATGGGAAGAAGGATGACGACCGATCCGATGACGATGAAAGGTGAAAGGGAGAGGAAATTCTTATTGATTGATTTGAGCATACTCATAGTATTTGCAATATCGATACCATTTTCATAAAGACTCCCGTTTCAGCGCCTGGTAAGGTTATGTCTTAAATGCTCGTGAATCTTCCTGGATAATATTTATACATTATAGAGCCATCGGAGGATATTTTCTAGCCATAAAAAAATTGTAATCATTGCGGCGGATACAGATTGCATAGCCATCCATGAAGAAAGATTATCATTGCTCTATGGAAAATTGTACCGGACCGTCTGATGGCGAGTGTTGTGGCTTATTTGATTAGAAAAGCGGATGTTTCGATACCGTAGAAAAAATAGTCAGATTTTTTCTACGGAGGCTGGAGAAAATGCGCCAGTTCTATTGCTTCTTTGTTGACAAAGACAACTCCTGAAAGTATATAGCTGACATATCTCACCGGAGAGTTTAGGGCGCTCGATAGTGATAACCTTTCGAAACGTACAAAAGTGGTTCGGTAAACTCCACGTACTCAATGAAATCAATCTCCATGTAGCAACCGGCGAGGTCGTTGTGGTATGCGGTCCCAGCGGTTCCGGCAAAAGCACTCTTATTCGTTGCATCAATAAGCTGGAACCCATACAGGAGGGAGAGATCATCGTCGATAAAATCCCCATCCACACCGACAGGGTAAATCTGACGCATCTGCGGGCGGAAATCGGTTTCGTTTTTCAGCAATTCAACCTGTATCCCCATATGACGGCTCTTCAGAATATAACGCTTGCGCCAATCAACGTGCGTAAGATGTCGAAGGGCGATGCCGAGATTTTAGGAATGCAACTTCTGGAAAAAGTCGATATTATCGAAAAAGCCCATGCATATCCCGCACAGCTCTCCGGCGGCCAACAACAGAGAGTCGCTATAGCGCGGGGACTGGCGATGCGACCGAAAATTATGCTCTTCGACGAACCGACTTCGGCGCTGGATCCGGAGATGATCAACGAGGTGCTTGACGTCATGCGGAATCTCGCCCGCGAGGGCATGACAATGATTGTCGTCAGCCATGAGATGGGTTTTGCAAGAGAGGTGGCGGACCGGGTTATATTCATGGACGAGGGCAAGATTCTTGAAGTGGCAAAGCCGGATGTCTTTTTCCACGCTCCGCGGCACGAAAGAACAAAGCTGTTTCTCAGCAAGATCCTAACGCATTGAGAAAGAGTCGTTTAACATCGGACCCTTGGGACCGGTGATCCGTTAACGTTCTAAATCAATGTATTCATCAACAAGGAGGTGTTCTATGAGAACGAGGATGTGGTTGCACCTGGCAGTTGCAGCGGCCGTCCTGGCCCTGATCCTTCCGGGAACGGCTTTGGCAGGACCCACCTACGACCGGGTTATGAAGGAGGGTGTTGTAAGGGCCGGTCTGATGTACAATTCGATTCCAGCAGCCTATTTCAACGAAAAGAACGAGTGGGTTGGCTTTGATGTGGACATCGCGACGGAGGTTGTGAAGAGGGTTGGTCAGCAGTTGAGCAAGAATCTGACCATAGAAAAGGTAAAGGTGAACAATAAAACGCGCATCTCTTTCCTGACGTCGGGCCGCATCGATATGAGTACGGCCAACATGACCCACAAGCGCGAGCGTGACAAGACAATCGATTTCTCCATAACTTATTTCTACGATGGACAGAAAATTCTTGCCAAGAAGGGGAAATACTCGAAACACCAGGATTTTGTCGGCAAGCGGATCGCCTCGATGCAAGGCACCACAAGCGAAAAGAACATCGTGAATCTTTTGAAACAAATGGGTGATCCCAACGCAGAGAAGAATGTTATCAGTTTCCAGGATGAACCTTCGGCATTTCTCGCCCTGCAACAGGGCAAGGTAGAGGGTTGGAGCACCGACAGCACGATTCTCATCGGTTATGCCGCAAAGGAACCGGGGAAGTACGAGTTGGTCGGCGATTTCTTCAGCGACGAGCCATATGGAATCGGCTTGCCCCAGGATGACAGCAATTGGCGCGATGCAATAAATTTTGCCATTCAGGACATGTGGCTCGACGGGACCTACATGAAGATTTACAACAAGTGGTATGGTCCCGATACTCCATATGCTTTTCCCATGACCAGCAAGATCGAGACTTGGCCATAACAGCCTTATTTCTCCTGTTAGGAATGTCGTGAACTGCGATCCGGAAACCGCCGGATCGCAGTTCATCGGGCAGCATCACACCGGAGCAGGCCGAACATTATAGAAATGGAATCATCGAAGCGCATTCTCCAACAGTTTGCAGTTGTGGCCGGTTTAGGTCTCCTCGTTATTTTCATATTCAGCCGGATCGATTTCGGTTACGATTTTCATTGGGGCGTTTTATGGGAAAAGAACCCTACCTATAAGGAAATATTCGGTTTCTGGCTTCTCCGCGGCCTCTTAGTGACCATAGAGATTACTCTGATCAGCGCCGCCATAGCCCTTGTTTTGGGCACTCTCTGCGGGATCGCGAGGCTTTCCTCTTTCAAACCGCTGTACTGGCTTTCAACGGCCTACGTTGAATTTTTTAGAAACACGCCGCTCCTGGTGCAGCTATTTTTCTGGTATTTTGCTTTCCCTTCGGGCATTCCGGAGGGACTTCGAATTATTCTATATAATCATAATTACGAATTCTGGGCGGCCACATGCGGTCTGGCCGTTTACACGGCTTCGTTTATCGCTGAGGTTGTCAGGGCAGGAATTCAAGCGATTCCGAAAGGTCACCTCGAGGCGGCTTATTCCTCAGGTCTCAATCGAATTCAGACGCTTAAGTTGGTTATTCTACCTCAGGCCTTCAGGATCATTATCCCGCCCCTGGGAAGCGAGTTCCTGAACAACATGAAGAACTCTTCTCTCGCAATGACAATCGGCGTTGCGGATCTCTGTTGGCAGGCTCAGCAGATAGAATCCTTCACATTTAGAGGTTTTGAGGCAACCACGGCGGCAACGGTAATATATCTAAGTCTTTCTCTCACGATAAGTGCTATCATGAACAGTGTGAATCATCATCTGCGCTTCGAATCCGAGCACAGGATCACGCTACTTGACAAGGCATTTAAGCTGTTCATGAAGCCCCTGTTCTTTTCAATAAAAAGCATCGGCCGTGCTCTCGGCTTCATCGCCGGCGCACGTCCTGGGAAAGGACGAAAGAAGAGGGCCGTAGACAAGCGATATCTCTCGCGAAGCGAGCAGCTTCTCGGCAAGATCGGCAATGTAACTGTTGTCGCAGGGAAGGCGTTTTTTGTCCTGATGGCGGTTTTCATCGTAGGTTTCATCGGGCGCACTTTATGGGGATTCAACTGGAACGTCATCATCGACAATCTCAGGGCCCTTTTGATCTGGACCTTTCCCCGCGGTGAAGGGGGAGAGATATTTTATGGCCTCGGCGGTCTTACTTTAAGCATCGTTTTAGCGTTAATTTCTCTCACAATAAGTTTTGTCATCGGATTGATTGCCGGACTGGGAAGGCTGAGCAGAAATGTTTTGGTCAGTACGCCGAGCGTTCTCTATATCGAACTGATTCGAGGGAATCCCCTCATCATGGTCATATTCTGGGTGTACTTTTTTTCTCCGATCGTTACGGGCATGCAAATCAATGTTTTCTGGAGCGCCACGATCGCCTTTACAATTTTTTCCGGCGCCTACCTGGCCGAAATTGTGCGTGCCGGCGTATCGGCCATCCCCCATGGTCAAACCGAGGCTGCCATGGCATCGGGACTGAACTACGCGAAGACGATGCGGCATATTGTTCTTCCCCAGGCATTGAAAATAATGATTCCAGCGATTGTAGGCCAATTTATCGCCCTCTTCAAAGATACATCCCTTGCCTATATTATTGGTGTTTTTGAGCTGACCACTGTAGCCCAGACTATCAACAACCGGTTGATGATTTATCCCTTCGAGATCTATACGACCATTGCCGTTTTGTACTTCCTGTGCTGTTTTGCCATGAGCGATGTGGCCCGGAGGCTGGAAAGAAGATATAGTCCCGACAGTCACATAGAAGCACCCCACATGGCCTGAGATGTTGCCCCGATCATTCTATTCGTAGCAAACGGCGATTGCCCACCGAGTGGGCTTACTGTATAATAATAGGCACTTCAGACATAAATGGTTTTAATATACGTAAGGAAGCGAAAGAGTCATGAAGATTGTTTGCCGCCAGTGCGGCGCCATTAATGACGAGGATAAGCTCGACCCTAGGCAAAGCTATATGGAAACGAAATGCGGGAAATGCGGCGCCGTCCACAGAATCGACGTAGGCGCCACATCTCATCCCTTCAGATACGGCCGCAGAGATGCCGACCTCCTTACGGCTATGCAGGATTACCCGAGAGCGCAGGAAATGCCTTTGCCCCACGAGACCCATCAGGCTGAAAAGCGGGTTCCTGCTCACTTTATCAAACGGTTGATTGTCTCGCTGCTCCTCTTTATATTCCTCGCGGCGGTACTGCTGACGGTAGGGTTCTTTTTTTTCATCAAGGGTTCAGATGCCTATAAAGTCACGGAGGCGTTCCTCAGGACGCGTCCCGAGATCAGGACTATTGTCGGGGAGAATATAACATTTCAAGGCGTTCCCAGAGGTTCAGTCGAAGTCTCGGGCAGACAGGGAAGGGCGGAGATTTCTCTTTCTGTCCGAGGGACCAAGAGCGAAACGGATGTCACCGTTTATCTCAAAAAAGAAGGGGGAACATGGATCGTCATCGGCGCCACTTATGAGGATGCCGGCGGCAAGGACCGGATTTTCTATCGTCGTCAATAAGAGTCTCAATAATTCATTCTACAGATATGGGAAGATTGAATTCATAATCATCCGGAAGTTATTCCGAACGTTCTCGTTGCCTTCAATAACATCCATGTGACCCGGACACAGGCAGTCGATATCGAGTCCGGCTATTTTCTCAATGCTCGATTTGAGCAGAGAGTCGTTTCCACCGGGAAAATCTGTGCGTCCCACATTTCCCCTGAAAATTACGTCGCCGCAGAAGATGATCTTTCTCGCAGGCCAGGCCAGCCCGACGGACCCCGGCGAATGGCCCGGCAGATGATGGATTTCAAAGCTTTCTTCTCCCATAACCAGAGAGCCTTCCTTGAGCAGCAGATCGACCGCCACTTCAGGAAAGGGCAGGCCGAAGAGATCATAGAGGACCTTCCCCTCCGATCGGTGGTAAGAAAATTCATTTTCGTGAAGCGCAATTAAGAGATCCTCACGATGGCTGAAGAGGAGATTGCCCTCGAAATGATCGGGATGGGAGTGCGTATTGATAATGAAGCGGATGTCTGCCGGGTCTATGGAGTCTCCTTCCATTCTTGTCAGAAGATCGGGGACATGCAATGAAAGGCCCGGGTCGATCAAGGCCTTGACGGATCCTCCTACGTAATAGGAATTGCAATTATTCTCAAAAATATTGGTCCACTCATACACATAGATGTCATCGGCGATCTTCATCGTTCTTTATTCCTTTTTGGCCTAAGTGAACACCAGGATTATCCTCATCGGAAATACTGCCTATTGTAGGCCGGCCTGATGAACTGAGGGCGATTTTACCCCTGATCGACAGCGAATGGCCAGGAACTTCATCTCTTTGGCGCTGCCAGGTAGTCGATGGGATTGCGCGGCTTGTTCCTGTAGTAGATCCCAAAAAGCAGGCAGTCCTGTGCACCGCCGCGAGGCCGGCCGCTAAGGCCGATCGTTTGCCGTTTCTTAACCTTTTCCCCAACCTTAACGTTCCTCCGTTTAAGATATGCGTAAAGGCTGCTGTATTCTCCGCCATGCTGAAGGACGATCGTGTTTCCGAGAATTTTATTCCATGCGGAGAAAGTGACGATACCCTCTTCGGAAGCGGCAACGGGGGTGTTTCCCTTTGCCTCAATCTTGATGCCGTTATTTCTCGTACCATCCTTCTGAAGCCCGTACGTGGCTATCACCGGGCCCCTCAGGGGCCATTGAAAATCCGGCTTGGAGACCGAAGATTTCCTCGGCATCGATTTTCCTTGTTTTACATCTTGCTTTGTCCTTTCTTCTTTCCTGCTTATCTCAGCGGTTTTCTTCGTTGACGGTTCCTTATGCTCCATGGCGCTTACCGCCGACTGCGACGGCTTTTCCAGTTTTCTCAGTATGGGGACAGGGATTTTAGAAAAGTCTTCAGGAAGGGCCGGAGGTGCATTGTCATCAAGATCTGAGACTATTTCCCGGGATTCTCTTTCCGGGACTGGTTGTGGCTGTACGGTTGAAGAATCTACAGGAGACGTCGGCGAGGGCGACGGAGGGGGCTTTGCAGCAGCTGCCGGCATTACCCGAAGGGCATCGGGTATGAAAATAGCTCTGCCGGTTGCCAGATCTTCAGGCCGATTCAGATCGTTTGCCTTCATGATTATTTCCTGATCGACGTTATAGGCACGTGAGATGGACCACAGTGTCTCATCCTTCTTGACCACATGATATACTCCTCCCGACGTTCCGCCGGAGCAGCCGGCGGCGTAGAGAAATAGCGTGATAATCGAGCCTGTAATGATGTGTCGAAGGATCATTTTTAAAAAACATGTCGCATCAGGATGAATCCCCCCACTATGCCAACTACCAGGATGATTGCGAGCGGATTGAAATAACGGTCGATAAAAACCTTTATCTGTGGGCCGAACCTGTAAATAAGAAGAGAAACGAGAAAAAAACGGGCCGAGCGGCTGATAATCGAGGCTGTGACGAAAACGATAAAATTGATATGGAAGGCGCCGGCGGCGATTGTGAAGACCTTATAGGGTATGGGAGTGAATCCCGCTATGCCGACAGCCCAAGCGCTGTAGCGGTTGTAAAGATCTCCTATGAGGTTGTATTTCTCCATTAAGCCGTAAAAATCGATAATTTTATATCCGATCAGCTCCATGGATGAGAGACCGATTCCATAGCCGATGGCGCCGCCTATCACCGATCCTAACGAACAGACGAGAGCGAAGAATAGAGAGCGTTTCGGCGATGATATGGCCAGCGCGATCAGCAGGACATCCGGCGGGATGGGGAAAAAACTTGATTCGGCCACCGCCAGAAAGAAGAGAGCCCAGGTTCCGTAAGGCGTTTCGCCCCAGCGAAGGACCCATTCGTACAGACGTCTCAGCATGGAGGGTTTCAAGATTTCCATCCATTCTCACCGATCAGTTTGACGAAACGGCATCCTCCGAGATCCTCTTCGCGAAGATTCGCCGGATCATCCGACAATTTCGTGTACCGTATCAATGTTTGAGACTGGGCGCTTCCGACGGGAATTACAAGGCGTCCCCCGACGGCCAGTTGTTTTTTGTAGGCCGAAGGAACAGACGGCGCCCCGGCCGTAACGATAATAGCGTCGAAAGGCGCCTCGTCTCTCCAGCCGTAGGTTCCGTCACCAAGCCAGATCAGGATATTTATGTATCCGAGCGATTCAAGGAGACGTCTCGCCTTCTGTGCCAGGAGGGGGATTCGCTCTATTGAGAGGATCCGGTCGGCGCACTCGGCCAGTATGGCCGTCTGGTAACCGCTTCCCGTGCCGATTTCCAGGATCTTTTCTTTTCCGGTCAGCTGCAGCGTTTCCGTCATAAGGGCTACGATATAGGGCTGTGAAATTGTCTGTCGATCTCCGATAGGCAACGGGTTGTCGGCATAGGCCTGGTCACGGAGACCTTCATCGACGAAAAGGTGACGGGGAACCTTTTCCATGGCCTTTAGAACAGCTTCATCGTGGATTCCCCGCCTCCGAATCTGAGACTCCACCATTCTAAGCCGTTGTTTCAGATAGCGGTCCAAAAACATGAGCGGTATTTTCTTTTCTCTGAGGAATTTTATATATATCTTCAACCCAGGCATGTTTTTTCAAATCCAGGGCTTCCCTGGTTGCTATGAGATAATACCGCCTGAGAAGGGCATAATTACGGGCCTTATTGAAGCAACCGATATTAATTGCTTCAAGCAACTTCCCTTTTTCACTAAGAGAATAGCTTATACTGAGCGACATCATTCTGCTGCATCTGCTTTCAATGGATCGCTCAAGGACCTCAACCATTTCGGGAGCCAAGGCATTCGCCGACATCGAAAAGAACGGCTGCACGTTCCTTCCGGAGCTCTTCCGCCGTTTACCCAAATCCTTTGAATCTCATGGTACCTCGTCGATAACGACAATATGCGACTATCATTAAACAGTCAATTTTTCAACTGAAAAGCCCCAAGGTATCTCTTTGACATTCCGGTCCGACTGTACTAGGTAAAGCCGAAGATCATCAGCCAATAGTCAGGGAGATGCTATGAATCGGAAGACGATATCCGCTATGGCCGAAGCAGTACGACGACATTACAGAAAAGGCATGGATGACGAACTCCTTGGTCCCATTGTTTCCGTCGATGATGGAAAACGACCCGTCGGAAGGATTGAGCGCGGAGATTCGGTCATCTTTTATAACATTCGGGGTGAACGGGAAATTGAGCTGACCCGGAGCCTCACGGAGAACAATTTTACCGAGTTTCCAGTAAAGCAGCTTGATCTCTCTTTTGCCACAATGATTCAGTATCAGCCGGAACTCAATGCGGAAGTCGCCTTTCTTCCCGACGGTCCGGTCCGGAACACTCTTTCTCATGTCCTGGCGGGCGCAGGCAAGGCCCATCTGAAAATAACAGAATCGGAAAAGGCAGTCCATCTAGGATATTTTCTGAACGGTAAAAACGGGCGCCTTCTTGACCGGGAGGAACGAATCGTCATTCCTTCGAGAAAAGATGTTTCGCTCTTTGATGAGGCGCCCGACATGTCAATCGAGGCCGTTGCCGGAGCGGTCTTTTCTGCCCTTGGCCGACCCGATGCGGATATTATAACCGTCAATTTTCCCAATGTTGATGTAGTGGGACATATAGAGAACGAAAGGGCGATTGTACAAGCCGTCGAGACAGTCGACAGTCATACCGGCCGGCTCGTAGAGGAAGCCCTCCGCCGAAACGTTGCCGTGGTGATTACGGCCGATCATGGAACAGTGGAAAAATGGCGCTATGCCGACGGCGCCATAGATACCGGACATACTGATTCGCCTGTTCCCTTTATCCTGATTGACGGAAAGGGCGAATGGCGTCTGAGAACAACCGGGGAACTTGCCGATGCGGCGCCCACAATCCTGGATATGCTGGGACTGCCGCAGCCTGCCGAAATGACCGGCAGGTCTCTTGTAGAGAAACGTCCCGATGGTACGGTGAAGAGGCTGCTGATGATAATACTTGACGGATGGGGATACAGTGCCGTCAGTGAGGGGAATCTTATCGCCGCCGCGTCTACTCCTGTTGTAGACCGGCTTATGGCGTTAAACCCTCTGTCGATTCTCGATGCAGCCGGCGAGGCAGTCGGACTCCCCAAGGGAACCGTGGGCAATTCCGAGGTGGGGCACCTTCATATAGGCGCCGGCAGGCGAATCGATTCCGACAGGGTGCGCATTGCAAAAGCGATAGAGGACGGGTCCTTTTTTGAAAACGAGGCATTTCTCCATGTTATCGGTAAGGCGAAAAGGAATAAAAGGGCTCTCCATCTTCTGGGGATTGTCTCTTTCTTTAGCTCTCACGGATCTGTTGATCATCTCATGGCTCTGCTGCGGTTGGCCAAGAGGGCAGGAGCGCCCCGCGTTTTTATCCACGCGATGCTGGGAAGACGTGGAGAAAGACCCGAAAGCGGCGCTCTTTACATAGAAGAAATTGAAAAGGTATGCAGGGAGTTGGATGTCGGGGCCGTTGTTTCGGTAATCGGACGCTACTGGTCCCTGGACCGGGAAAAGAACTGGGACCGCATTGAGCGGACCTATCGGATGCTTCTTTACGGCGAAGGAGAAAAAATCGTTGTTCAGAAAGCGCAGGGAACGGGAAATTGTCAATAGAAATATTACGGATAGAGTAGAAGCAACAGAAAAAAGGAATCATAATGCAGTGATCAGCGGCGGCTATTTTCCGGAGCAAGGAGGGCGTGATGGAAGTTGCTGTCAACAAGGGCAGGATTGTCTTAGTGCAGGGCGACATTGCCGAGGCCGATACGGAGGCAATCGTCAATGCGGCGAATTCGGGCCTTAAAGGCGGCGGAGGGGTCGATGGCGCCATTCACCGCGCCGGAGGTCCGCAGATTATGGAAGAATGCAGGATCATCGGTTATTGCCCGACGGGCGGCGCCGTTGTTACGCGTGCAGGCGCACTGAAGGCCCGTTTTATTATCCATGCAGTAGGGCCGGTATATCGCGACGGCACAAAGGGAGAGGCGGGGCTTTTGAAAAGCGTATACCGTGAAAGTATAAAAAGAGCCTCGGAACTGGGCGTTCGAAGTCTCTCTTTCCCCGCCATCAGCACAGGCGCCTACGGATATCCTCTCCGGCAGGCTGCTCAGATAGCTCTGTCTGCCATTATCGAGTATTTTCGAGAACATGATGATATCGATGTTGTTGCATTCATCCTTTTTGATAAGGAATCTTATGATGTTTTCGAGAAGGAATTGAAAACACTGGTCTGACCATTCCTTTTATAGAGGCTGATGAAGATTGTCTTCGATGCTCGAAAGGAAGAATGCACGCAAAGAAGAACATCTCAAAGTTGACGAAAGACATGCTTATTTTTTTATAGCAATCGAAGAGGGAATTTGATATTCACCTGAGAGACCGATTGGTCTGATGGGGTTTGCGGTTGGAGATTGCTGTAAATATATGAGACGGTGCATTGCAGACAGTTAATTTTAACTGATGAAGTGGCGCTGAGAGGGAATGGAGGGTGTAATGAGTGGACTGACATTTAAGGCAATGGTGGTGAGAGAGCCGAGTAAGGGTACATTTACCCGATCGATCGAAAATAAAACTTTTGATATGCTTCCTCCCGGTGAAGTTCTAATAAATGTAAAGTATTCCTCTATAAATTTCAAAGACGCTCTTTCCTCCATCGGCAACAGAGGTGTGACGAAAAAATATCCGCATACGCCGGGCGTCGACGCCGCCGGCGTCGTGACGGAGAGCACGGACAGTGGATTCAATCCGGGTGACGAGGTTCTTGTTACCGGTTTCGACTTAGGAATGAACACATCGGGAGGATTTGCCGAATACATTCGAGTTCCCGCCTCCTGGGTCGTCAAACTGCCCCCAAACCTCTCTCTTCGTGAAAGCATGAATTACGGCACCGCTGGTTTCACGGCGGCATTATCGGTTTACAAATTGACGGGCAATGGCGTAACCCCTGATCAGGGGCAGGTTCTTGTGACGGGCGCCCCGGGCGGCGTCGGAAGCATTGCCGTCTCCATTCTCGCGAAGATTGGATTTTCCGTGACGGCCGTCAATGGTGTGATCGATGAAAGAGAGTATCTTCTGAAACTTGGAGCGAAGGAGGTCATCGGCATCGAGGAAGCCACGGATCGGGAAGGAAAGATTCTGCTTAAAGCACGGTGGGCGGGCGTCGTTGATACTGTAGGAGGTCCTATTCTGGCAACGGCTGTAAAATCGACGCAATATGGCGGAACAATAACATGTTGCGGCAATGCCGCCTCTCATGATCTTCCGCTCAATGTTTATCCCTTTATTCTACGCGGCGTCAGTCTGCTTGGCATAGACAGCGTTGAATGTCCGACCGGCACACGGCATGCCGTCTGGAGAAAAATCGCTTCCGATTGGAAGACGGATCATCTTGCCGAAATAGCCTCGGAAGTGGCATTGGAAGGTGTTAGTGAAAAAATTGATCTAATCCTCCAAGGCAAGCACAGGGGAAGAGCTATCGTTCGCATCGATTAGTAGGAAGGTCTTTCCTGATAGAATTTACGGCCATGACTGAAAAGACATGGCCGTTTTTATATATATCAATTTAGGGGGAGGCGCCGTATAAATGGCGAAAGCAAGAGTTATCCTGAAGGCCGGGAGGCAAAAATCGGTCAGCCGTCGGCATCCCTGGATCTTTTCGGGGGCTCTGGGGGCCGTCGAGGGTTCACCCGGTTGCGGCGAAACGGTGGATGTTATCGATTCAGCAGGAACCTGGCTCGCCAGGGGCGCCTATTCGCCTGAGTCACAGATACGGGTCCGTCTCTGGTCCTGGATCCAGGACGATGAAATTACCGACAGGTTCTTTCATCGGAAGTTACGGGAGGCGCTGAACTTGCGAAAATGCCTTATCGATAAATCTGCCACGTCGGCTTTTCGTCTCGTAAACGGAGAATCGGATGGCCTGCCCGGTATCATCATAGACCGGTACGGAGACTTCCTTGTCTGTCAGTTTCTTTCCACCGGAGCGGAGTTCTGGAAAGAGATCGTTGTCAAGGAGCTGGTTGAAATGATGCCGGTTCTGGGCGTATATGAGCGCTCCGATTCGGAAGTTCGGGCCAAGGAGGGTCTTTCGCTTAGTCAAGGGCGCCTGGCAGGCGACGAGCCGCCGGAACTTATTGCGATCAATGAAGAGGGGTGTCGCATTCTCGTGGATGTCAGGAAGGGTCACAAGACGGGATTCTATCTCGACCAACGGGAGAACAGGTCTATTGTGACTGAATACTGCCGAGACAAGGAGGTGCTGAACTGTTTTTCTTATACAGGGGGGTTTTCCCTCAGAGCGCTTGCGGCAGGAGCGCGCTGCACCGTTAACATCGACTCCTCGGTCGGGGCTCTCGACATGGCTCGGCGCAACGCTGTCTTGAACGGTTTCGATCCGGCGGTCATGGAATGCCTGCAGGGAGACGCCTTCAACGTTTTGAGAAACTTCCGCAACAAAGGGAAGCTCTTCGATTGCGTGATCCTTGATCCTCCAAAGTTCGCCGATTCAAAAAATGCTCTGGAAGGCGCCTGCAGGGGCTATAAGGACATTAACCTTCAAGGATTTTCTCTTGTGAAACCCGGCGGGATCATGGCCACCTTTTCCTGTTCCGGTCTCTTGAACAGGGATCTCTTTCAGAAGATCGTAGCCGATGCGGCCATAGACGCAGGACGGGATGTCCGAATTCTCCGGTGGCTCAGCCAGTCGCCCGATCATCCGACGGCATCGACATTTCCCGAAGGACTCTATCTCAAAGGTCTGATCTGCGCCGTATTGTAAGAAGTGTGCGGCCAAAGACAATAGACGTGACGGTTGATCCCCGAGTGTTCAATAGTTATCTCAGAAAAACTATTTTGGCAGAGGCTGATAATGAATATATTCGAGCAAGGACCTATCCGACCGCCCAGCGAGGCCAAGAGCCTGCTGATAAGAGTTACTCGAAACTGTCCGTGGAATAAATGCGCCTTTTGTCACACCTATCGCGGCGCCGCCTTCAGTCTCAGGACAGTTGAAGAAGTAAAAAAAGATGTTGCAGCCATAGTAAATGTTGCCGGTAAAATCAAAGAACGATCCCGGAATATGGGTTTCGGAGGCGCCATTAATGAAGCAGTCGTAGAGGCGCTGCATAAGGATCCTACTTCTCGGAACACCGATTGTTCAGTTGCAGCCTGGCTTTACTTCGGCGGCAAGTCGGTCTTTCTTCAGGATGCCGACTCTCTTATTGCAAAAACCGATGATCTCATAAAAATACTCCAAGTTATAAAGGGACAGTTCCCGCAGATCGACCGTATCACATCATATTGCAGGTCCAAGACAGCCTGCAGGAAATCGATCGAGGATTTCCGTAGACTTCGAGAGGCAGGTCTTTCCCGTATCCATGTTGGTTTTGAGAGCGGTTCCGACAGCGTTCTGCAAGAGGTCCGCAAGGGAGTGACGGCTCGGGAGCACATAGAAGGAGGGCGTCGCATACGAGAATCGGGAATATCTCTGTGCCTCTATGTAATGCCCGGTCTCGGCGGTGTCTCCCTATCACGGGATCACGCTGTGGAAACAGCTCGCGTGCTGAACGAAATCAATCCACAGTTCATAAGGCTCCGCTCTCTTGCAGTGAAAAAAGGAACGGTGCTTCACGATCTGATGGAGCAAGGGACCTTCACGCCACTGGACGATGACGATGTAATCAGAGAGATCAGATTGTTGATCGACCGGCTTGAAGGCATAAACAGCACTGTTGTGAGTGATCACATCCTCAATCTTCTCGAAGAACTGGAAGGGACTTTTCCGAAGGATAAAGGTAAACTTCTCAATTGTATCGATCGGTACCTGAGCCTCAGCGACGATGACCGGCGGATCTACCGTCTGGGCAGACGCAAGGGTTTGTACCGATCTCTTGACGATCTGTCCGACAGAGGCGCCTATAAAGTTCTCAAGGATCTCGTCGACAGTTACGGGCGCCGTGGCTGGGAGCATTTTGATAAAGACATTCAGAAACATTCGGGACAATTCATTTAAAATAACCATTCTTGCTATTTATGACTGTCTATGATTAATAAAATTGATATCGTAAATCTGATCTGCATGAGGGAGATGCAATCATGAACAGGGTCATTAGAATGATCGGCGCAACGCTCCTTTTTGTTTTCCTTGCCGGCTTCAGCTTGATGGCCGAGGCGCAGCAATCGACAATCGTCGAGGCGGAGGATCGTGCCTGCATGGGCTACGATAAATCGAGGAGCCAGACAGAGCGGGAGGCGCTGGCAAACGCCAAGCGGAAAGCAGCGGAACTTGCCGCTACATACCTAACCAGTGAGACGACAGTAAAGGATTTCCAACTCGAAAAGGATCTTGTCAACGCCTATGCAACTGCTACGGTCAGGGTGATCGAGGAGGGGTTCAGAACATGGTATGATGATCCAGCCATGGGCTCATGCTGTAAAATAAAAATCAAGGCCGAAGTCATCCCGGACGGCACGGCAATGAAACGTATCAATGAAACCAAGGATTTCTCACAGGACCCAACGGCGCCGCTAACGGTCAAGGTCTGGACAGACAAGCCCGCTTACAAGCAGGGCGAGAAAATCAGGGTATTCCTCAAAGGGAACAAGCCTTTTTACGCCCGTGTTCATTATCGTGATGCAGCGAACACGCTTCTTCAGCTGCTTCCAAATCCCTACCGGCGGGATAATTATTTTCTTGGAGGCGTCGTCTACGACATCCCCTCTGGAAACGACCGTTTTGAACTCAGGGTAGGTCCGCCCTTTGGCGCGGAACAGATTGTCGTTTACGCCAGTTCCTCTCCACAGGGGAATCTCAGCCTCCTGGAAAACGGAGGAGTCTATCAGGTGCGGACCAGTGCCGACGATGTGAGTGTGGCCACCAGGGGAGTATCCATTGTGCCGTCAACAAAATCAGATTCTCCTCAGGGCGCCGAATTTTCCGAAGCGGCTGCCGACCTTAGGACCGGTCAATGAGGGAATGAATCTTTGATTTTAATAAAGGCGCCTATTGCGCCTTGAGCAACGAGAGGCGCTGTCCAATGGGCGACAGAGACCTGATTCTGGCGATCGATAACGGGACGCAGAGCATAAAAACTCTGGTTTTCGACAGGGAAGGCAATCTCGTTGCGGGGAAATCCATTCCGTTCTCACCACCCTATCATTCCCGTCATCCCGGATGGGCGGAACAAGATCCCGAGGTTTTCTGGAAAGGTCTCTGCCGCGCCTGCAAATCTCTTTGGCAAGAAGAGCCTCAATTGAAGGAGAGACTTGTTGGAGTGGCCATTACGACGCAACGCGGAACGGTAATCAATGTGGACGCTGGCGGTCGCCCCCTGCGACCGGCCATCCACTGGCTGGATCAACGGAAGACCTACCGCCAATTACCCATCGGCGGATTGTGGGGCATACTGTTCAGTCTCATCGGGATGAGGGACACAATCGCTTATTTCCAAGCAGAAGCTGAGGCAAACTGGATACGGACCTACGAACCGGAGGTATGGAAAAAGACCCATAAATATCTCCTTCTTTCGGGGTATCTGACCTTCAGGCTTACGGGCGAATTTGTAGATTCCATCGGCTGTCAGGTAGGTTACATACCCTTCGACTACAAACATCTTCGATGGGCCTCCTCCTGGGACTGGAAATGGCGGGTTCTCCCGATGGATCCGGCACTGTTGCCCGATCTCATCACTCCCAGTCTCCCTCTCGGAAACATTACGAAAGAAGCATCGCGCGATACAGGCATTCCACGAGGCCTTCCCCTGATCGCAGCAGCGGCCGACAAGGCCTGCGAGGTAATCGGATCGGGGAGCTTGTCGCTGTCGGTGGGCTGTCTCAGTTACGGAACGACGGCGACAATCAATGTGACCAGCAAAAATTATGTCGAAGCCATACCTCTTCTTCCGCCCTATCCATCGGCCGTGCCTGGATATCACACTATAGAAGTGCAGATATACAGAGGGTTCTGGATGGTGAGCTGGTTCAAGAAGGAGTTCGGTCAGGAGGAAGAGCGCCGTGCATCGGAATGCGGACTGCCCGCCGAGGAACTGTTGGAGGAATTAGCCGCAAAAATTCCTCCCGGTTCACTGGGCCTCGTGCTGC